>NZ_JAYRDJ010000024.1:0-68607 GCF_041909475.1 Niveibacterium sp. | reverse complement strand
TACCTGCGCGACCGACGCGCCCGCCGCTTCGCTCTCAGTAACGACCTGCGCCTTGAACGACGCGCTATGCACGCGACGCGACCGACTCTGACTCTCTTGCATGGTGTCCACCTATTTTCTTGGTGGACACCATCCTTCACGCCCCGGGAGCGCGTCTCAAGATGGGTTCGCCGGACGCTTACGCCACAAGCGCTGCATCGATTGACCGTTTGTAGTGTCGCAGTCCGTACCCCTCACTCAATCGAGCTACGCAGCCCAACGACCGGAAGAACAAAGCGGATCTACACCCAGTGCGGGAGACAATTCGGCAGGTCGGACGAACGCTTGAATTACTTGACGCCGATGATGATCGCCAAGGGATGAATCGGCGACCTCACGCGCGTCTTACGCCAAAGCCAACGATAAGAGCGATTCTTGGAGAAACGTCGGCTCGCGCGAGCTATAAGGGATGACAGGCTCTGCTGCACGAAGGTCTGGATTGGGTCGATACGCGCGACCATGGGATTTCAAAGCTGACGTTCGTGCGCACTGGGGGCGCAACCGCGCCAATGTCGGCTATGGCCGAGTTGCTCTCCTACGTCTACCGAGAGGCTGTGGAGAGGAGTGGTCCTCGAGCTCACACTCTTCGAAGCCGATTCCGTTTTGGCCTTGGCCGAGAACACGCTAAGGCGACTCGGCCGATGCCGCGCTTTACGCACAGGCTCCTGCCGCTCAACATCATCGGCGGCTGTCACGACGCCGGGTAATCGAAACCACCGGAACTACTGATCAAGTCTGCCGGAATGCGTAATCTTGTCGCCGGTGAACTTGCCGCTCGGCTGGCCCGTATCCGGAGGCATGAGGCCGACGGCCTCCGTCTTCGCGGCCCATTCCTAGTAGTGATGCCGATTGCGCCCACCGTTGCCGTCATGCGCCTGCCAGGCGTGTTCGGGATTCTCGCCTCATGACATATGGTGCATGCGCCGCGATCGGTGACGTGTCTGATCGAGCGGAACTAGACTCTCAAATTGAATGCCGATAAGTTGAGATGCTCTCATTCCAACTGCCAACTTTTCAAAATGGTTTCAAAGTGAGAGCCTTCGGAAGGCTTGGTAATACTAAGCGTGCGATCTCACCTTGAGCGCCCAACGACATATTTCTGGCGAAAGCGCTTGGGATTACCACCTTGCACGGTGCCGTGCCAGACATGAAAAAGCCCCGCCATCGGGCGGGGCTTTGCCTTGTTGCCAGTCGGCCCCGGCGACGGGGGCGGCTGGTATTTCGGCTTACTGCACGGTGGCAGCGTCTTCCAGTAGTACGACGCCGTTGCTGTCGGCGGTGACGCTGACGCGGCCGCCGGACACCGTGGCGGTTGCGCCGGTGTAGGCGTCGCGCACCAGCAGGCCGTCGGCAAACACGCCGGCGACGCTGAGCGACACGTTGCCGCTGGCGCCGAAGGCGACTACAACCTTGTCGGTCCCCTTGCTGCGGGCGAAGGTGTAGGGCGAGTCGGCCAGCTTCTGGTGGCTGCCGGCGCCGACTGCGACGTGCGCGTTGCGGAACTTGCCGAGCTTCTGCGCATGTGCCAAGGCTGCCGTATCCGGCGAGCTCCAGTTCATGTCGCTGCGCCACACATGGTCACCACAACAGGACAGGTTCGGACGGCCGCTCTCGTCGCCGTAGAAGATCTGCACACCGCCAGGCGCCATCAGCAGCGCGGCGAGGCCGGTCTTCAGGTTGGCGCGGTCGTACAGACCCACGTCGTGGCTGGAGATGTAGGAGAGCAGGTTGTACGGCTTGCTGTTGTCCGCATTGACGCCGGCCAGCGTGACGTAGGTCGCCTCCATCCCGGTGAGGTTGGTGGCCGCACCCTTGAAGTTGAAGTTGATCATCGAGTCGAAGCCGTTGTCGAAGTAGCCGTCGCGGTCGGTGCCGTGGCCCCACGCTTCACCTGTCATCCAGAAGTCGGTGTCGCCGGAGAGCAGGGCGGCCTTGGTCGGATTGGCGGCAATCCAGTCGAGGCGCGCACGCTGCGCTTCGTCCTTCAGCACCTTCCAGTTGGCGAGTTCGACGTGCTTGGCGGTGTCGACGCGGAAGCCGTCGATACCGAAGTCACGCACATAGTCCGTCAGCCACTTCACGAGGTGGTTCACCGGCGTGCGCTGGCGGCCGGTCTTGGAGAACCAGGCATCGAGCGATGCCTTCTTGTCGTTGAGCGTGCCTTCCTTGGTCCACTTGTTCACCAGCAGCGGCGGCAGGCCGACCGCCGACATGTTGTCGGTGCGGAAGTCCGGCAGGTAGCCGACGCAGCCGGTGAGGCCGTCGGTGCCGTTACAGGCGCTGTAGCCGACGAGGCCGTTGCTCACGCGCAGCCAATCCGGGCTCCACCACTGCGACCAGTTGGCGTTGTTCGGATCCATGTAGGGCTTGATGTGGGTGTTGTAGTCGACCAGATCGTCGGTCTTGAACGCGGTGCTCTCCCAGCCGCCGTTCAGGCCGCCGAAGCCGAATTCCCACATGTCTTTCAGCGTGTCGTAACCGGCGTGGTTCATCACCACGTCCATCACGATGCGGATGCCCTTGGCGTGCGCTGCATCCACCACCGCTTGCAGGTCGGCGCGCGAGCCCATGTTCTTGTCCATGCTGCTGAAGTCCAGCGCGTAGTAGCCATGGTAGCCATAGTGCTTGTGGCCATCGCCGGCGACAAAGCCATGGATCTGCTCGTACGGCGCGCTCATCCAGATGACGTTGATGCCCAGCTTGTCGAAGTAGCCTTCGTTGATCTTGCTGAGCAGGCCTTTCAAGTCGCCGCCGTGGAACGCGGCCGGGAGGTCGCTGAGGCGGTTGCTGAAGGGGGTGCCGTCCTTGGCCGATTCGCGGCCGTAGGAGCGGTCGTTCGTCGTGTCGCCGTTGACGAAGCGGTCGGTCAGCAGGAAGTACACCGTGGCGTTATCCCAGCTGAACAGCTTCTTCGTCACGCTCTGGTTGCCGGTCGTGACCGGCGCGGTGTTGCTCGCGCCCGAGCTGAGTCCGGTCGCATTCTTCGCCACCACCGTGTAGTTGTAGGTGGTATTCGGCGCACCGCTCGAATCCACATAGCGATTCGTGGTGGCCGTGAAGGTTTGCGTGCCGCTGCCGCCGGTACGCGTGATCAAGTAGGTGATCGTCGGGCTTTCAGGGTCGGTCGAGGCGACCCAGGTCAGCGTCACGGTCGTGCCGTCGGCGGTACCGGCCAGCGTCGTCGGGTTGCTCGGCGGCGTGGTGTCGATGACGCACGGCGCCGCGGCGTTGGTGGTTACCACGCCATCTTTAACCGTGGTCGTGCCGGCGTTGATGGTGTAGTCGATGCCGCCGTTGTTGTCCCAGGTCGAACCGTTGTTGAAGTCCGCCTTCATGCTGGTCAGCGAACCGAGGTTCACCGTCTTCTTGACCCAGTTGGTACAGCCGGCTTCGTTCATGGCCGTGCCGGGCGGCGTCGTCCAGGTGCCGTTGAGGCCGTAGTGGATGTTCACCGAACTCCAGCCGCGGGTTGCCGTGTAGTAGTACACGACCGCGTTGCTGTCGGTGGCGGGCTGGGTGCTGACGCTCAACGCCGGGCTGCTCTGCGCGCTCTCGTTCTTGGCGGCGTCGAAGGCCGAGATCGTGTAGCTGTAGGCGGTGTTGGCGGCGAGCCCGCTGTCGGTGTAGCTCGTCGTGGCGCTCGAATTGACCTTCGCGCCGTTTCGATAGATGTTGTAGCCGGTCACGCCGACATCGTCGGTCGATGCGGCCCAGCTCAGGCTGATCGAGCTGGCCGTCGTGCCGGTGCTGGTAACGCTGCCCGGTACGCTCGGTGGCTTGGTGTCAACGCCCGCACACGGATTGCCGGCGCCGATCACGCCGCCGCTGACGGTCACGTTGCCGGTGCCCAGCGTGTAGTTCTTGCCGCCGTTGTTGTCCCAGGTGCCAGAGCCGTTGTTGAAGGTCGCAGCGAAGCTGCTGGCATCGCCCAGGCTGACCGTCTTCGCATACCAGCCGGTACAGGCGAGGCTCATCGACACGCCGGGCGGCGTAGTCCAGGTGTTGTTGATGCCGTAGTGGATGTTGATCGAGGTCCAGCCAGCGGCCGGCTTGTAATAGACCGTCGCGCTGTTGCTACCGGCCGGCAGCGTCGTGATCGGCAACGCGGCGCTCTGTGCCGATGTACCGCCCGCCGCGTCACGCGCCGACACGGTGTAGCTGTAGGCGGTGTTGGGGCTGAGGCCGCTGTCGGTGAAGCTCGTCGTGGTGCTCGAATTGATCTTGCTGCCGTTGCGGTAGATGTCGTAGGCAACGACGCCAACGTTGTCGGTCGAGGCCGTCCAGCTGAAGGTGGCCGAGGTTGATGCGATCGTGCCGGCAGTCAGGCCGGTCGGTACCGTGGGGGGGATGATGTCGCCGCACGGTGAGGTTGTCGTCACGACGCCGTTGTTGATCGTGACGATGCCGGTGCCGACGGTGTAGTTCTTGCCCGCGTTGTTGTCCCAGGTGCCGGCGCCGTTGTTGAAGGTCACCAGCCAGCTCGTCGCGGTGCCGACGTCGACCGTCTTGGTCTTCCAGCCGGTGCAGGCGTTGTCCATTGCGACGCCCGGCACGTTCGTCCAGGTGCCGTTCACGCCGTAATGGATATTGGTAGTCGTCCAGCTCGTCGCCGGTTTGTAATAAACGATCGCCGAGTTGGCGAACGCCGCGTGCCCGGCCGCCGCAAACATTGCGGCCGACAGCACTCGTGCGCTGTGCGCATTCCAGACCTTCATTGCTTCTCCTCTAGCGTGGTAATTGCAGCCGGCGTTTTTGGTTATTTTTGTGTTCAAGACACTTGTGCGGCCCCGCCTGGTGTCGCCAGCGCGGCGACGACTCCGCTGCGCAGGCTGTCGTCGCCAAGACTGGTGCGTTACAGAGCCGCTTGTGATGGCTCTGTTCGCAGATGCTGCTGATTCGAATGCATGAGTGCTGCTTATGCGCCCATACAAAATACATATGTTGTCGCAGGGGGACTTGTCCGAATTTGTCCTCGGCCCGGTCTTCCTCGCGGCGCTGTAAGCCGCGTCGGCGGTGCATATCGGGGTCGGGCAGACGGTGAAACATGCCGATGACATCGTTTGTGCCGGAATTGCGGTCGTCGGTCGCAAGGGTGAGCCGACGCCCTGGTTCATCGCGGCAGGGCGGCAATCCTTATCTGGAATTGCTTATCGATTTTTCTTCGTTCTCGGTTTGGGGGGTGCTCGATACAGTCGCCTCATCGACTTCGCACGAACCCCAGAGAGGCTCCACGATGCAAATCCTTCGACCCCGCCACGCGCTGTGCGCACTGGCACTCGCCTTTGGCCTTGCCGGCACGGCAAGCGCCGACACCACGCTGCTCAATGTGTCCTACGACCCGACGCGTGAGCTCTACACGGACTACAACGCGGCATTCGCGAAGTACTGGAAGGGCAAGACGGGCGAGACCGTCACGTTCAAACAATCCCACGGCGGCTCCGGCAAGCAGGCGCGCGCCGTGATCGACGGGCTTGATGCGGACGTGGTGACGCTGGCGCTGGCCTACGACATCGACGAGATCGCCGAACGCGCAAAATCCTTGCCGGCCGACTGGCAGAAGCGCCTGCCGAACAACGCCTCGCCTTACACCTCGACCATCGTGTTCCTGGTGCGCAAGGGCAACCCGAAGAAGATCTCCGACTGGGCGGATCTGGCGCGCAGCGGCGTCGAAGTGATCACGCCGAACCCGAAGACCTCCGGCGGCGCACGCTGGAACTACCTGGCCGCCTGGGGCTACGCGCTGAAACACACCGGCGGCACCGACGCCAGCGCGCGTGACTTCGTCAAGCGTATCTACTCGAACGTGAAGGTGCTCGATTCCGGCGCCCGCGGCGCTACCACCACCTTCACCGAGCGCGGCATCGGCGACGTGCTGATCGCGTGGGAGAACGAGGCCTACCTTGCCGTGAAGGAGCTCGGTCCCGACAAGTTCGACATCGTCACGCCGTCGATCTCGATCCTCGCAGAGCCGCCGGTGTCGGTGGTCGACAAGGTGGTCGACAAGAAGGGCACGCGCAAGGTGGCGGAAGCCTACTTGCAGTACCTGTACTCGCCCGAGGGGCAGGAGATTGCGGGCAAGCACTACTACCGTCCGCGTGATGCGAAGGTGGCAGCGAAGTACGCCAAGCAGTTTGCACCGGTGAGGCTCTTCACCATCGACGAGGTGTTCGGCGGCTGGCAGAAAGCGCAGAAGACGCACTTCGCGGACGGCGGGGTGTTCGACCAGATCTACGGCAAGTAATCCCGATCGTCTTCGGCACAAGCGGCCCGGCATTTGCCGGGCCGCTTGGCGTTTACCGCCCCGCCGAACCGAATCCCATATCGCGAATATGGGAATGAACGGAAATTGACTAAGCACTGGAATTTTTCTTGGTTCGCGTGCAAGCGCCACGCGCCTAGGCTCTCTCCATCGCGCGCCAGATGCGCAGAACGTCCCGCCTGGCGGGCGATTCGGAGGAAGACATGTCACTGATAGCAACATCCCATGCCGGCGAAGCCATTGCGACGGCTTTTCACGCCACGGAATCCGAGGCGCCGCAGTCGGCTCACGCAGAGGCCATTCTTGAGCGCGCACGCGCCGCAGCGCGCGATGCGGGGCTGCCGTATGCCGGCCGCGTTACGCCGCAGGAGGCCTGGGCCCTGGTTGGTGAAGGTGCCGCAGTGCTGGTCGACGTACGCACTGCCGAGGAGCGCAAGTTCGTCGGCCATGTGCCCGACACCCTGCATGTGGCGTGGATGACGGGGACTTCGCTGATCCGCAATCCGCGCTTCGTGCGCGAACTCGAGAGCAAGACCGGCAAGAGCGCCGTGGTGCTGCTGCTGTGCCGTAGCGGCAAGCGTTCGGCCGATGCCGCCGAGGCTGCAGCGAAAGCCGGATTCACCAACGTATTCAACGTCCTCGAAGGCTTCGAGGGCGATCTGGACGCGCAGCAGCAGCGCGGCCGCGTCGGCGGCTGGCGCGTGCATGGCCTGCCTTGGGTTCAGGACTGATCGATTCGCGGATTCCCGCCATTTCTGGAGCGCAACATGTCGAACTGGTTTGCTGACAACTCCCTGTCCATCGGCCGGACGCCGCTGGTGAAGCTCAACCGCATCCTCGACGGTGCGCCGGCAACGGTGCTGGCGAAGATCGAGGGGCGCAACCCGGCGTATTCGGTCAAGTGCCGCATCGGCGCGGCGCTGATCTGGGATGCCGAGAAGCGCGGCTTGCTCGGGCCGGGCAAGGAGCTGGTCGAACCGACCAGCGGCAACACCGGCATCGCGCTGGCGTTCGTCGCCGCGGCGCGAGGCATCCCGCTCACGCTGACGATGCCCGAGACGATGAGCATCGAGCGGCGCAAGCTGCTGCTCGCCTACGGCGCGAAGCTGGTGCTGACCGAAGGCGCGAAGGGCATGAGCGGCGCGATCGCCAAGGCCGAGGAAATCGCCGCGTCGGACCCGAAGTACGTACTGCTGCAACAGTTCAAGAACCCGGCCAATCCGGCGATTCATGAGTCGACCACCGGGCCTGAAATTTGGCAGGACACCGAGGGCGCAATCGACATTCTGGTCTCTGGCGTCGGCACCGGCGGCACGATCACCGGTGTGACCCGCTACATCAAGGGTACGCAGAAGAAGGCAATCCAGGCCGTCGCGGTGGAGCCCACCGCCAGTCCGGTGCTGACGCAGGCGCGCAACGGCGAACCGCTGAAACCGGCCCCGCACAAGATCCAGGGCATCGGCGCGGGTTTCGTGCCGCAGGTGCTGGACCTGTCGCTGATCGACGCGATCGAACAGGTCAGCAACGAGGAAGCAGTGGAATACGCGCGGCGTCTCGCCCGCGAGGAAGGCATCCTCTCCGGCATTTCGTGCGGCGCAGCGGCTGCGGTAGCGGCTCGGCTGGCAAAGAAGCCCGAGAACGCCGGCAAGACCATCGTTGTCGTGCTGCCGGACTCTGGTGAGCGTTACCTGAGCTCGATCCTGTTCGACGGCGTCTTCGACGCGACCGGGCTGCCCGTATGAATACGCGGCCTCGGCCGTCAGGCGGCGGCAATCGTGTATCGGATAGGCGGGCCGCGACATGAGCGACGAGGCCACCGTTTCCGCGCATCTGCTCAGCGCGCAGCCCAACTGGGACCTCGATCG
Organism: Niveibacterium sp.; assembly: GCF_041909475.1. NCBI lineage: Bacteria > Pseudomonadati > Pseudomonadota > Betaproteobacteria > Rhodocyclales > Rhodocyclaceae > Niveibacterium > Niveibacterium sp. The sequence continues at coordinate 60,444 of NZ_JAYRDJ010000024.1, read as the reverse complement.
CGTGGTCGCGGGGCTGCGTGAGGCACGCGACACCTGGCGCACAGCCCAACGCCGCGGGCGCGACTTCGGCGGACGGGAGCTACCCTCACGCAGCGCGCTCAACGATATCGCCGCCGCGCTGTGCGGTGCGCTGTTTCCGATGCGCCTCGGGCCGGCCGATCTGCGCCAGGAAAGCGAGGACTTCTACGTCGGCCACACGCTGGATGCAGCCCTCAACAGCCTGCTTGCGCAAGTGCGACTGGAACTCAATTACGCCGCGCGTGAAGCACCGTCCAGCCCGACCGAGCTGGAATTGCGCGCGGTCGAGATCGTGCGCAGCTTCGCCAGCCTGCTGCCGGCGGTACGACGTCTGCTCGATACTGACGTGACCGCAGCGTTTAACGGCGACCCGGCGGCCCGCAGCGTGGACGAAGTGCTGCTGTGCTACCCCGGCGTGTTGGCGGTGATCCACCACCGCCTCGCGCACCAGCTCTACCGGCTCGGCGTGCCGCTGATCGCCCGCATCGTGTCGGAGATCGCACACTCAGAAACAGGGATCGACATCCATCCTGGCGCGACGATCGGTGCGAGCTTCTTCATCGATCACGGCACCGGCGTCGTGATCGGTGAGACCGCGGTGATCGGCGATCGCGTGCGTCTGTACCAGGCGGTGACGCTGGGCGCGAAACGCTTCGAACAGGATGCGGACGGCAACTTGCTCAAAGGCGCCCCGCGTCATCCGGTGGTCGAAGACGACGTCGTGATCTACGCCGGCGCAACCATCCTTGGTCGCATCACGATTGGCAAGGGCTCGTCGATCGGCGGAAACATCTGGCTCACGCGCAGCGTGCCGCCGGGTAGTCATGTGACTCAGGCCAACACCCGACAGGAAGTGATCAACGATGGCGCGGGAATCTGACACATCGCTCGATGCGGCGCTGTTTGGTCGCGCGGTACGGCTACTGCGTGGCGAACGCGGTTGGTCGCAGGAGTTGCTGGCCGAGAAGGCGGACCTCAACCGGACTTACGTTGGGGAGGTGGAGCGGGGTGATGTGGTGCCTTCGATCCTCACCGCCGCAAAGCTTGCCGACGCCTTCGGTGTGCGGCTCTCGATCGTGATGGCGCGTTGTGAGTCCTTGGCTCGGCCCCGCGAGTACACACACTTTTGATGGCGATAGGCGGTTGAGACGGTCAAGGCCGTGTTGCAAGGTGAGTGATTGGAAATTTAGTGCAGTTCATTTCAAGATTTTGCATAAGGAGTAGCGTTCATGGCTGACCACCAAAGCATCCCGACCGCGCTGGGCGATAACGCCGCCCGCCAGTTGGCGAATGCCACGAAGACCGTCCCGCAACTGTCGGTAATTTCGCCGCGTTGGCTGGTCCATCTGCTGCAGTGGCTACCGGTCGAAGCCGGTATCTACCGGCTGAACAAGGTCAAGAATCCGGCCAATGTGCAGGTCGCCTGTTCGCAGCGCGATGAATCGGAACTGCCGCAGACCTTCGTGGACTACGAGGAACAGCCGCGCGAGTACTTCCTTAACGCGGTCACGACGATCCTCGATGTGCACACCCGCGTGTCGGATCTGTACAGCAGCCCGCATGACCAGATCAAAGAGCAGCTGCGCCTGACGATCGAGACGATCAAGGAGCGTCAGGAATCCGAGCTGATCAACAACCCGGACTACGGCCTGCTCGCCAACGTCGCAGAAGAGCAGCGCGTGTTCACGCTGACCGGTGCGCCGACGCCGGACGATTTGGACGAACTGATCACCAAGGTCTGGAAAGAGCCGGCCTTCTTCCTGACCCACCCGCTGGCGATTGCCGCCTTTGGCCGCGAGTGCACCCGCCGTGGCGTGCCGCCGCCCACCGTCAGCCTGTTCGGGTCGCAGTTCCTGACCTGGCGCGGCATCCCGCTCATTCCATCGGACAAGGTGCCGGTTGTTGATGGCAAGACCAAGATCCTGCTGATCCGCGTCGGCGAAAAGCGTCAGGGCGTGGTTGGTCTGTTCCAGCCGGGCCTTGCCGGCGAACAGAGCCCGGGCCTGTCTGTGCGCTTCATGGGCATCAACCGCAACGCGATCGCGTCCTACCTGATTTCGCTGTATTGCTCGCTCGCCGTGCTGACCGACGATGCACTGGCAGTGCTCGAAGACGTGGAGATCGGCAAGTACCATGACTATCCCGACACCTACAAGTGAGGGGCTCGCGGGCCTTGCGCCCGCGGCGCCGCCGGGCTTGCCGGATGTCGGAACGCTTGCGCGCCTTGCGGGTGAGTTCTTTGCTGCACTGCCGGGTACCACGCCGCCGAATTTCGACGGCTTCGGCGGCAGTACGCTGACCCAAGCGCAGGCGCCGGAGCCCCGGCTCGATCTGGCGGGTCGCGCACCGACGTTCGCGCCCTCGGCAGCCGCGCCGAGCGGTATTCCGGAGTCGCTGCCCGATGCGTCACCAGCCGCTGGCCGTACTGGTGGCGCGTCGCTCGGCGTGCCGGAGGCTTACGCCGCGGCGCTGCCGTCGGTCACGCCGCCTCAGGTCGCAAGCGCCACGCCGCCCACCTCGCCGTACTACTTCCTCGGTGACGCACCGGCGCTCGGCGCACAGCCTCAGGTCGAAGTGCCGCGGGATGACCGTGTTACCGCCCAGTCCTTCGGCTTGCCCGGTGAATCCGAACTGCGTGCGCTGCTCGCAGGAACCGATTCGCCGCGTGCAGTTTCGCCCGAAGCGGCACGCAGCGCGCCCGGCTACTACTTCGTCGATCCGGTGGCATTGCCGCAGGATCCGCCGCAGGTGCGGCCGAGCGGGCATCCGCCGTTCGACGTCAATGCCGTCCGCCGCGATTTCCCGATCCTGCAGGAGCGTGTCAACGGCAAGCAGCTGATCTGGTTCGACAACGCAGCGACCACTCACAAGCCGCAGGCGGTGATCGACCGGCTCGCTCACTTCTACGCGCACGAAAACTCCAACATCCACCGCGCTGCGCATGAACTGGCCGCGCGGGCGACGGATGCCTACGAGGGCGCGCGCAAGAAGGTCGCCAAATTCATCGGCGCCAGTTCGGTGGAAGAGGTGATCTTCGTGCGGGGCGCGACCGAGGCGATCAACCTCGTCGCGAAGACCTGGGGTGTGCAGAACGTCGGTGCCGGTGACGAGATCGTCGTGTCGAACCTGGAGCATCACGCCAACATCGTGCCCTGGCAACAGCTCGCGGCGCAGGTGGGCGCGAAGATCCGCGTGATCCCGGTGGACGACTCAGGCCAGATCCTGCTCGAGGAATACCGCAAGCTGCTCAACGACCGCACCAAGATCGTGGCGATCACGCAGGTCTCCAACGCGCTGGGTACGATCACGCCAGTACGCGAGATCGTCGCGCTGGCACACAGCGTTGGCGCCAAGGCGCTGGTCGATGGTGCGCAGTCGGTGTCGCACATGCGTGTCGATGTGCAGGCGCTGGATGCGGACTTCTTCGTGTTCTCCGGGCACAAGGTGTTCGCGCCGACTGGCATCGGCGTGGTCTACGGCAAGCGCGACCTCCTTGAGCACATGCAGCCTTGGCAGGGCGGCGGCAACATGATTGCCGACGTCACCTTCGAGCGCACGATCTACCAGCCACCGCCCAACCGTTTCGAAGCCGGTACCGGCAACATTGCGGATGCGGTCGGCCTCGGTGCTGCGATCGATTACGTCGAACGCATCGGCATCGAGAACATCGCGCGCTACGAGCACGAGCTGCTGGCGTATGCGACGCACGCGCTCAAGCCCGTGCCGGGCGTGCGGCTGATCGGTACTGCCGCGGACAAGGCCAGCGTGCTGTCCTTCGTGCTGGCGGGATATCGCACCGAAGAGGTGGGCGAGGCGCTGAACCGTGAGGGCATTGCGGTGCGCTCCGGCCACCATTGCGCCCAGCCGATCCTGCGCCGCTTCGGACTCGAAGCCACGGTCCGCCCCTCGCTGGCGTTCTACAACACCTGTGCGGAAGTCGATGCGCTGGTGTCGGTGGTGCGTCGGCTATCGAGCAACCGCGCACACTGAGTCACGACAGCAATCAGGCCTCGTTCGCCCGCAAGGCGACGGGGCCTTTATTCTTCTCAGGCGTCCGCGCCAGCTTCCTGAGGCGAAGTTCGCCCGGCAAGAAAACGCGTTTGCAGTCGGAAGAGCAGGGCGCCGGCGAGCAGTGCGGGCAAGAAGATCCAGGTCTCGGCATTGGGTGCGGCAAGCAAGGCGACCGCCGGCCCTGGGCAATAGCCGCTGACACCCCAACCGATGCCGAAGAGCACTGAGCCCAGGACCAGCGGCTGATCGACCTTGGTGGCCGTTGGCAGGTGGTAGCGGGTGTCGAGTAGCGGTCTCGCGCGTCGCAGGATCAGACGAAAGGCCAGTGTGGCGAGCGTGACCGCACCGCCCAGTACGAATAGCAGCGACGGATCCCAGTGACCGGCGATGTCGAGGAAGCCGAGCACCTTGGATGGGTCGGTCATGCCGGCCAGAGCGAGCCCGGCGCCGAACAACAGCCCGCTCAACAGGCTCGAAAGTACGCGCCCCATCACTGCACCCCCAATCCATGCCGTACCAGCAGCGCCGTGACGATGCCGGTGGCAAGAAAGCTCGCTGTCGCTACCAGCGAGCGTGGGGACAGGCGCGCCAGACCACACACGCCATGCCCGCTGGTGCAGCCGTTGGCCAGCGCGGTGCCGTAGCCGACCAGCATGCCAGCGAACGCAAGCAAGCCGGTCGGGAAACCTGCGCGCGCTTGCGGCGCAGCCCCGTGAAGGGCATACAAGGCTGCGGCGCCGGCGATCAGGCCTGCGATAAAGGCCAGTCGCCAGTGGCGTTCGTGCGGGTCGGCAGATACCGCGCCGCCGACAATGCTGCTGACCCCGGCGAGCCGGCCGTTGAGCCACAACAGCAGCGATGCCGCCGCGCCGATCAGCAGGCCGCCGGCGAGCGGCTGTATGAAATTACTCGTGATCATCGTGTATCCGCTCCAGCAAAGACAGGCCCCGCGGGGCCTGTCGATGTATCTCAAGTCGCCCTGAGTTGGCGCCTCAGAATCGCCAGCCATAGGCGATGTCGAAAATGTTCTCCTGCAAATGGATGTTGGCTTCGCCGCCACCGAAGGCGGGCGGGATAGAGCGCGAGCCGTTCACCGTCTGCTTCAAACCGTGTGTGAAGCCAAGGCTCAAGTCTCCCGCCGGCGACACGCGCCAGGTGGCACCGAGGCTCAGGTGGTCCTGCACTACGCCCGGGGCGACGATGTTGAGCAGGGTTTGGTCCGCCGGGATCGGTTGATCGGCGTGGCTGTAGCCAGCGCGCAGCGTCACCGCAGGATTGAGCGTGTAGCTCGCTCCCAGCTTGTAGACCGAGATGTCCTTCCAGCCAAAACCGGGGCCATCCGCACTGCCGAGCGGGTTACCGGCATTGAGTTTGGCCAGCGGATTGCCGACCGATTTGATCTCGCTGTAGGCGATGCGCTGCCAGTCTGCAGCCAGCGTCAGCGCATCGTTCGCCGCCCAGGCGAGTCCGAGGCCGTAGTTGGATGGGATGTCGAATCCGCCGCTTTCTGCGAACAAGCCACGGTACTTGTCGAACTCGCCGGTCCTGATCTTCGACGCCCAGGTTGCACCGAGCGTGAGTGTCGGCGCGATGCGGCCTGTCCAGCCCAGGCGCACGCCCCAACCGGTCGAGGAGTCGTAGCCTTGGTCGGTGACATGGCCGGGGCTGGCGGTGAAGTAGGGATTATCGAACGCCGACAGACCTTCGGCCTTGAAGCGTTGGTAGGCGAACACCACCGAGGCGCCGATCGATTGGGTGTCAGTGACCTTGTAGGCGATTGTCGGTGCAATGAAGAGTTGGCTCAGATCCACGCCGGCCTGGCCCTTGCTGCCGAAGGCGCCAAACGGGTTCTGCGCATACTGGGTGTTCATGCCGCCGTTGCCGTAGATCGCCAGGCTGCCGGTGAGTGCCGGCGCAAAGTGTTTGATCAGGCCCAGTTCAGGGACGAAGAAATCCTTCTTGCCGCTGCCGTCGTACTGACCGTTGGCGCCCGCCAGATTGCCGACGATTTCTGCGCCCCGTTCCGGGCGGAACCATGAAAGACCCACGTCAGCGCGGTCATCAACAAATGAAACGCCGGCCGGGTTGTTGCCGGCGGCCAGCCCGTCCAGCGGCAATGCGATGCCAACGCCTGCGAGCGAGCGCGATGCGGTGCCGACGCCGTGTACGAAATAGCCGTTGGTGGCGCCCGCAATGGCGGGCAGCAGAAACAGGGTCGACAGCGCCGCCCTGAGTACACGCGAGTTGTTCACGTGGATCTCTCCTCTAGTTGGGTCAGGCGAGGCTAGGTGGAGAACCGGCGCGCGAGAACGAAGTCTTTCCGCATTGCATCGCATCGTGGATCTGCAATCGATATCCGCGATCCGCGTGATGCGCGGTGAATACGCAATGCAGAAGAAGAGTGAAATGCTTCGCTGAATTCCTTGGTTCGCGATCTGCGTCGCGTTGCCTAGATTGCGGACTCCGCTGCGGTGTTTTCCGTTCGCGGGGCTCGCTTCGTCGAGCCGGATCCACCAAGGAGAGCGCAACGTGAGCATTTTGACCATCGCAGGCAGCCCGTCGGCTGATTCACGCTCGGCGAAGTTGCTGGCCCATGTTGGCAGGGCAATCGAGGCCGCCGATCTGGATGTCGCAACACTGTCGCTGCGCAGCCTGCCTGCCGAGGCACTGCTGTTGGCAGACCGCAGCCACCCGGCGATCGTTGCGGCACTCGAAGCGGTGGCGGACGCAAGCGTGATCGTGCTGGCGACACCGATCTACAAGGCGGCGTACAGCGGCCTGCTGAAGACCTTCCTCGATCTGCTCCCGCAGCGTGGCTTCGAAGGCAAGTTCGTGTGGCCGCTTGCGTCGGGCGGCAGCCTCGCGCATGCGCTGGCGATCGACTACGCGCTGCGCCCGGTGCTGGCCAGCCTCTCCGCCGCAAACATTGGCCGCGCGGTGTTTGCGCTCGACAGCGAAATCGGCAGCGATGCCCTTGGCGGGCTGCAGCTCGCACCGGCGCTTGCGGCGCGGCTGGACGACGGCGTCAACGCACTGGCGCAGCACCTTGGTGCGTCACCCTGCCTTGCCAAGCTGAACGCGTCGAACGGATTCATGCGTTTCTCGCCGGCGCGTTGCAGCGCCTGAGCGCCCCCTTCGAATTCGAACGAGTCGCGCCGGTGCAGGCGCGCACACATCCTCATCCAGCACTACGGAGAAACCGAATGTCCGTCTTCAATCAGTATCGTCGCCAATTCGCCACGGCAAGCCTGGCGCTGGCCGCCGCCCTCATCGCACCGGCCGCGCTTGCGGAATACAACCCAAAACTGCTGCGCATCGGCTTCCAGAAGTCTGCCAGCGTGCTGTCCTTGCTGAAGGCGCAGGGCACTGTCGAGAAGCAACTCGCGGGCAAGGGGCTGGATATCAAGTGGGTCGAGTTTCCGGCGGGGCCGCAACTGCTTGAAGGCCTGAACGTCGGCTCGATCGACTTTGGCTACGTCGGTGAGGCGCCGCCGATCTTCGCGCAGGCCGCCGGTGCGAATTTCGTTTATGTCGGCTACGAGCTGCCGGCGCCGGCCGCCGAAGCGGTGCTGGTGCCCAAGGCCTCCGCGATTCGCAGCGTCGCCGATCTGAAGGGCAAGAAGGTCGGGCTCAACAAGGGCTCTAACGTCCATTACCTGCTGGTCAAGCTGCTGGAAAAGCATGGCCTGAAGTACAGCGATATCCAGCCCGTCTTTCTGCCGCCCGCCGACGCGCGTGCCGCCTTCGAGCGTGGTGCGATCGACGCCTGGGTGATCTGGGAACCGTTCCAGTCCGCCGCCGAGAAGCAGGTCGATGCCCGCATCCTCGCCGACGGGCAGGGGGTGGTCTACAACCACGCCTTCTTCCTCGCCGAACGCGAGTTCGCCGAGAAGCGTGCCGACGTGATCCGCATCCTCTTCGATGAGGCGCACAAGCTGGGCCAACAGATCAAGAAAGACACCCGTGCCGCGGCGGCGCAGCTGACCACGCTGCAGGGCCTGGACCCGGCGGTGATCGAGCAGGCACTGAACCGCTACAACCTGAGCGTGCGCCCGATCGACGACGCGGTGCTGGCCGAGCAGCAGAAGCTCGCCGACACCTTCTATGACCTGAAGCTGATTCCGAAGGCGATCCAGGTCAAGGACGCCACGCTGCCGGCGCGCCGCTGAGACGCAGATCGAGATCGCAACCATGTCTTCCTTCACACGTCATCTCAAGGGCTTGCTCGCCGCGCTGGTGCTGCTTGCCGGTCTGGCCGCCAACGCACACGCAGCTGAGCGAGCCCCGTCCGAGCTGCGGATCGGCTTTCAGAAGAGCTCGATCAACCTGCTGATCGTCAAACAACTCGGTTTGCTGGAAAAGCGCTTCCCAGCTGCCAAGGTGAGCTGGATCGAGTTTCCGGCCGGCCCGCAATTGCTTGAGGCCCTTTCGGTCGGGAGCCTTGATTTCGGTATGACCGGCGACAGCCCGCCAGTGTTTGCGCAGGCTGCGGGCAAGGATCTGCTTTACGTTGGTGCCGAAGCACCGAAACCGGAGAACTCCGCGATCCTGGTGCCGGCCAATTCGGCCCTGCGAAGCCTTGTCGATTTGAAGGGCAAGCGGGTGGCGCTGCAGAAGGGCTCAAGCGCGCACTTTGTGGTGGTCCAGGCGCTGAAGAAGGCCGGGCTCAAATGGGCGGATATCGAGCCGATCTATCTGACCCCGGCGGATGCCCGTGCGGCCTTTGAGCGCGGCAGTGTCGATGCCTGGGCAATCTGGGATCCGTACTATGCAGCCGCCGAGCTGGCGATAAAACCGCGCGTCCTCTCGTCCGGCAAAGGCTTGTCATCGAACAACACCTTCTATCTCGCCGCGACGAACTTCGCCCGTCAGCAACCGGCAGCCGTGCTGGGTCTGCTTGATGCGCTCAGTCAGGCCGAGGCCTGGACGCAGGCGCACAAGCTTGAGGCGGCGCAGACCTACTCGAAGGTCACCGGACTCGACTTGCCGACGGCGCAGCGCTTTGTTGATCGTCGTCCCTCAACCGATGTGAAGCCCCTCGTGGCGGCCCACGTCGCAGAGCAGCAACAGGTCGCCGATGCCTTTCTCGAGTTGGGCCTGATCCCGCGCGCGATCAAGGTCAGCGACATTGTCTGGCAAGCGCCAGCTGCAGTCGTGGCACAGTAATTTCGGAGTTTCAGCATGAAAGTATTCTGGTTCCTGCCCACACACGGCGACAGCCGTTACCTGGGCACCAGCGAAGGCGCCCGCAGCGTCGATCTGGACTACCTGCAGCAGATTGCGCAGGCCGCCGACCGGCTCGGCTACTACGGTGTGCTGACGCCGACTGGCCGTTCGTGCGAAGACCCGTGGGTCGTCACATCGAGCTTGATTGCCGCGACCAAGCAACTGCGTTTTCTCGTTGCGCTGCGGCCGGGGCTCACACAGCCGGCACTTGCCGCACGTATGGCGGCGACGTTTGACCGCCTTTCCGGCGGACGCCTCTTGGTGAATCTGGTGACCGGTGGCGACCCCAACGAGCTTGCGGGTGATGGCCTGTTCGATTCGCATGCCGAGCGCTACGAAGCCTCGGCCGAGTTCATCCGCATCTGGCGCGAGATCATTGCTCGCAGCCACGATGGCGAAAGCTACGACTTCGAGGGCAAGCATCTGCGAGTCAAAGGCGCGAAGCTCCTCTATCCGCCGGTGCAGAAGCCGCATCCGCCGGTGTGGTTTGGCGGCTCGTCGGAGCCGGCTCACGAGCTCGCCGCAGAGCAGGTCGAAACCTACCTGACCTGGGGCGAACCGCCAGCGGAGGTTGCGAAGAAGTTCGCCGATGTGCGCGCTCGTGCCGCCAAGCGCGGCCGCATCGTTAAGTTCGGTGTGCGCCTGCACGTGATCGTGCGTGAAACGGAGGAAGAGGCCTGGGCGGATGCCGAACGCCTGATCAGCCGGCTGGACGATGACACCGTCGCGACGGCGCAAGCGGCGCTGGCGCGGATGGATTCGGTCGGCCAGCGCCGCATGGCCGAACTGCACGGCAGTGGCAAGGGCCGCACTCGCGCCGACCTGGAAATCAGCCCCAACCTGTGGGCCGGTGTCGGGCTTGTGCGGGGAGGCGCAGGCACGGCGATCGTCGGCAACCCCCAGCAGGTTGCCGCGAAGTTGAAGGAATACCAGGATGTCGGCGCAGAGGCCTTCATTCTCTCTGGCTACCCGCATCTGGAAGAAGCCTATCGCTTCGCGGAGCTGGTCTTCCCGCTGCTGCCGCTGGCGCACAGCGCACCGAATGCAGCGCTGCCGGGTGGCAGTCTGACCGGGCCTTTCGGTGAAGTGGTGGCCAACCATTTCGTGCCGAAGGCGTCGCAAAGTTGAGGCCGCGATGAGTACTCTGAAAAACAAGCGCCGTGTGCAAGCCCTGTTGCCGTGGCTGCCGCCAGTGCTGTTGCTGGTGGCGTGGCAACTTGCGGCACAGACCGGGCTGATCTCCAGCCGCGTGCTGCCGGCGCCGCTCGACATCCTGCGCGCGACGATCCGGCTCGCTTCGTCGGGCGAGTTGCTGAGTCATGTGCTGGTGAGCACGCGCCGGGCACTGCTCGGCTTCGTGATCGGCGGCGGGCTTGGCCTGCTGCTGGGCCTCGCGACCGGCAGCTTCCGCAAACTCGAAACCCTGCTCGACACCAGTCTGCAGATGCTGCGCAACATCCCGCCGCTCGCGCTGATCCCGCTGGTGATCCTGTGGTTCGGCATCGACGAAGCGGCCAAGCTGTTCCTCGTGGCGGTGGGGGTGTTCTTCCCGGTGTACCTCAATACCTTTCACGGCATCCGCTCGGTCGACCCGGCGCTGATCGAGATGGCCAAGAGTTACGGCCTTTCCGGCTGGGGGCTGTACCGGCATGTGATCCTGCCTGGGGCGGTGGCTTCGATTCTGGTTGGCGTGCGCTTCTCGCTCGGCCTGATGTGGGTGTTGCTGATCGTGGCCGAGACGATTTCGGCGAACGCCGGCATCGGCTACATGACGATGAATGCGCGCGAGTTCCTGCAGATCGATGTGGTGCTGGTCGGCATCCTGCTCTACGCGCTGCTCGGCAAGCTGGCCGATGTGCTGGCGCGCGCGCTGGAGCGCAGCTGGCTGCGCTGGCACCCTGGCTATCAACCCGTTTGAGCGGAGCACGTGTGATGCAGATTGATTCACAGGAAACGCGCGCCGTGGCGCAACGGGCGAGGGGTGCGGCCGGCGGTATTCCGCTGCAGATCGAGCAGGTCGTCAAACGCTTCGGCGAACGTGAGGTGCTGCACCGTTTGAGCCTGAACGTGGCGCCGGGCGAGTTCGTTGCCATCGTGGGGCGCAGCGGATGTGGCAAGAGCACTTTGCTGCGACTGGTCGCAGGCCTCGACGACAAGACAGACGGCGAGATCCGCTTCGGTGGCGAGCAGCGCGATGCGCGCGGTGATACCCGGATCATGTTCCAGGACTCGCGCCTGCTGCCGTGGAAGCGCGTCATCGACAACGTCGCGCTCGGCCTGTCGGACGCCGAGCGCGGCAAGGCGCGCGAGGTCCTCGCGCAGGTCGGGCTCGCCGAACGTGCCGGCGAATGGCCTGCGCGGCTCTCGGGCGGGCAGCGCCAGCGCGTTGCACTCGCCCGCGCACTGGTGCACAGCCCGCGCCTGCTCTTGCTCGACGAGCCACTTGGGGCGCTCGACGCGCTGACGCGCATTGAAATGCACGCGCTGATCGAAGGCCTTTGGCGCGAGCGTGGCTTCACTGCACTGCTGGTTACGCACGACGTGGCCGAAGCCATTGCACTGGCCGATCGCGTCGTGCTGATCGACGAGGGGCGCATCACGCTCGATCTGTCTGTCGACCTTGCGCGCCCGCGTGAACGGGGCAGCCCGCGCTTTGCCGCGCTTGAGGACTATCTGCTGCGCAAGGTGTTGCAGCAACCGCCAGCGGAACCCGTGGCAGAGCCGGAGCAGTTGGGCGACGTGTCGCTGCAACGCACGGTCAATCAGGTCCGCTGGGCCATCTAAACCGATTCAACAGGAGAGAAAACATGACCATTCAAGCGATCAACGTACGTAACCAGTTCCGTGGCAAGGTGAAGGAAATCGTGCGCGGCGATGTCGTCAGCGAGGTAGATGTCGAGACCCCGTCGGGTATCGTCACCTCGGTGATCACGACCCGTTCGGTCGATGAACTCGGGCTGAAAATCGGCTCCGAAGTGGTCGCGCTGGTGAAGTCCACCGAAGTGTCGATCGCGACGCTGTAAGAAGCACCAACAACATGCTGCCGGCGTTGTTGCGACCGCTTGCCGTACGACTTGTACTGTCTGCGCGGCCGCGCCCAGCCAGCACCGGGGCGCTGTGCGCCCCTGCATTTCGTTAGCGCTTCCAAGCCCGCGCGTCGTGGCGGGGGCAGCGACGCAAGGAGGTATCCATGTCTACCGTACTCGTGGTGCCCGGCCTGCATGGCAGCGGGCCAGCGCACTGGCAGAGCTGGTTTGAGCGCCAGCTCGAGGGCTGTGTCCGTGTCGAGCAGTCGAACTGGGACGAGCCCAATCTGGCGCGCTGGGCCGGCAGCCTGCGGCAGGAACTGGACCGCGCGCGCGGCCATGTGTGGATCGTTGCGCACAGCTTTGGTTGCCTCGCGACCGCGCATGTGGCGCAGGCCTATCGTGAGCGGATCGCCGGCGCGATGCTGGTGGCGCCGGCCGACCCGGACAAGTTCGGTTTGAGCGACGCGCTGCCCGATGAGCCGCTGGGCTTTCCCAGCGTCGTTGTTGCCAGCACCAACGACCCCTGGGTGCGGGTCATGCGCGCCGCGTGGCTGGCCGATCGCTGGGGCAGCCGCTTCGTGAATATCGGCGCGGCTGGGCATATCAATGTCGACTCCGGTCATGGCCCGTGGCCGGACGGGCTTGATATCTTCAATCTGCTGCGCCGCTCGCACGGCGACTTTCCGCTCGGCCCGCTTGATGGCGGCGACACGCCGCTCTCGTCGCGTCGAAAGCGCGGCGAGAGCCGTCGCACGCAGTTCGACTGGGCCAAGTACCTCGGGACGGCGTGACGCTTGTGCTGAGCGACGCAGCCAGGCGCGGCGCTCGATGCCGAAAGGTGACACTCAAGCGTAGATCAGCGGGCGTGTCTCGGCGGCTGCATTGGGGGTGTGCTCGGTACCCCGGATGAAGATCTTCGTTTCTCCCGGCGCGAATGCGTGCCAGGCTTCGCCGCGCGTCAGCGGCTGCGTTGCGATCACGCTGATGCGGTCGTCCAGATGGTTGTGCCGTGCCAGGTCGATCTGCTGTGCGCAGTCGAGCAATTCCACCTGCGCGAAGGGGTAGCGGCGCTCAACATGGAAGAGCTGCGTGGCGCAGCGGGCATAGAGCCGGTTGCCGTCGCTCAGCAGGAAGTTGAAGCTGCCGTGCTGCGCGAGCCTGTCCGCTTCCGCTTCTAGCGTGTCATCCAGCACATCGTTGGGTGGCCGACGCAGGCCAAAGCGATCGACCAATTGGTTCAGCTGCAGGCAGAAGGCGCGCTCGCTGTCGGTCTCGCCGATCGGCTGGAAGAGGCCGTGGGCCCACGGCAGCGCAGAGCCGAGATCGCCGTTGTGCGCGAACAACCAGCTTCGCCCCCACAGCTCGCGACGGAAGGGGTGGCAGTTGCGTTCCGCAATACCGCCACGCGTTGCCTTGCGTACATGCACGATGAAGTTGCGCGAGCGGATCGGCTGCTGGCGGATACGCAGTGCGAGGCCCGAGTGCGCCGCCGCGCGGGCTTCGCGCAGCATGCGGGCATGCTCGCCCTGGTAGTAGCCGATGCCCCAGCCATCCGCATGCAGGTCGGTCTCGCCGCCGCGTAGCAGGAAGCCTTGCAGCGCGAAGGCCGCGGAGACCGGTTTGCGCGCACTCACGCCGAGCAGTTGGCACATGTTGTGTCAGCGCTCCCGCGGCGCGACTACGGTGTAGCCGTGTCGTTCGAGCAGCGCGACCGCTTGTGCGATGCGTTGGGCGCGTCGCCGCTCGCGCTGCGAGTGGCCATCGTCGTGCTGCCAGTGGCCGACCGCCTGGCCGGCTTCGAGCAGCCACTGCCGAATGCCGGCGATGCTCTTCGGGCCGAGGCCCTGGGCATGGCGGATCACGTGATAGTCCAGCTGCGCGACTTCCAGCGGCGTGAAGCTGTGCTTGCCCAATGCGGCGCGAATGGCGTTGATCTGTCGGGTCGTGAGCGCGGCACTCATGGGTCTCAGGCAGCTTGCGCGAGCTGCATTCGACGCAGTTCGGCGTCGAGTTGGGTGCGTGAGCGCTGACAGAACACGATCGGCACGCCTTGCGCCTGGGCGCCGGCGCGGATGCGGCTGGCCATCATGTGGTTGATCTGGTCGACCACCACCACCACCAGGCGGGTGCTTGGTGGCAGGCGGTGATGCAGCTCGCCCGGCTTGCGCCCGCTCCAGTGGCGCACCTCGGGGTAGCCCGCCGCGGCGAGGCTGCGGGCGAGCGGGGCGACCCGGTCGCCGCCGACAATGAGTGCGGTCATCTCTGTTCTCCGGCGATGTATGCGAGACAAATCTACGTCGCCCGGCAAGGCTGCCCAACCAAGGAATTCTGAAGTGCTTATGCGTGATGAGGGCCTTGCGACCAGCGGGCCCTGACGCACGAATCTGCCTGAGTGCTTAAACGCGATTCTGCATATGGAAGTGAGTTTTTATTGTTTAGGCTTCTAAGGCCGCTCTCATAGACTCGGTGCTCCCCGATACGGAGTTCCGTCCATGAAGACCCGATACGAGCGTGCAGCCAGCACGCCATCTGCCGCCCCAGGGCACGGGAGCCGCGCATGAGTGCCGCCCGCCGTGTGCTGCCCGGCTTCGGCCTGTCGCTGGGCTACACGCTGTTCTACCTGTCAGTGATCGTGCTGATCCCGCTGTTCGCGGTGTTTGCCAAGTCCGCCACGCTGACGCTGGCCGAGTTCTGGAGTACCACCACTTCGCCGCGTGTGCTGGCTTCGTACCGGCTCACCTTCGGCGCCTCACTGCTGGCGGCGGTGATCAACACCGTGTTCGGTTTCCTGCTCGCGTGGGCGCTGGTGCGCTACCGCTTCCCCGGCAAACGCATCGTCGATGCACTGGTCGACCTGCCGTTTGCCCTGCCCACCGCGGTGGCCGGTATCGCGCTCGCGACGATCTACTCGCCCAAGGGCTGGGTCGGTGCGCTGCTGGCGCCGTACGACATCAAGGTGGCCTATACGCCGCTGGGCGTGCTGGTCGCGCTGACCTTCATCGGTCTGCCCTTCGTCGTGCGTACCGTGCAACCGGTGCTGGAAGACCTGGAAACCGAGATCGAGGAGGCGGCCACTTCGCTCGGCGCACAGCGCTGGCAGGTGTTCCGCAAGGTGCTGCTGCCACTGCTGCTGCCGGCGCTGCTGACCGGTTTCGCACTGGCCTTTGCGCGCGCGGTGGGCGAATACGGCTCGGTGATCTTCATCGCCGGCAACATCCCGCTGGTGTCCGAGATCACGCCGCTGATGATCATCACCAAGCTGGAGCAGTACGACTATGCCGGCGCCACCGCGATCGCCGCGGTGATGCTGATCGTCTCGTTCGTGCTGCTGTTCCTCATCAACAACCTGCAGGCGTGGAGTGCGCGCCGCATCGGGAGGGTGGGTTGATGTCGGCCACCGCAACACTGAATCTGCACGCCGCGCCGCGGCACTACGAAGACAATCCGGCGACCCGCGAATCCTCGTGGGTGAAGTGGACCATCATCGCCGTCTCGCTGCTGTTCTTCTCGCTCTTCCTGCTGTTGCCGCTGGCGACGGTGTTTGTCGAGGGCCTGAAGAAGGGCTGGGATGCCTACCTTGCCGCGCTGGTCGAGCCGGATGCGCTGTCCGCTGTGACACTGACCTTGCTGGCCGCCGTGATTGCGGTGCCGTTGAACCTGGTGTTCGGCGTGGCTGCCGCGTGGGCGATCGCGCGCTTCGAGTTCCGCGGCAAGCAGTTCCTGATCACGCTGATCGACCTGCCGTTCTCGGTCTCGCCGGTGATCGCGGGCCTGATCTATGTGCTGATCTTCAGCACCCATGGCTGGTTCGGCACCTGGTTCGCCGATCACAACATCAAGATCATCTTCGCGGTGCCGGGCATCGTGCTGGCCACCATCTTCGTCACCTTCCCCTTTGTCGCGCGCGAACTGATTCCGCTGATGCAGGCGCAGGGCAAGGACGAGGAAGAAGCGGCGATCGTGCTGGGCGCATCGGGCTGGCAGACCTTCTGGCATGTCACGCTGCCCAACATCAAGTGGGGCCTGATCTACGGGGTGGTGCTGTGCAACGCCCGCGCAATGGGCGAGTTCGGCGCGGTGTCGGTGGTGTCGGGCCATATCCGCGGTTACACCAACACGCTGCCGCTGCACATCGAGATTCTCTACAACGAGTACCAGCTCTCCGCCGCCTTCGCGGTGGCATCGCTGCTGGCGATGCTGGCGCTGGTCACCCTCGTCATCAAATCCTGGGTCGAGTGGCAAGCCGCACGGGCGGCGAGCGACGACCTGCGTCCGGAGTAAGGCCCATGAGCATCAAGGTAGAAGGCATCCAGAAACGCTTCGGCAACTTCGTTGCGCTCGACGATGTTTCGCTCGAATTCCCGACCGGCGAGCTGGTCGCGTTGCTGGGCCCCTCGGGCTGCGGCAAGACCACGCTGCTGCGCGTGATCGCGGGGCTGGAATCGGCGGATGGCGGCCGCGTGCTGCTCGAAGGCGAAGATGCCTCCGACACCCATGTGCGCGAACGCAACGTCGGCTTCGTGTTCCAGCACTACGCGCTGTTCCGCCACATGACGGTGTTCGACAACGTCGCCTTCGGGTTGCGTGTGAAACCCCGCAAGGAGCGCCCGAGCGAAGCGGTGATCGCGAAGAAGGTGAAGCAACTGCTCGAACTGGTGCAGCTCGACTGGCTCGCCGACCGCTTCCCCTCGCAGCTCTCCGGTGGTCAGCGTCAGCGCATCGCGCTGGCGCGTGCGCTGGCGGTGGAGCCGCGCGTGCTGCTGCTCGATGAACCCTTCGGCGCGCTCGATGCGAAGGTGCGCAAGGAACTGCGCCGCTGGCTACGCCGCCTGCATGACGAGATCCACGTCACCAGCATCTTCGTGACGCACGATCAGGAAGAGGCGCTGGAAGTGGCGGACCGTGTCGTGCTGATGAACAAGGGCCACGTCGAGCAGGTCGGCACGCCGGACGAAGTCTATGAATCGCCGAAGACGCCCTTCGTGTATGGCTTCCTCGGTGCGGTGAATCTGTTTCATGGTCGCGTCGATGGCAATCATGTGTCGGTCGCCAACCATGCACATCCGCACCAGAGTGCTGATCTGCCGCATGGCGAGGAAGTGGTGGCCTTTGCCCGCCCACACGAGCTTGATATCGTGGTCGGGGATGCGCACAGCCATGGCATCGGTGCCACCGTCACGCGCATCCTCGGGTTCGGTTCGCAGGCCCGCATCGAGCTGCAGTCGGAACAGCAACCGGGTGTGCCCGATCAGGTCGAGGTGGAACTCTCGCGCGCCCGGGTGCGCGAACTGGGCCTTGTCGAAGGCTCGCGCGTGCGTGTCGTACCCTCCCAACTGGCTGTCTTCTCGCGCCCCGCAGCGGGCGCACTTGCTACCGGAACTGCATCATGAACTTTCAGCAACTGCGCATCATCCGCGAGGCGGTGCGCCAGAACTTCAATCTGACCGAGGTCGCCAGCGCGCTGTTCACCTCGCAGTCCGGCGTCAGCAAACACATCAAGGATCTGGAGGACGAACTCGGCGTCGAGCTCTTCATCCGCCGTGGCAAGCGCCTGCTGGGCCTGACCGAGCCGGGCAAGGAGCTGGTCGAAATCGTTGAGCGCATGCTGCTCGATGCGCGCAACATCAAGCGCCTTGCGCAGCAGTTCAGCCAACGCGACGAAGGCAAGCTCGTGATCGCGACCACCCACACGCAGGCGCGCTATGTGCTGCCGCCGGTGGTGACGCGCTTCAAGCAGGCTTTTCCGAAAGTGCATCTGGAGCTGCACCAGGGCAGCCCGGCCGAAATCGTTGGGCTGTTGCAGGCGGGTGATGCCGACATCGGCATCGCGACTGAGGCGCTCGACGGCGCCCCGGACATCGTGACTTTCGACTACCACCGCTGGCATCACGCGGTGATCGTGCAGCAAGGGCATCCGCTGGCGGACGTACATCCGCTCACGCTCGAAGCCGTCGCCGAGTACCCGATCATCACCTACCACGAGGGCTACACCGGCCGCGCGCGTATCGACCAGACCTTTGCGTCGCATGGCCTGGCGCCGGACATCGTGATGTCCGCGCTCGATTCGGACGTGATCAAGACCTATGTGGAGCTGGGCCTCGGCATCGGCATCGTGGCCTCGGTCGCGTTCAACGCAGAGCGCGATCGCAGCCTGCTGCAACTCGAATCCTTCGATCTCTTTGAAGAGAACGTCACCCGCATCGCGGTGCGCCAGGGCCACTACCTGCGTGGCTACGCCTACCAGTTCATCGAGGCCTGCTCACCACGCCTGACCGAGGCGCATGTGCGCCCGGCGATCAACCCGGCGCGCGATGCGGATGATTGAGATTGGCACCTCTGGGTGACCATTCCCCGCGCAGCACCGCAGGCTGACAATCTCGCGCAGGCTTTGATGCTAAATTCGGGCCATGGGGATGAGGGGGCAGTGCTGGCGATTCGCGTGGTGGGGTGCGTTCGTCGCGATCATGGTCGCGGCGTGCATGCCTACGCTGTCGCGCACCCTGTCCTCTCTCAACGCGCCATTCAGTTCGGCGGGTGGGTCGAGTTTCGCTGAGATCTGTACTGCGCGGGGCCTGATGTTCCGCGCGGATCCCGGCGAACCGGATCGCCCTGATTTGCAGGGCCGCGTGCCGGCGCAGCTTTCACTCGATCACTGCCCGTTCTGCGTCTTGCAGTTCGCGGCACCGCTCCCCGAGGCGGCGAGCATGCCTGGCCTGATCTCCGCCAAGGCGATTTTCGTTCCCCGTCTTTTCCTCAGTGCACCAAGGCCGCTTTTCATCTGGGCCTCGGCGGCGCCGCGCGCCCCACCCCTGCACGTCTGACATCCAAGCCTTGATACCGCGCGCGCCGGGGCAGCCCCGTTGCGCGCTCGCTGCGCACGTCTGTGCGCGCCACACCCTGCTTTGCCACGCGCTTCTGGCGATGGCAGCGGTGGTGTGTGTTCAACCGACAGTCAGAGTGATTCACGATGTGCACTGAATTCAAAACCAGCCTCATTGCCGCGGCGATCCTTGCGGCGCTTCCCCAACCGGCCGCGGCGACCGACGCCGCAGGCGACACCGATGCGGTCGAACGCATCACGATCTTCGGCCTCCGCGCAGTGGACCGAAACAAGCTTGAGCAAGCGATACTTGATCGCCGTCGGGCCGCGAGCAGCGATACCGCATCGCTGCTCGACGAAGTGCCGGGCGTCAGCGTGTATGGCAGCGGCGGTGTCTCCGGCTTGCCGGCGATCCACGGCCTCAACGACGAGCGCGTGCGGGTGGAGGTCGACGGCATGGCCATCACCTCGGCCTGCGCCAACCACATGAACCCGCCCTTGTCCTACCTCGATCCCTCGCAGCTCGCTCGCGTCAACGTGATGGCCGGCATCACGCCGGTCAGCGAGGGCGGCGACAGCATCGGCGGCACGATCAGCGCGCAGACGCCCGACCCCGTGTTTGCCGAGAGCGGCGAGATGCTTGCGACAGGCGAGATCGGCAGCTTCTACCGCAGCAATGGCGACAACTTTGGCGGCAGCCTTGCGGCGACGCTGGCGTCCGAACGCTTCAGTGCGCGGATCACCAGCAGCGCTTCGCAGTCCGCCAACTACAAGGCGGGCAACGGCACGGAGGTGCTCTCCACCCGCTACGCGACGCAGAATACCGCGCTGATGCTGGCTCACCGTAGCGACGATGCGCTGCTGGTGTTCAACGCGGGGGCGCAGTACATCCCCTATCAGGCTTATCCAAACGCCTGGATGGACATGACCGAGAATCAGGCCGCCTTCGCGAACCTGCGCTATGTCGGCCGCTTCAGCTGGGGCAGCGCGGAGCTGCAGACCTACTACAACCGCACCCGCCACGAGATGAACATGCTCGAAGACAAGGGCGGCGAGATGCCGATGAACACCGACGGCAAGAACCTTGGCTATGCGATCAAGGCGAGCGTGACGCTGACCGACACCGATGTGCTGCGCATCGGCAACGAGTTCCACCGCTTCCGGCTCGACGATTGGTGGCCAGCGGTTCCGGGCAGCATGATGATGGGGCCCGACGCGTACAAGAACATCAACAACGGTCAGCGCGACCGGCTCGGCACCTACGCCGAGTGGGAGGCGAGCTGGTCGCCGGCCTGGCGCAGCGTGCTGGGTGTGCGCTACGACCGCGTCAGCATGGATACCGGCGATGTGCAGCCCTACTCATGGATGGGCATGATGGGCGGGCCCGACGCCGATGCCGATGCGGCGATGGCCTTCAACGCCATCGACCACGCCCGTACCGACAACAACCTTGACCTTACGGCCATGCTGCGTTTTGTCCCCTCTGAGATCAGCAGCCTGGAGGCCGGCTACGCACGCAAGACGCGCTCGCCAAACCTCTACGAACGCTACGCCTGGGGCAAGGGCATGATGGCGATGATGATGACCGGCTGGTTCGGCGATGCGAATGGCTATGTCGGCGACCCGGATCTGAAGCCGGAGATCGCCAATACGGTCAGCGCCACCGCGCGGCTGCAAAGTGCCGCCGCCAAGGGCTGGGCGCTGCGCGTCACGCCGTACTACACCTATGTGCAGGACTACATCGACGTCGAGCGCTGCCCGGTCTCGCCCGGTGCCTGCATGGGCATGAACCAGACGGAGACGGCCAACTTTGTCTTCCTGAAGTTCGTCAATCACGACGCACGACTCTACGGGCTCGATGCCTCGGCCGAGTCGTCGGTGCTGGAGACGGGTTTGGGTGAGGTGCAATTCAAGGGCATTGCCGCCTATGTGCATGGCCGCGACGCCACCACCGGCGACAAGCTGTTCCACATCATGCCGCTCAATGCCAGGCTCACCGCCGAGCACCGCCTCGACCGCTGGAGCAGCGCGCTGGAGGTGCAGATGGTGGCCGGCAAGCACGACGTACAAGCTGTGCGCAACGAAGTCCGGACCGCCGGCTACAGCCTTCTCAATCTGCGTACCCGCTATGAGTGGAAGCAGCTCACGCTCGACGCGGGCATCGAGAACGCACTCGACAAATACTACGAAGCGCCGCTCGGCGGCGCCTACGTGGGCGGCCGCATGGGTGAGTGGGGGCAGAACGTGGCCGGCAAGGGGCGTTCCTACTACGCGGCGGTCGGCATGAAGTTCTGACACCGCTCGCCGGCAGCACGAGTTTGCCGGTTGAAGAAAAAAAGAGGGCGCCTTGCGGCGCCCTTTTCAATGGGGATTTCGGAGCCAGTGTCTGTCAGAACTTGTGGCGGATGCCGACGTTGAAGCCGCTGCGGTAGTCGTTGCCGGCGTTGGACGAATCGCCGACGCTGTAGCCCTTGCCCTTCAGCGAATCATCCGCGTCGATGCGCGAGTAGCCGAAGTAAGTGTCGGTGCGCTTCGAGAACGCGTAACTGCCGCCGATGCCGTACTGCACAGCCTTTTCGTCGAGGTCGTTCTTGTCCTTCGAGTAGGCATAGGACGCGAGTAGCGAGAAATTACCGAACGGCACGGTCGCGCCGAGCAGGAAGCGGTCGTACTTCTTCGCCTCACCCTTCACCGGCGCGGTTTCGAACTTCGCCAGCGCGTAGGCGCCAGAGATTTTCACCACGTTGAAGTCGAGCACCGCGCCGATGTCCAGCGCCGAGTCGGCGTTCGACTGACCTTTCTCCTTCGTCTCGGAATAGTTCGCGAGAATCTTCACCGTCTTGCCGAACTGCAGCTTCGGCCCGATCGCGTAGAAGCGCTTGTCCTTTGCGTTCGCCACCGCTTCGTCGCCGCTGCGGTTGAAGGCGTACTGCGCGTCGACCGAGAAGACGTCGCCGAAGAACGGTGTCGTCACGTAGGCCGCGTTGTCGGCGCGCGACACGATATGGGTGAAGATGTTGCTCGCCTTCGACACGGTGCCGTGGTTGAACGGATCGATTTCGCTGTAGATCAGGTATTGCGGCGTGTACTGGCGGCCAAGGCGCGCTTCGGCGGCGCCGAAATCGAGCCCGACCCAGGCTTGGCGGCCCCAGGTCAGGCCGGACTGTGCGGCCGTGCCGGTGTCGACGTTGATGCCCGCTTCGATGACGAACTTGCCTTTCAGGCCGGGGGTGATTTCCTCTACGCCGCGGAAGCCGAGGCGGGAACCGCTTGCGATGCCGCCATCGAAGCCCTGACGGCTGCTCTTCGTGGCGTCGTAGTTGTCGGAGCGGTAGGCGTAGCCGGCATCGACCAGGCCGTAGACGGTGACGCTGGAATCGACGGCGAGCGCGGGCGCAGTGGATAGTGCTGCGGCGAGCGCCGCAATTGTCGGGTGGAGCTTCAAGGCAGAAACCTCTCTCTGGATGTCGTTGAGCCGCCCTGCGGAGGGAGCCCGGCGGCGCGACCGATGCGGGTCACGGGCTCAACAGTAGAGCGTCGTACGCGTGATGCGAACGAAGTGATTCTGCTAAGAATTTTCCAACACGGAGAATGCGGTGCTTCGATCGTGCGCCGCGTGTGAAGCGCCGGGGCTTGTGTGGCGACGACCGTGTCGAGCGCGGAAACCTGCGGTCTTGCTCACGAGGGGCGAATGCGGCGCCGCGTTATGGCGCGGCGTGGGAGTGGGGCTGCTGCCTTGCGCGCAGCCCCACGATGAAACTTACTTCTTCTTCGCGGCGGGCTTGGCCTTCTTGGCAGCCGGTGCGGCTTTCGCGGCGGGCTTCTTCGCTGCGGCCTTGCCTGCAACCAGCGCCTTGAAGGTCGCGCCTGCCTTGAAGGTCGGCACGGTCTTCGCCGGAACCTTCACGGTGCCGCCGGTCGCCGGGTTGCGGGTCGTGCGGGCGGCGCGCTTCTTCGAGCCGAAGCTGCCGAAGCCGATCAGCGTGAAGCCTTCGCCTTTCTTGACGGCCGTCTGGATCGATTCGAACACGGTGCGGACGATGCGGTCAGCAGCCGCGAACGAGAGTTCATGCTCGGCAGCGACTTTCTCTACCAACTCTTTTCTATTCATGCTCTGGTTCCTTTCTCGTGAGTGTCGATGACACGTTGCCCCCGGGCGGGCGTTTGAGGGCGGGCTGACCCGGCATCACGTCGCCTTTCCATTCGGCGTGATAGTCCATGAGCTATTCGCGTAGCGCAAGTCTCTGCTGTGCTGATCGTATGGAGCCGCGCGCGTGACACGCCTCGCGCAGCGCGAACTGGTGCACTGCCGCATTGCGGCTGCCTGTTGCGATGGGCGTCGTGGCACCCTGTGGTGTCTGCCCGCAAGCTGTCCTTTCAGCGTGATGCGCTACGGGCGTGCGCGCAGCGCCTGCTGGATGAAGTGGCGCGGTACGCGGCTACGCGGGACCCGCGTCTGAAACCAGCTGCGCACATCCTCCTCCAGCCCGATGCCGTGCATGTAGTTGTATAGCGCCTTGTTCAGTGCAACACCCAAGCTGTCGTGGTCGACGCCGGTTGGATCGATGAAGCCGATGTCATTCTTCGCGAAGCTCACGGGCGGTAGCGGCTGCAACGTAACGCCGTATTCCTCCGGATTCTTGCCGACCGGCGAATGCACCGTGCAGGAAAAGCGGTGGAAGAAGCCGGACTGGATGCAGCCCGCCTCGAACAGCTGGCGCACGTATTCGAGCGCATCGACCGTGTCCTGCACTGTCTGTGTCGGGAACCCATACATCAGGTAGGCGTGCACCAGGATGCCGGCTTCGGTGAAGGCGTGCGTCACCCGCGCGACTTGATCGACCGACACCCCTTTCTTCATCAGGTTCAGCAGCCGGTCCGACGCCACTTCCAGGCCGCCCGACACCGCAATGCAGCCACTCTGCGCGAGCAGGTGACATAGCTCCGGCGTGAAAGACTTTTCGAAGCGGATGTTGCCCCACCAGGAAATGGCGCGATTGCGATTCAGCAGTTCCTGCGCGAGCGCCTTCAGCGATTTGGGCGGCGCTGCTTCGTCGACAAAGTGAAAGCCGCTCTGGCCGGTTTCGGCGACGATCGCGTCGATGCGGTCCACCAGCGTGGCGGCGGATGCGCCGTCGTAGCGCGAGATGTAGTCGAGGCTCACATCGCAGAAGCTGCACTTCTTCCAGTAGCAGCCATGCGCCACGGTGAGCTTGTTCCAGCGCCCGTCCGACCATAGCCGGTGCATCGGGTTGAGCATGTCGAGCACCGAGAGGTAGCGGTCCAGCGGCAGGCCATCCCAGGTCGGCGTACCGACTTCGGCGAACGCGATATCCGGTTCGGCGAAGTTCACATAGCGCACCGCGCCGCTCTCGGCGTCGCGCAGAAAGCTGCGCACCAATCGTTGCTGCGAACGCTTGCCGTCGAGGTGCTCGATCAGCGCCAGTAGCGGGCGCTCGCCGGCATCCAGCGTGACGTAGTCGAAGTAGTCGAACACGCGTGGCTCCGAGAGCTCGCGCAATTCGGTGTTCGCGAAGCCGCCGCCGAGCACGGTGACGATGGCGGGATCGATCGCCTTGATCGTCTGCGCGATGCGGAAGGCGCCGTACACCGAACCCGGGAAGGGCACCGACAGCAGCACGATGCGCGGCTTGTGCTTCGTGATGGTCGCGTGCGTGAGCGCCGCGAGCCGGGCGTCGACCAGCGTTGGCGGAGCGGCCAGCGCGCGCGCCAGCGGCTCGAAGGTCGGCTGGCTCTGCGCCAGCGATTCCGCGTAGCGCACGAACTCGAAACGCGGGTCTACCGCGTCACGCAGCACATCGGCCAGGTCGTTGAGGTACAGCGTGGCGAGGTGGCGTGCGCGGTCCTGCATGCCCAGCGCACCGAAAGCCCAGGCGAGCGGGTCACCGCCGTCGGGGTCGATGTACACATCCAGCGATTCGAAGCGTGCGCCTTCGGGCAGGAAGTCGCGCCCACCGATGCGGTGTGCCAGCGTGGTATCGCGCCCCTGCAGAAAGGCGACGACCGGTGCGATCGTCGCCGCGTAGCGCGGATACTGCGCGAGGAAACTGGCGACCTGCTGCGTGTGCTTGCGCGGCGGCATCGCCTCGACGGCGTCGCGTATCGCGGCCAGGCCGTCCGGCGAGAAGAGCTGCAACACTAGCGCCAGCGCGAGGTCTTCCTGCACCGCATCGATGCCGCGCGAGCGCAGGAAGCCAGTCAGGTACGCGGTGGACGGGTAGGGCGTGTTCAGCTGCGTCATCGGCGGAATGACGGACAGCACGCGCAAGGAAGATTCGGACATGGTCGCGGGTCGGCGTGAGGGCTTTGGGGGGTGGGCCGGCATCCGGCGAGTCCCCGTTCATACAGGGGCAGATAGCGGCGCGTGGGTCGCCCGATGCGTGAATTTTAGCCTGCCGCTTTGAGGCTGTGCCAAAGCGGGCCGAGACATGGACATTTTTCCCGTTCAGCAATCCTGGCAAGGCGCGGAATTGCCAAGAAGGTTATAGTCGCCAAAATTCGTCGGTCGGCCCGAAAATATTGGCTGTCCGGCGTCAAGAATGATAGTTGCATTGTTTGGCGCATGCTCGCCCGTGAGTAGAATATGGGCACCCGGCGTGTTGAACCATGGGTGCGCCGAGCACGCTCGATAGACGATATTTGCCGCGATAGGAATGTGCATGCCGATTACTGGAGACCAGACCCTGCTCAAGCAGATCAACCGCATGGCGATCGTGCGGCGGGTGCGACAGCAGGCGGGTCAATCGCGCGCCGATCTGGCCAAGGAAACAGGTCTGACCAAGTCGACCGTCAGCCTGCTCGCACAGGAGCTGATCGACGAGGGTTGGCTGGTCGAGCATGAAATCCAGATCACCGGCGCGCTGGGGCGTCGCCCGACGCCACTTGCGATCGACCCTGATCGTCTCGCGATGGTCGGTGCTGAGCTCGGCGTCGACCGCATTCATGTGGTGGCGACTTCGCTCACCGGCGACATCGTGTGGCAGACCGATGAAGACTTCCTCAGCGTAGATGCCGACGGTGTGTTGCAGCGGCTCGCGAGCCTGCTGATCGATGGTATCGCCAGCGTCAGCGCGAGCGGTCGCAAAGTGCTGGGGGTTGGCGTCGGGCTGCCCGGCGCGGTGGATGAAGCGGTTGGCATCCTGAAGGTGGCACCCAACCTTGGCTGGCGCGATATCGATGTCGCTACGCCGTTGCGCGCGGCGCTGGCGAACGCCGGTTTCGGCGAGCTGCCGCTCTACCTGCAGAACGAGGCGGATGTCGCGGCGCTGGGCGAGTTTGAATTTGGCGATGCGCCGGTGCCGGAGCCGCTGGTGTATCTGAGTCTCGGCATCGGTGTGGGTGCCGGCGTGGTCGTGAATGATCGTCTGTTTCTTGGGGCAGCCGGGTTCGCCGGTGAAGTCGGCCACTCGATCCTGCAGGTGGCGGGCCCACGCTGTTCATGTGGCCGTGAGGGCTGCGCCGAAGCCTACATCGGGCTGCGCGCGATCGCGCAGCAATCGGCCGGCGCCGGCAATCAGCAGGCATCGGCTGGCACCTTGCTGGCGCGCGCCAGTGCCGGCGATCCGCTCACCGTCAGCGCCGTGCAGCGCGCGGGGCACTACCTCGGCGTGCTGATGCAGAACCTGTGGACGGCCTTTGATCCGGGCCGCTTCGTACTCGGCGGCCCGACCTGCGAGCTGGGTGCGCCGCTGCTCGACGCGGCACGCGAAACGCTCAGTCGCTATGCGCGTGACGCCGGCCTGCCGTCGCCCGAAGTGCGCGTGTCGCGTTATGGCGCACGTGCGGTCGCTGCAGGCGCTGCCGGGATGGTGTTGCACAAGCTCGTGCGGCCGCTATAACGACGTCTGGGGGATGCGCCCCCGCGTTGTCGTGGAGGCTGCCATGCATAAGATCAGCGGAATCCTGCTCGCCGCGAGCCTGTTCGCGGGCCTCGCTCAGGCATCAGGGGGTGGCGGCGGAGGCGGCAGCACGGTGGCAGAAGTGCCCGAGCTTGTTGCAGCGCAGGGCGCGATCGACAAGTCGGACTGGGATGCCGCCATCGGCATCCTGACCCCTTACGTCGCGGGCCACCCGCGCAGTGCCGACGGCTTAAACCTGCTCGGCTATGCGAGCCGCAAACAGGGCAAGCTCGACAACGCGTTCCGCTACTACGAGCAGGCGCTCACGATCGATCCGAAGCACCGTGGCGCACATGAATACATCGGCGAGGCCTATCTGATGGCCGGCGATCTGGCGCACGCGGAGCAGCACCTCGCCGCGCTCGACAAGCTCTGCTGGTTGCCGTGCGAGGAATACGACGACCTGAAGGCAGCGATCGCCGACTACCGCGCGAAGCACCCCTGAGCCGGCTCAGGGCAGGCGCCGCCCGTTGCAGCAGGTAACACGGGCAGCCTGGTGTGCGCGCCGGTTGGCGCGGCACCAGCTACGGAAGCGGCAGCGCAGGCGATGCAGCAGCCGCGCAACGTGGGCAAGTGGGTACATCGCGTCATTGTGCCGCAGTGGGCCGCCGAATGCGTCGGCTCATCACCAGCGCGTAGATCGCCGGGATCACCGCGAGCGTCAGCACGGTGGAGGAGATCATGCCGCCGACCATCGGCGCCGCAATCCGGCTCATGACTTCCGAGCCGGTGCCATGGCTCCACATGATCGGCAGCAGGCCGGCCATGATCGCGACAACCGTCATCATCTTTGGCCGCACGCGCTCCACCGCACCTTCCATCACCGCCGCGTAAAGATCCTCGGCCGACGGTGTGCGGCCTTCGGCTGCGCGGCGCGCACTGATGTCGCGCCAGGCATGGTCGAGGTAGATCAGCATCACGACACCGGTCTCCGCCGCGACGCCGCCGAGCGCGATGAAGCCCACCGCTACCGCGACCGACAGGTTGTAGCCCAGCGCCCACATCAGCCACACGCCGCCGATCAGCGCGAAGGGCACCGACAGCATCACGATCAGCGTCTCGGTGAGCCGTTTGAAGTTCAGGTACAGCAGCAGGAAGATGATCAGCAGCGTCAGCGGCAGCACGATCTTCATCTTCTCGATCGCGCGCTGCATCGATTCGAACTGGCCGCTCCAGCTCGCGTAGTAGCCGGGCGGGAACTTCACCTGCTCGCTGACTGCTTTCTGCGCATCCTTCACATACGAACCGATATCGCGATCGCGGATGTCGACATAGATGTAGGCGGATAGCAGCGCGTTCTCGGTGCGGATGCTCGGCGCCCCGCGGACGATGGCGACCTTCGCGACTTCGCCCAGCGGCACCATCGCGCGCCCCATCGTCGGCACCAGCACCTGGTTCGAGATCTTCTGAGGATCGTCGCGCAGCTCGCGCGGGTAGCGCACCGTCACGCCGAATCGCTCGCGCCCCTCGACGGTCGTGGTCACCATTTCGCCGCCCAGCGCGGTCGACACCACATCAAGCAGCTCGCCGACTCCCAGTCCGTAGCGCGCGAGCGCGTCGCGATCGGGTTCGATATCGAGATAGAAGCCGCCGGTGATGCGTTCGGCAAATGCGCTGGTGGTGCCCGGCACCTGTTTGACCACCGCCTCGATCTGCTTGGCGAGGCGCTCCATCTCGTCGAGATCCTTGCCGAACACCTTGATGCCGATCGGTGTGCGGATGCCGGTGGAGAGCATGTCGATGCGCGCCTTGATCGGCATCGTCCACGCGTTCGACACGCCAGGAAATTGCAGCGCCTTGTCCATCTCGGCGATCAGCTTGTCGATGTTCATGCCGGGCCGCCATTCGGATTCCGGCTTCAGGTTGATCACCGTTTCGAACATCTCGGTCGGCGCCGGGTCGGTCGCGGTGTTGGCGCGGCCGGCCTTGCCGAACACCGATTCGACTTCCGGGAAGCTCTTGATGATGCGGTTCTGCGTTTGCAGCAGTTCGGCCGCCTTGGTGATCGACATCGCCGGCAATGAGGTCGGCATGTAGAACAGCGTGCCTTCGTTGAGCGTGGGCATGAACTCGGAACCGAGCTTCGACGCCGGCCACACGCTGACCGCCAGTGCGACCGCCGCGAGGGCGACGGTCGTCTTCTTCCATCGCATCACGCCGGCGATGATCGGCCGGTAGAGCCAGATCAGCGCGCGGTTAACCGGGTTCTTCGCCTCCGGCATGATCGGGCCGCGGATGAACAGCATCATCAGCACCGGCACCAGTGTCACCGACAGCAGCGCCGCGCCGGCCATTGCGAAGGTCTTGGTGTAGGCGAGCGGCGAGAACAAGCGGCCTTCCTGCGATTCGAGTGTGAACACCGGCAGGAAGGACACCGTGATGATCAGCAGCGAGAAGAACAGCGCAGGGCCGACTTCCTTGCAGGCGGCGATGATCGCGTCGATGCGCGAATCGTCGGGCCTGAGCCGTTCGATGTGCTTGTGCGCGTTCTCGATCATCACGATGGCCGCATCCACCATCGCGCCGATCGCGATCGCGATGCCGCCCAGGCTCATGATGTTGGAGTTCATGCCCAGCGCGTGCATCGCTATGAAGGCGATCAACACCCCGACCGGCAGCATTACGATTGCCACCAGCGCGCTGCGCACATGAAGCAGAAAGATCACGCAGACCGCGGCAACGATGATCGATTCTTCGACCAGGGTGCGTTTGAGTGTGTCGATCGCGCGCCCGATCAGCTCGGAGCGGTCGTACACCGCCTTGATCGACACGCCGTCGGGCAGACCGGAAGCGACCTCGGCGATCTTGGCCTTGACGTTGCCGATCACCTCCAGCGCGTTCTGGCCGAAGCGCGCCATCACGATGCCGGCGACCACTTCGCCTTCGCCGTTGAGTTCGGTGAGGCCGCGCCGCTCGTCCGGCACGAACTCCACGCGCGCAACATCGCTGATGCGTACCGGTGTGCCGCCCTCGGCCTTCAGCACCAG
This sequence comes from Niveibacterium sp., assembly GCF_041909475.1. Classification (NCBI taxonomy): domain Bacteria; kingdom Pseudomonadati; phylum Pseudomonadota; class Betaproteobacteria; order Rhodocyclales; family Rhodocyclaceae; genus Niveibacterium; species Niveibacterium sp. The sequence goes on along the minus strand of NZ_JAYRDJ010000024.1, from coordinate 30,434 downwards.
TTTGCCGATGTCGTCCGGGCTGCGCAGATAGCCGCGGCCGCGCACCATGTACTCGGTTTCCGCCATCTCGACGACGCGGCCACCGACATCGCGATTCGATGCGCGGATCACCTCGGCGAGCTTGTTCAGCGGAATGCCGTAGGCGCGTAGCTTCAGCGGATCGACGGTCACCTGATATTGCCGCACGAAGCCGCCGATCGATGCCACCTCGGCCACGCCATGCGCCTTGCTGAGCTGGTAGCGCAGGAACCAGTCCTGCGTGGCGCGCAGGTCGGCGAGCGATTTGTCCTTGGCCTGCAGCGCGTACTGATAGACCCAGCCGACGCCGGTGGCGTCCGGCCCCAGTTGCGGTGCCACGCCGGTGGGCAAGCGGCCCGCTGCGGCGTTGAGGTACTCCAGCACCCGCGAGCGCGCCCAGTAGATATCGGTGCCGTCTTCGAAGATCACATACACGAATGAGGCGCCAAAGAAGGAGAAGCCCCGCACGACCTTGGACTTCGGCACCGACAGCATCGCCGACGTGAGCGGGTAGGTGACCTGGTCTTCCACCACCTGCGGCGCCTGGCCGGGGTATTCGGTATAGACGATCACCTGCACATCGGACAGATCGGGCAGCGCGTCGAGCGGGGTCTTCATCACCGCCCACACGCCTGCGATCACCACGAAGAGCGTGCCGAGCAGGACGAGGAAGCGATTGCGTGCCGACCAGTCGATCAGGGCATTGAGCATGTCAGTGGCCCTTGTGAGCGCCCGCGCCACCCGCGGCCAGCGGCTTGATCGCGGTGATGACCCACTCGCCCGGCTGGCGCTCGACGAAGTCGAACTGCACCGCGGCGCCGGCCTTCAGCCCATCGCCGAGCGAGGCGTTCGCGAGCACGAAGTCCATCGTCATCGCGGGCCACTTGAGGCTCGCGATCGGCTGATGCGCGAGGCTGATGCTGCCGCTTGCGGCATCGATGGCCTCGACATGGCCCTCGCCGTGGTGCACGGCGTTCGCGCTGGTGGCGTCCTTCGCCTTGGCGGCGGGGGGCTGCGCGCCGAAGCCGGATACCGCTGCCTTCAGGTTGCTCTCCGCATCGATGAGGAAGTTGGCCGAGATTACGACCGGCTCACCCGCCTTCACGCCGTCGAGAATTTCGACGTCGCTCTCCGAGCGGGCGCCGAGCTTCACCGCACGCGGTTCGAAACGTCCTTCGGCCACCTGGACCAGCACGATCTGGCGCGCACCGCTGTCGATCACCGCCGAGAGCGGCACCGTCACCGCCGGGTTGCGCGGCGCGGCCTTGAGTTCAAGTGACGCGAACAGGCCGGGCTTGAGCAGGCCGCCCGGGTTCGCCAGCTCGACGCGGACCGGCACGGTGCGGGTCTCGGCGTTGAGGGTTGGATAGACGTAGGTGATCGCGCCTTCGAACAGCTTGCCCGGGTAGGCGTTGATCGTGATGCGCGCCGTTTGCCCCGGTGCGATCAGGCCGACATCCTGTTCATTCACGTCGGCGATCACCCATACCGTGGACAGGTCTGCGATCTGGTACAGCGCATCGCCGGCGGCGAAGCGCATGCCTTGCACCGCTTTCTTTTCCATCACGATGCCGGTGACCGGCGAGCGCAGGCTCAGCGTGCGGCGTGCATCGCCCTGCTGTGAAAGCGCCTTGATCTGCGCCTCGGAGATGTCCCAGTTGCGCAAGCGGGCGAGCGAGGCCTCGGCCAGCCCGCGCATGCCGTCGCGTGCGCTGCTGTCGGCATCCTTCAAGGCCTCGTTACCCTTGCTGGCGATGGCGTATTCGCGCTGTGCAGAGACCAGCTCGGGGCTGTACACATCGAACAGCGGTTGACCGCGCGAGACGAGCTGGCCGGTGACGTTCACATGCAGCCGCTCGACCCAGCCCTCGAACTTCGGCGACACCGTTGCGACGCGCCGCTCATCGACTTCGATGCGGCCCAGCGCGCGGACGCTGCGCGCGAGGCTTTGCGTCTTCGCGGCCTCGGTACGTACGCCGAGTTTCTGCACCTTTTCCACGCTGATGCGCACGCTGCCATCGCTGGCGGCTGTGTCGTCCGCACCCTCGTAGACCGGGATGTAGTCCATGCCCATCGGGTCTTTCTTCGGCGTCGGCGAGGTGTCAGGCAGGCCCATCGGATTGCGGTAGTACAGGATCTTCCGCGTCGTTCCGGCGCTGCCCTGAACACCCGCTGCGGCCGCGGTGGGCGTGTCACTGCGCTGGTGGCCGATCGCGTAGCCGAGGCCGGCGGCCGTGGCGAGCGCTAGGAGGGCGCCGCCGGTAGCGAGTAGGCGGTTCACAGTTGTTCTCCGATCAGTCGTTCGATGTCGGCCAGCCGAGCCTGCTGGTCGGCGCGGGCCTTGATCAGATCCTGCCGTGCCTTGCGGATCGCGCGCTGTGCATCGATCAGCGTGGCGAAATCGACGCGGCCGGTCTCGTAACCGGCGAGCGCGGATTGAAAGGTGGCTTCGGTTTGCGGCAGCAGCGTGCTGGCCGTGATCGCCTCGATCCGGCGTGAGGCATCGAGTGCGGCGAGGCTGCCGCCCAGCTCGCCGATCAAACGGCTGGCGGTGGATTCGGCGCGTGCGCGGGCGGCGTCCAGCATCCGCTCGGCCTCACGTTCCTGGCTGCGGCGGCTGTCGAACTGCAGCGGCAGGTTGACCTCGAACATCAGCTGCCATTCGTTGACGCTGGAGCCGCGCTGCACCGGCACGATGCCGAGGTTCAGATCGGGCATGCGGTTGCGGTAGGTCAGTTCGCGGTTCCTCTCTGCGCCCTGTGTTTTCGCAAGCTCGGCCGACAGTTGCGGATTGCGCCCGCGCAGCCGCTCGATCAGTGCGTCCATTTGCAGTGTGGCGGGGCTGGGGATGCTGCGCAGCTGCTCGGGATCAGCGAGCGGTGCCTGCGGGCCGCGCGCCAGCAGGCCGTTGAGCATCGCGCGCAGGGTCTGCTGCTCGTTGTCGAGTTGGATCTGCTCTTGCCGGAGACTGGTCAGCTCAAGCTGCGCGCGGATCACATCCTGCTGGGCGACGAGCCCGGCCGCATAGCGCGTGCGTGCGACCTGCTCCATCTTCTCGCTCAAGGCACCCAGTTCGCGCGTAACCCCCTGCAAGCGCGTCACCTGCCAGTACTGGGCGTAGCCGCGCTTGACCAGGGTCAGCAGCTCCTGCGTCATGTCCTCGGCGGTGAATTCTGCCGCGCGCGCACCGGATTCGGCCACGTCGCGGCGCAGCTCGCGCTTGCCCCAGAAAGGCAGTTGCTGGCTGAAGGTGTATTGCGTGCTGCCGACTTGCGCTGGCGACAACCGCAAGCCGGTGCTGCCCATGTTGGTCACATCCATCAGCTCGATCTTCAGCATCGGATCGGGCAGCGCACCGGCCGGCTCGATCCGCTCTCGCGCGGCGGCGGCTTCCTGTTGCGCGGCACGCACCGTGGGGTTGGCATCGCGTGCCAGTGCGAGCAGCTCGTCCACCGAGCGGCCTGGCGCGCGAGCCTCGTCGGCGAGGGCGTTGCTGCACGCAAGTGCAGCGGCGATGCTGAGTGCCAGATAGAGGCGGCGTGGCATGGGCGTTCCTGTTTGGCGGTGAGCCGGCTTACTTGCGCTGCAGTTGGGTGATCGTCAGCGCGCCGCCGACATTCTCGGCGACGAAGTCGACCGTGTCGCCGGCTTTGACCTGATCCAGCCAAGCAGCGTCCTTCGCCTTGAAACTCATCGTCATGGCGCCCATGCCGAGGTTTTCCAGCGGGCCGTGGGCGATTGTGATCGAGCCTTTCGCCTTGTCCACCTTCTTCACGGTGCCGTGCGACATCCCCGCGCTTTGCGATGCGTCGGCATGGTGGCCGGCATGCGGGTCAGCAGCAAGGGCAGGCTGAGCGGCGAACAGGGCGATGGCCAGTGTGGCAATGGGCAGCAGGGTTTTCATATCAAACCTTCGTAAGGGGGTTGGGATTCGGTCGCGCCGACGCCATTCGTAATGCGCGAGCTTGCAGGGGGATCATCGCGGCGCGCGGCTGTCGCGAGGCTGACCGCTGGATTACATTCCTGTAAGGAAAGGGCGCCCGCGACACCGATCCGGCAGAATTGCCGGCAAGGCCACGGAGGGGCCAAGGTATGAGAATCCTGGTTGTCGAAGACGAAGCGAAGGCGGGCGACTATGTGAAGCAGGGGCTCAGCGAGGCCGGCTTCACGACCGACCTTGCGCGCGACGGCATCGATGGCCTGCACCAGGCCTTGAACGAGGATTACGACCTCGTGATTCTCGATGTCATGCTGCCAGCGATGGATGGCTGGACGGTGCTGCAGGCGATACGCCGCGCTGGCAAGGAGATGCCGGTGCTGTTCTTGACCGCGCGCGACGAGGTCGAAGACCGCGTGAAGGGGCTGGAGAGCGGGGCGGATGACTACCTCGTCAAGCCCTTTGCGTTCTCCGAATTGCTGGCGCGGGTGCGTACGCTGCTGCGGCGTGGCAAGGCGCGCGAGGCCGATAGTCTGGTGGTTGCCGATCTCGAGCTGGATCTGCGCCGGCGGCGTGTGACACGCGCCGGCACGCGCATTGACCTGACTGCCAAGGAGTTCGCGCTGCTCGAACTGCTGCTGCGGCGCCGTGGCGAAATTCTGCCGCGCTCGCTGATCGCCTCGCAGGTATGGGACATGAATTTCGACAGCGACACCAACGTGATCGAGGTGGCGGTGCGGCGCCTGCGCGCGAAGATCGACGACGGCTTCGAGCCCAAGCTGATCCGCACCGTGCGCGGCATGGGCTACGTACTGGAAGAGGGCGAGGCGCAATGAGGCCACCCGCGTCGCTCGCAGCGCGGCTGGCGCTGCTGTTCTCGATTGCCGCGGCGGTGGTGTTCAGCACTGCCGCGTGGTTCATCGAGCAATCTGTCGAGCGCCATTTCGAGGAACAGGATCTCGATCTGATGCAGGGCAAGCTGGACCTGACTCGCCACGCGCTGGGGCGGCTGAAGTCGGCAGAGGATCTCGCCCAGCTGGCCGGACGCATGGCCGATGCGCTGGTGGGTCATCACGGGCTCGAACTCTCGATTCAGCGCGGCAACGGTGAGCAGGTGTTCTCGACGCTGCATCACGGCACGATGCCTGCCTTCCCGATCGAGGCCGGCAAGACGCTGCTGCACACCTGGAAGATGGACGACATGCCGATGCGCGGCTTTTCTGCGCTGGCGAGCACGGCGATTCCGGGCGAAGCGCCGATGCGGGTAACGCTGTCGGTCGATGTGATGCACCACGAGCAGTTCCTGCGCGCCTTCCACCGTAGCCTGTTCTGGGTGATCGGGCTGTCGGTGCTGGCGGTGGCGGTACTGGGGCGTCTGATCGCGCAGCGCTCCCTTCAACCAATTCAGGACGTCGCCCGCACCGCGAGCCAGATATCCGCTTCGCACCTGAACGAACGCCTGAAGCTCGAGCGCGTGCCGCGCGAGCTGCACGACCTCGCCGAGCAGTTCAACGCGATGCTGGCGCGTTTGCAGGAGGCCTTCGTGCGCTTGTCCGACTTCTCGTCGGATCTCGCGCACGAACTGCGCACGCCGATCTCGAACCTGACGACGCAGACGCAGGTTTCGCTGTCCCGTGTGCGCTCGCCGGACGAGTATCGCGAGGTGCTGTTCTCGAACCTCGAAGAGTTCGAGCGGCTGTCGCGCATGGTGTCGGACATGCTGTATCTCGCCAAGGCCGACAACGGCCTGCTGGTGCCGCAATGGGAGGCGGTGGCGCTGGACGCCGAAGTCGATGCGCTGATCGAATTCTTCGAGCCGGTCGCCTCAGAGCGCGGCTTGCGCCTGCAGCGCAGCGGCGCTGCAACGGTGCGTGCGGATCACCTGATGCTGCGGCGCGCGCTCGCCAACCTGTTGTCGAACGCGGTGCGCCATGCCGCGGCCGGCAGCAGGGTGGAGATCGGCATCGCCGTGACGGATGGGGCGGCGAGCGTGGCGGTCACGAACAGGGGGCCGACGATCCCCGAGGTGCATCTGCCGCGCCTGTTCGACCGCTTCTACCGGGTCGACCCGGCGCGCACGCGCTCCAGCGATGGTGCGGGGCTTGGGCTTGCGATCACACGTTCGATCGTTGTCGCGCACGGTGGCGATATCTCGGTGGTGTCGTCAGACGCCGGCACCACCTTTCAGATCCGCGTGCCGGTCGGCGGCATCGCGAGCGAGCCGCCGAACACCTGATCAGCGCGTCAGCTGAATGTCGGCTCGCTGATCGCGCCCGGCTGCAGCACAAAGCGGCCGACCGAGTCGTCGAGCGTGCGCGACAGCTGCTCCAGCGCCTGCGCCTGCGCCGCGGTTTCGCGCACAGTGCTGTCGTTCTGCGCGGCCATGTCTGCAATCTCCGTGACATGAGCGCCGACTTCTTCTGATGCGCTTCGCTGCGCGACTGCGATCTGGCGGATGCGGCTCACGCCCGAGGCGGCGTCTTCGACCGATGCAGCGGCGTCGGTGAGCATGTGTCGCACGCCCTCGACATACGCGTGGCTGCTTGCGAGTGCAGACAAACCACGCGCAACCGAGGATTCCACCATGCCTGATTGCGCGCTGAGCGACTGCGTCATCTCGTCGATCGACGCGGCGGACTGGCGCGACTTCTCGGCGAGCTTGCGCACCTCGTCCGCGACCACCGCGAAACCGCGCCCCTGCTCACCCGCGCGGGCCGCTTCGATCGCCGCATTGAGCGCCAGCAGGTTGGTCTGATCGGCCAGTTCGCGCACCGTTGCAGTCATCGTGCTGATCGTTTGTGTGCTCGACACAAAGGCGCGCACCGAGCTGGCGATCGCGTTCATCGCTTCGTCGGCTTCTGAAACTTCGGCCACCAGCGCGGCGACTTGCTCGCTGCCGTCGCGTGTCTTCGTTAGCGCCGCATCCGAAATGTCGCTGACCGACTCCGCCGAACGCACCATTTCCGCCAGCGAATCGATGAAGTGCTTGAGGCCGTCGCTCGCCGCGCTGGCCATCGTGTTCTGCCGTACCGATGCGTCCGCCACGCTCTGCGTATTGGACGACAAGCCACCCGCCGCGAGCGACACCTGCCCGGCACTATCGCGCACGCAGGACACTGTTTGCGCGAGGTTGCAGCGCATGCGTTCCAGTGCCGTCAGCAGCTCGCCGATTTCGTCCTTGCCGTGGCTGCGGATCGGTTCCGCGAGATCGCCGCGCGACACCTTTTCTGCGAGCGCGATCGCCGAGCGCAGCGGCACCGCGATTCGGTTGGCCATGAACAGCGCCAGCGCGATACCGGCCGATGCGGCGATCAATGCGACCACGCCGATCAACACCGATGCGCGCCGCGTGACCCGGTCGGCATCCGCGCTGGCGGCCGCCGCGCCCTGCTCGGCGAGGCTCACGACTTTTCGCAGCGCGGCGTCGGCCTGTTCGTACTCGGTCTGTGCGGTGGCGCGCAGCAGGTCGCGTGCGGTTTCGGGGTCGTCCTGCTGCGCGAGCAGGATCGCCTTGTCGTGCTCGACCTTGTAGGCCGCCCAGTGCTTGGAGAAGGCCTCAAGTGCTTCGCGCTGCGCTGGGTCGCGCGTGATCGCGCTGAGCTTCGCGACGCGGTCGCCGAGATGCTTGTCCGCGTCGTCGAGGATTTTTGCGTAGCGCTTGCGGTCGTTAGGATCGACCGACAGCACGAATTGAAGTTCGGCGGTGCGGAAGTCCGCCTTCTCGCCGCTCAACGCGGCGACTACCTGAACGCCGGGTAACCAAACAGTGGCGAGCTGCGCCGACACCGCATTGACCGCCGCAATCTGCCGGCTTGCAAAGAAGCCCAGCACCACCACTGCAAGCAGTAAGGCGGTGAAGGCCGCAGTCAGTTTCGCGCGCAAACGCAGAGCGGGCAGCCGCATCTTGTTCTCCTTATTCGTTGGCCCACTGGGTCGGTGTGTCGCACGCTTTGCCAATCTCCGCGTCGGGGTCGCCGCCTTGCTGCTCTGTTCGAAGGCTGGCGCCGCGTCGTCGTTGCGTGCTCGGGGCCAATACTAGGTTCGCTCGCCACGGCCATTCCATGACCGGACTTGCTTACTTATGCTGCAGCGCGAGCGATAATCAGCAGTGCAGGTGCGTGTTTTCCACTTGCACGAGATGGCAAGGGAGGCGTGCCGCGTTGCCGCACTTGGCGGTGGCCGTGGTCGGGCGCCGAGAGGCTTGCACACCGAGGGGCGAACCATGAACGCCAGACTGCGCTGTCTGCTACGGAGCGGATGCGTCGCACTGCCACTGTTCCTGCTGGTTGATCGCGCTGCGTGGGCGCAGTCGATGGAGCCGCGCAACTACTCCAACGCACCGCAGGGCATGAATTTCGCCATCGTTGGGCTGGGTCACTCGGAAGGCGGCGTGGGCTTTGACCCGGCGCTGCCGGTGAAGAATCCGGACTTGGAGGTATGGACCAGCATTCTTGGCTACGCCCGTATCTTCGAGCTGGCGGGCCAGACAGCCCGCGTGGATCTGGTACTGCCTTATGCATGGCTTTCCGGCACGGCCGATTACGCTGGCGCGGCGGTGTCGCGTGAGCAGCAGGGCTTGGGCGATGCGATCGTGCGAACGTCCTACAACCTTTACGGCTCGCCAGCGCTGTCGCTGCCCGAGTTCAGCGCGTTCCGGCCGGATCTGATCGTGGGGGTGAGCCTGGAGGTGGTCGCCCCGACCGGTGCCTATGAGCCGAGCAAGGTGGTCAACCTTGGTGGCCATCGTTGGGTCGTCAAACCGGAGATTGGCCTATCGAAAACGCTGGGGCCGTTCGTGCTTGAGCTGGCGGGTGGTGTCACGTTCTACACCGCCAATGCGGACTACTTCGGTGGTATCGAGCGCAAGCAGGATCCGCTGTATTCCGCACAAGCGCACGCGGTCTATAACTTTGCAGCAGGGGCCTGGGTATCGCTGAGCGCGAGCTACTTCCAGGGCGGACGCACTTACCTCGACGGCAAGGCCGGCAACGATCTGCAGGAGAACTGGCGACTCGGCGCCACGGTGGCGATGCCGCTGAGCCGCTATCAGTCTGTGAAGCTCGCGGTCAGCGACGGCGTCTATGCGCGCACGGGCAACAACATGAGCCTCGTCGTACTCGCCTTGCAGACGCGCTGGGGCGGCGGTCTGTAGGCTGCTCGCGTTTCATTCGCTGCTGCGTCGCCGGCGTAATCCGGCCGCACGTCAGTACTTGGCCGTGCGGCCCAGGCGCTTAACTGGCACTCACTTGGTGTATCCGAGATACAGGTAGCCGCCCCATTTGCCGCCCATGTAATCAGACCAACCTACCGCCACATAGAGCGGGCCGAGCAGGGTGTCGATTCCCAGATAGACCGAAGCGGATGGGATGGTCGCGGTGTTCTTGCCGCTGATCAGCTGGTTCCACACTTTGCCGGATTCCAGCGAGCCGCCGATGTAGGTGCCGGAGCCGAGTTGCGGCAGTAGTGTCGATATCTGCTTGTAGACCATCACCCGCGCCAGCGCCGTCTGTGCGCCGGAGAGCTGGTCTGCGCGCAGGCCCGACAGTTGCAGGAAGCCGCCGAGCTGGTAAGGCGTGGGAATGCCGGCCAGATCCTTGTCCAGCGAACCGCGCAGCCGCGCCGAGCCGCGCACGGTGTAGGACGCGTAAGTGCCCACCAGATCACCATCGACCGACAGCAACTGCGCGGTGTTGCGCGTGCTGACGTTGGAATCCAGGTTCGCGAGGCCGTAGTCGGTGCGCAGGTAGTAGCCGTGGCGCGGCCACTTCGGGTTGTCGAGCTGATCCACCACGCCGCTCAGCCGGAAGCCGCGCACGGTTGAATCCAGCTGCTCGGTCGCCAGGCTGCCCAGCACGCCGGTCGTCATCTCGTTACGGATCTTGCCGATCAGTGCGCCGGCGCGCAGCTCACCGTAGCGCCCGAGCGAGTAGCCCAAGCCGGCTTCAACACCGGCGTGGCGGATGTCCAGCTCCATCAGTTTCGAACCGTTTTCGCTGTACACCGGGAACAGCGCGTTGCCCCCCTTGGCCGTGCCATACGCGAACACCGGCGAGCCCCACAGCGGTTGATAGATCTCGCTTTCCAGCTCACCGCCGGCGCCCAGCCGCAGGAAGTTGCGCCATTGCGCGCCCCACTGGTTCAGCCAGGTCATCTGGTAGTTGGCGAGCAGCGCAACGTTCGCCGTGCGGTAGGTGTCAAACGCCAGGTCGATACCAAAGCGCAGGTAGTTCGGCCCGACTTGCCGTTCGATCGGCGCAACCGATGCGATGCGCTGGCCGTTTTCCTCGCGCAGCCGGTAGTTGATGCCGTCGAAGTCGCCGGAGTCGTAGAGCTGGTTGAAGCGCGCGAGCAGCTCGTCCTGGCTCGTCGGCGTCGGCGGCGCCGTCAGCACTTCCTCAACACGCTTGGGTGGCACGAAGCGGGTTTCAGCGACCTCCACCCGGTCGTAATGCACCGGCTCCTTCGTCGCTCGGCCCGATACATGGTGGGCCCACGCCTGGTAGTCCGCCTCCGGCAGCGAGAGTTCGGCAAGGCGCGCCTCCACGCTGGCCACGCTCTTGCGCCCACGCTCGATGATGTCCTTCGCCTCGGTGAAGCTCGCCGGGGTGTAACCGTTCAGATCAGGCTCGATCAGGATGTCGCGCTCGCCGATCAACTTGCGCGATTCGAGCACGTTGCGCCCGGTCGCGATGTTCATCGCCTGCGCCGCCACATCGAGAAAGCTCTTGATGTCGTCGCGCTTGAGCATCGGCGTGCCAACGTCGACCACGATCGTCACATCCGCCCCGCAGCCCTCCGGTGCCTTGGATTTGATGTTCTCGACCGGCAGGTTGCGCACGAACATCCCGTCGACATACATCCGCCCGCTGTCGTGCACCACGTCAAAGGCGCCCGGCACCGCCATGCTGGCGCGCAGCGCGATCGCCAGATCACCGTCCTTGAAGACCCGCATGTCACCGGATTCCAGGTCGGTCGCGATCGCCACGAAGGGGATCGGCATCCGCGCGAAGGAGTCAATCACCAGATCCTGGGTCAGCTCGCGCAGGAAGGCATCGATGAACTGCGAGTTCACCACGCTGCGGGGCAGCTTTACGCCGTCGGAATCCAGCCCCAGCGTCATCGCCGCGAGGTTCTTGAAGTCGTCCTGCTTGCGCAGGTAAGGCAGGTTGCGCCGGTCGGGCACGCCGCCGATGAGCTTCTCCCAATCCGCCGACTCGACCTGCCGGCGGATTTCCGGCAGCGGCATGCCGCTCGAATAGACCCCGCCGACCAGTGCGCCCGCGCTGGTGCCCGCGATGCAGTCAATCGGCACCCGCAGGCGTTCAAGCTGCTCCAGCACCCCCACATGCGCCAAGCCCCGCGCCCCACCACCGCCGAGTACCAGCCCGATCTTCGGGCGCTTTGCCGCTGGCGCTTCCGCAGCGGCCGAGGCGGGGGACAACACAAACGCTGCCAACAGCACACCCAAGATCGCCAGGAGCCGCATACCGAGCCTTTCGCCGTTGAGTCGGAGTGGGACCTTCAAAGCCTAGCCCACGCGGTGGCTTGTTTGTTTGATCTGTCGCGTCTGCGCTGAAGTCCGGAAACGAAAAAGCCGCTGATCCTTGCGGAATCAACGGCTTTGAATTCGGTGGTGGAGAGGAGGAGGATCGAACTCCCGACCTCCGCATTGCGAACGCGGCGCTCTCCCAGCTGAGCTACCCCCCCACGCGAGGCCGCAATTATAGCTAGTTTTTTTCTCCTGCCAAGTGGGGGGCGGGTGGTGGGGGCAGGGGCGGTGGCATAATTCGCGGTTTCCCTTGATTTGACGGGGCGTTGCCGTTGTTGCGCCCCGGCTGGAGTTCACCGCATGTCCCATGTTCCCGCCTATCTTCGCTTTCCGACCGTTTCGGGTGACACCCTGGTGTTCGTCACCGACGATGATCTGTGGTCGGTACCGCTGGCGGGCGGGGTGGCGCGGCGGATTTCCGGGGGGCGGGGCCTGGTCGGCTTCCCGCGCTTCTCGCCGTGCGGCAAGTGGCTCGCCTTCATTGCGACGGACGAAAGCCATTCCGAGGTCTACGTGATGCCCGCGCAGGGTGGCGCGGCGCGCCGGCTGACCTGGCTTGGCGCACACACTGCGGTGACCGGCTGGACGCCGGACGGCCGCGTGGTCGTCGCGAGCAACGCCGATCAGCCTTTCTTCCACATGCGGCGCTTGTTCACCGTGGCGCTGGATGCGCCGCTGCCGGTGTTGTTGCCGTGGGGCATGGCGAGTGAGGCGTCGTGGTCCGCCACGGGCGCCTGCGTGCTGGGCCGTAACACCAGCGACCCGGCACTGTGGAAGCGCTACCGCGGCGGCACCGTCGGCCACCTGTGGGTGGATGTCGACGGCAAGGGCGAATTTGCAGCGCTCGACCCCTTCGGTGATCCGCGCAAGGCGGGCAACCTGGCGTGCCCGATGTGGATAGCCGATCGGATCTGGTTCATCTCCGACCATGAAGGCATCGGCAACCTGTATTCGTGCGAGCCGTCCGGTGCTGATCTGCAGCGGCACACCGAACACGGCGAACACTATGTTCGGCACGCTTCCACCGATGGCACGACGATCGTCTACCAGAGCGGTGGCGATGTGTATCGGCTCGACCCGGCGGGCGGCGATGCGACGCGCATTGACATCGAAGTGCCGGCCGCGCGGCCGCAGCTGGCGCGCAAGTTTGTCAGCGGCGATGCGGAACTCGAAGCGCTCAGCGTGCATCCGGATGGTCACACCGTGGCGCTCGCGGTGCGCGGTAAGGCGGTGAGCCTGCCGCTGTGGGAAGGCGCGATGCGCCAGCTCGGCGAAGAGCAGGGCGCGCGCTACCGGCTGCCGGTGTGGTTGGCCGAAGGCGTGGGCGTCGTGATGGTGTCCGACGCCAGCGGTGAAGAGCGCCTCGAATTGCATGCCGAAGAGGGCGTTAGCGTGCTGGAGGCGGATTTCGGCCGTGTTACCGGCATCGTTGCGGCACCGCACGGCCTGCGCGTGGTGGTGACGAACCATCGCAATGAATTGTGGCTGGCGGATTTCGTCACGCGCGAAGTGCGACTGCTGGACCGTTGCGACTATCGGCGCATCGATGAGCCCGCCTTCTCGCCCGATGGCGCGTGGCTCGCGTACGACTTTTCGGTGAGTCGCGCGACGCGTGCCATCAAGCTGCTGGAAATCGCCACCGGCCGCAGCGGTATGGCCAGCGGCGAGGATTTCGACGATTTCTCGCCCGCCTGGGACCCGTCCGGCAAGTACCTGTACTTCCTCTCGACCCGCGCCTTCGAGCCGGTCTACGACGAGATCGTGTTCGACCTCTCCTTCCCGCGTGCGACGCGCCCCTACTTGGTGGCCTTGCAGGCCGACGGCGTTGACCCGTTCGAGCCCCTGCCGCGTGGCTTTGGCGACGACGAGGACGAAGACGACGAGGATGAGGACGACGGCGACGAGGAAAGCGATAGCAAGGAGGAGGGCGACAAGAAGGCCGAACAGGCCGAGCGCAAGCGCCCGCCCAAGCCGGTCGTCGTCGAACTCGAAGGCCTTGCCGACCGTGTGCGCGCCTTCCCGGTCGGGGCCGGTCGCTACGGCCGCATCGATGCCGCGAAGGGCATCGTCTACTGGACGCTGCACCCGGTGACCACCGAGAGCGATGAGGATCACGACGTCGCCGACGCGTTGCTGCAAAGCTGGGATATGCGTGAGCAGAAGCTCGACACGGTGCTCGGCGATGTGGCCGGCTTCCTGCTCGCGCTGCCTGGCAAGGCGCTGATCGCCGACACCAGCGAGGGCGTGCGCGCCTTCAAGATCGGCGAGAAGCCGAAGGAGGAGACCGAAGTCGGCGACTTCTCGCGCGAATCCGGCTGGGTCGATCTCGATCGCGTGCAGGTCGAAGTCGACCCGCGTTCGGAGTGGCGCCAGATGCTGCGCGAAGTGTGGCGCCTGCAGCGCGATCAGTTCTGGACGGCCGACATGAGTGGCGTGGATTGGGGCCGCATCTGGGCGCGCTACGCGCCGCTGGTCGAACGGATCTCGACGCGCGAAGAGCTGTCGGACTTGATCTGGGAAATGCAGGGCGAACTGGCGACCTCGCATTGCTACGAATCGGGCGGCGATCGCAAGCGCGTTGCCGCGCTGCCGCTGGGCCATCTGGGCGCCGAATTCTCGTGGGACGAAGCGAACGCCTGCTACCGCATCGAGCGCCTGGTGCGCGGCGATGCGTGGCGCGAGGGGCACGATTCGCCGCTCGCTGCCGTGGGCGTGCAAGCCAAGCCGGGCGAGCGCCTGCTGGCGCTCGACGGCCTCGCCTGTGACCGCGAACATCCGCCGCAAGCGCGGCTGGTGGCGCGTGCCGGCCGCAAGGTGGAACTGCTGCTCGCCGATGCCGACGGCGCCAACCGCCGCCGTGCAGTGGTGCGTGCCCTGCCGGGTGAAGATGCCGCACGCTACCGCGAGTGGGTCGAGGCCAACCGCGCCCGCGTGCGCGAAGCCTCGGGTGGTCGGCTCGGTTACCTTCACATCCCGGACATGGTGACCTGGGGCTTCTCGGAATTTCACCGCTACCTGCGCACCGAAAGCCTGCGCGACGGGCTGATCGTCGATGCGCGCTTCAACCGTGGCGGCCATGTCTCGCAACTGCTGCTGGAAAAGCTCGCGCGCCGCGTGCTGGGCTACGACGTTTCGCGCTGGGGCGCGCCCGAACCCTACCCGGCCCATGCCGTGGCCGGCCCGGTGGTGTGCGTGACGAACCAGCATGCCGGTTCGGATGGTGACATCTTCTCGCACTGTTTCAAGCTGATGGGCCTCGGCCCGCTGGTGGGTACGCGCACCTGGGGCGGTGTGATCGGCATCTGGCCGCGCCATCGCCTGGTCGACGGCACGATCACCACGCAGCCCGAGTTCAGTTTCTGGTTCAAGGATGTTGGCTGGGGTGTGGAGAACTGGGGCACGGAGCCCGATGTGCATGTCGACATCGCGCCGCAGGACTACGCGAACGGCCGCGATCCGCAGCTCGACAAGGCGGTCGACGTGGCACTCGCGGCACTCAGCAAACAGCCGCCGCGGGTGCCTGACTTTTCGCAACGCCCGCGCCTGGATCTGCCGAGCTGGCCGCCCAAGGGCTGACGCCACCGCGCAGCACATACGCTTGCCATACCCACCGGCGCGACTCACGAGGTCGCGCCGTACTGACTGGAAGGACACCACCAATGTCGAACACCCCTGCTTACGACGCGCTGATGGCGCGCAGCCGCTCGCTGCACCGCTTGAATCATCTGGTGCAGATCGCCAGCGTCGATCGCGAGACCCTCATGCCGCCGGGCGGCGCCGAGGCGCGAGCGCTCGCGCTGGCGGAGCTGCAACAGCTGATGCACGCGCGCAGTACGGATCCGGTGATCGCCGATGAGCTGAAAGCGGCTGAGCAGGAGACGCTCGACGACGAGGCGCGCGCCGATCTGCGCGAGATGCAGCGCGCCTACCTGCTCGCCACCGCGCTACCGGCGGAACTGGTCGAAGCGAAGGGGCTGGCCGCCTCGCGTTGCGAGTACGAATGGCGCGCGCAACGTCAGGCGAATGACTGGGCGGCCTACCTGCCGAACTTCCGCGAGGTGCTGCGCCTGAGCCGTGAAGAGGCGGCACGTTTGTCCGACGCGCTGGGCGTGTCGCCCTACGATGCTTTGCTGGAAGGCTTCGAGCCCGGCATGCGCAGCGACGAAGTGGCCCGCGTGTTCGGCGCGATGCGCGGCTGGCTGCCGGGGCTGATCGCGCGGATTCGCGAGAAGCAGGCAAGCGAAACGGTGATCGAACCCGTCGGCCCCTTCGCGCTCGATGCGCAGCGAGCGCTGGTGCGCGAAATCGCCGAAGCGCTCAGCTTCGATTTCGAACGCGGCCGGCTCGACGAGAGCACTCATCCCTTCAGCGGCGGCGTGCCCGAGGATGTGCGGATGACCACGCGATTCCGCGAGCACGATTTCTCGGTCGCGCTGTTCTCCACGATCCACGAAACCGGCCACTCGCGCTATGAACAGGGTAGCCCGCGCGCCTGGCTGGGGCGGCCGATAGGGTCTTGGCGCTCGATGGGCATCCACG
Organism: Niveibacterium sp.; assembly: GCF_041909475.1. Lineage (NCBI taxonomy): Bacteria > Pseudomonadati > Pseudomonadota > Betaproteobacteria > Rhodocyclales > Rhodocyclaceae > Niveibacterium > Niveibacterium sp. The sequence goes on along the minus strand of NZ_JAYRDJ010000024.1, from coordinate 14,391 downwards.
AGAGCCAGAGCCTCGCATTCGAGATGCAACTGGCGCGCTCGCGTGGTTTTCTCGAGCGACTTGCGCCGCGGCTGGCTCATTACTTCGGCGCGCAAGCTGCGTTCGAGCCGGAAAACTGGGTGCGCGCCGCGACCCGCGTGGTGGCCGGCAAGATCCGCGTCGATGCGGACGAGGCGACCTACCCCTGTCACGTGATGCTGCGCTTCGATATCGAGCGCGCGCTGATCGCCGGCGACATGCAGGCCGAAGACGCGCCAGCCGCGTGGGATGAAGGCATGCGTGACCTGCTTGGCCTCGACACCCGCGGCGACTACCGCGATGGCTGCATGCAGGACCCGCACTGGGCTGGCGGTGCCTTCGGCTACTTCCCGTGTTACACGCTGGGTGCGCTGTATGCCGCGCAGTGGTTCGCTGCGATCCGCCGCAGCACGCCGGATCTGGATGCACGCATCGCCGTAGGCGACGATGCGCCGGTGTTCGAGTGGCTGAGAACGAACATCTGGTCGCAAGCCAGCCGCTGGACCACGCCCGAGCTGGTGCAGCGCGCCAGCGGCGAGGCGCTGAACCCGGAACACTTCCGCCTGCATCTGGAGGCGCGCTACCTGAGTTGAACGCCATCAACGCCGGGGTAGGGCGCCGCTGACGATTCGTAACATCGCTGACGCGGCTTCCCGGTAGACTCCACCGCCGCTTCGCGCCGCCGACGGCCGGCACCACCTGACATGATGAATCCGAAACAGTTTTTCCCGCGCCAGGTGGTCGAGTCTGGTGGTAACCGCTGGGACTGGGCCCTGCTGCCCTTGTTTCTCGCGCTGCTGACGATGCTGGCCTACGGCGCGTCGCAGATGGCGCGCCCCTATGCGATCGGCGAGCAGTTGCCGCTGTCGCTCGATCCGGTGTGGCTGCCGTATTACCTGATGCGCACCACGCTGCGCATGTTCCTTGCGCTCGGCGCTTCGCTGATCTTCAGCTGCATCTTCGCCGCGCTGGCGGCCAAGTACCGGGTCGCCGAAAAGGTGCTGGTGCCGGCGCTGGATATCCTGCAGTCCATCCCCATTCTGGGCTTCCTGTCGATCACGGTGACCGGCTTCATCGCGCTGTTTCCCGGCAATCTTCTGGGGGTGGAATGTGCGGCGATCTTCGCGATCTTCACCTCGCAGGCCTGGAACATGGCCTTCAGCCTGTACCAGTCGCTCAAGACGGTGCCGGGCGAACTGCAGGAAGCGGCGCGCATCTTCCAGCTATCGAGCTGGCAGCGCTTCTGGCGGCTGGAGCTGCCTTTCGCGATGCCGGGCCTGCTGTGGAACATGATGATGTCGATGTCCGGCGGCTGGTTCTTCGTCGTGGCGTCCGAGGCGATCTCGGTGTCGAACCAGAGCATCAAGCTGCCGGGTATCGGCTCCTACATCGCGTGTGCGATCGAAGAGCAGAACATGGTTGCGATCGGCTGGGCGATCGGCGCGATGCTGATCGGCATCATCTGCTACGACCAGTTGTTCTTCCGCCCGCTGCTGGCGTGGGCCGACAAGTTCCGCTTCGAACAGGCTTCGGGCGAGACCGCGCAATCTTCGTGGCTGCTGACCTGGCTGCGGCGGACCGACCGCCTGCAGGGCATTGCGGTCGGCGCGGCGAAGCTGCTCGAACGCTCCTTCACGCTGTTCAAGCGCGACTACGACGGCACCTCGATCCGCGCGCGGCCGAAGCCGGTCAGCGAGGGCGTACGCCGCGCATGGGATGCGGTGCTCGCGGCGCTGGTGCTGTTCGCCACTTGGCGGCTTGCCAGCTTCGTGCATGCCGAAGTTGGTTGGGGCGAAGTCGCGCATGTGTTCGGGCTCGGGCTCATCACGCTGCTGCGCGTGATGGTACTGATCGGGCTCGCAGCGCTGGTGTGGGTGCCGGTCGGCATCTGGATCGGGCTGCATCCGCGCGCGGCCGATCGGCTGCAGGCGGTGGCGCAATTCCTCGCAGCCTTCCCGGCCAATTTGATGTACCCGATCGCGGTGCTCGCGATCGTGCATTGGCACCTGAATCCGGATGTCTGGCTGTCGCCGCTGATGGTGCTGGGCACGCAGTGGTACCTGCTGTTCAACGTGATCGCGGGCGCATCGAGTGTGCCGACCGAACTGCGCTATGCCGCGAAGAACCTCGGGCTGAAAGGTTGGCTGAAGTGGAAGCGCTACCTGCTGCCCGCGGTATTCCCGAGCTTCGTCACCGGCGCAATCACTGCCAGCGGTGGTTCGTGGAACGCGAGCATCGTGTCCGAGTACGTCACTTGGGGTAATACGACCCTTGAGGCGCACGGGCTTGGCAGCTACATCGCACGGATGACGGCCACCGGCGACTTCCCGCGCATTGCGCTGGGTATCGGCGTGATGTGCGTGTTCGTGATGGGTTTCAATCATTTCGTCTGGCGGCGCCTGTATCGCATCGCCGAAGACCGGATGCATTTCTAGGAGTCCGCGATGACCGGGCCGATCATTTCCCTCAAGGACGTGGGCAAGTCCTACCGCAGCAGCGACGGCACCCCGCGTGCGGTGCTGGAGAACGTCGACTTCGAACTGCGCGAAGGCGAGATCGTTGCGCTTCTGGGTCAGTCCGGCTCGGGCAAGTCGACGCTGCTGCGCATCCTCGCCGGCCTGATCCCGGCGGATGCTGGCGATGTGCGCTACCGTGGCCAGCCGCTGTACGGGCCGGCGCGCGGCATCAGCATGGTGTTCCAATCCTTCGCGCTGTTCCCGTGGCTCACGGTGCAGCAGAACGTAGAGCTGGGGCTGGAGGCGCGCGGCGTATCGCCGGACGAACGCGAGGCCAAAGCCGAGGCGGCGATCGACCTGATCGGCCTTTCTGGTTTCGAAGGCGCGCTGCCGCGCGAGCTTTCCGGCGGTATGCGGCAGCGTGTAGGTATCGCGCGTGCGCTGGTCACCGACCCCGAAGTGCTGCTGATGGACGAAGCCTTCTCCGCGCTCGATGTGCTGACCGGCGAGCGCCTGCGCGACGACATGCTGGAGCTGTGGGACAGCGGCAAGATGCCGACCAAGGGCATGCTGATCGTGTCGCACAACATCGAAGAGGCGGTGATGATGGCCGACCGCGTGCTGGTGTTTGCGAACAACCCGGGCCGGGTGCGCGCCGAACTCGCGATCGACCTGCGCCGCCCGCGCGAAGTGGACAGCACCGAGATCCGTGCGCTGATCGACGAGGTGTATGCCTTGATGACCGCCAGCGCGCCGCGAGCCGGCCGCCCGGCAGAAGAGCCGGTGCGCCTGCATCTGGGTGACCGCCTGCCGGAAGCCGACGTCAGCCGCATGGAAGGCGTGCTGGAGCTGCTGGTCGGCGAGCCCTTCAACGGCATCGCCGACTTGCCGCAGTTCGCCGAAGAATCCGAACTCACCGACGAAGAGCTGCTGCCGCTCACCGAGGCGCTGCAGCTGCTCGGCTTCGTTCATCTGGCACGCGGCGACATCTCGGTCACGCCGCTCGGGCGCCGTTATGTGGAAGGGCAGAACACGCTGCGGCACGAACTCTTCGGCCAGCAGTTGCTCGCGCATGTGCCGATCGCCGCGCATATCCGCCACAGCCTGGAGCAAGAGGCTTCAGGCGAGCTGGCCGAAGAGCCCTTCCTTCGTCTGCTCGCCGAAACCATGGACGCGGCGGACGCCGAACACACCCTGCGTACCGCGATCGAGTGGGGCCGTTACGGCGAGGTGTTCGAGTACAACTACCACACGGGCCTGATCCATCTGCCGGATGGTGACGAGGCTGAAGCTGGCGCATGAGTTCGGCGCAGCTGGCCACGGTCGAAGCCGCCGCGCTGGCGGCGCTGATGTGCGCGGACCCGGCGGATAAATCTGCCGCAGTGCGTGCGCTGAATGCCGACTGGCGGGCCGGTCGCTTGGCGCGCGCGGGTTGCGCTGTCGTCAGCGAACCGGTGTTCGTACCCGGGCGCCCGCCGCGGCCGGAACTGGTGTCACCCGATGCGGTGCCGCGACGCGCGCCCGGCAGCCGTGAGGGCCATGCGGCCCTGCTGCACGCGGTGGCGCATATCGAGTTCAACGCGATCAACCTCGCGCTCGATTGCGTCGCGCGATTCTGGGATCAGCCCGACGCGTTCGTGACCGACTGGCTCGGCGTTGCCGAGGAGGAAGCTCAGCACTTCGGCCTGGTATGCGGTCGACTTGCGGCAGATGGTTACAGCTATGGTGACTTCCCGGCCCACAACGGGCTGTGGGACATGTGTTGCGACACCGCGGGCGACTTCGTCGCGCGCATGGCCCTGGTGCCGCGACTGCTCGAAGCGCGCGGGCTGGATGCGACGCCGCCGATGATCGACAAGCTGCTCAAGGGTGGCGATGCCGACACCGTGGCGGTGCTGCAGATCATCCTGCGCGACGAGATCGGCCATGTCGCAATCGGCGACCGCTGGTTCCGCGCTGGCTGTGCGGCGCGCGGCCTGCAAGCCGAGTCGACCTACCGTGAGCTGATCGTGCGTTTCGACGCGCCCTGGCCCAAGCCGCCCTTCAATGTGCCGGCGCGTCTGCAGGCTGGCTTCAGCGAAGACGAACTGGATCGCCTCGCGAACGAGCGGCCGGCGCCTTACCGCACGCCGCGCAAACCGGCCTGATCAGGCCACTTCGCTGACCGTATCGCCGGGCCGGATCAGGCCGCCGCTGACGATGCGCGCACGCAGGCCGCCCTTGCCGACGAAGGCTTTCACGATCTGCGCATAGGTGCGTTCGGCGAAGGTGCGACAGGGCTCGCACAGTTCGATTCCCTCAAGTACCACGTCGCCGACCCGGAAACGCTTGCCACACAAATCGTTGAGGCGCACGCCGCTGGTCACCAGGTTGCGCCGCGGCTGCTCGGGGGCCAGCGCAAGTCCCGAGTTCGCAACGAATTCATCGATGCATTCGCGTTCGATCAGCGTGATCTGCGAGGCGGGGTCCGCGTCCCCTGCAGGGCGAAAGTAGCGATCGCCGCGCAGGCCGCAGCCGGCGACGGCCTCTACTTCCTGCATCGGCGACATCGGCGCGCCTTCCGAGGCAGCGATCAGGATCTGGACAACACGCGACATCGGGCCCTCCGTGTGCGGTGATTGGATTCGGCTGCAGCATAGCAACGCCATGTGTCGAAGATGTGTTCGGCGGCGACGCGCGGGTGTTGGCTCGGTGATAATCCCGGCTCTTGCCCGAAGAAGTCCTGCCTCGTGTCAGCCGATACTGATCCCAACCAAACAGCCCCCGCATCCGCTTGGGGCGAGTGCCTCGCCGGCATCAAAGCTGAACTCCCGCTGCTGCTCGGGGTGGTCCCCTTCGGCCTGATCTTCGGCGTGCTCGGCCTCGCGGCGGGCCTGCCGGCCTGGGGGGTGGTCGCGATGTCGTCGGTGGTATTCGGCGGCTCATCGCAGGTGGTGTTTGCGCAGCTTTGGGGGGCACAGGTGCCGGCGCCGGTGATCACTGCGACCGTGGGGGTGGTAAACCTGCGGCATGCGCTCTACAGCGCCAGCCTTGCGCAGTACCTGCGCGAATTGCCGATGCGCTGGCGGGTACTGCTGGCCTATCTGCTGACCGACGAAGCCTATGCGCCGACGATCCGCCGCTTTGCGGATGGCCCGGCGACGCCGAATCGGCATTGGTTCCTGTTCGGCGCCGGCTTCACGCTGTGGGCCTCTTGGCAGCTGTCCACCGGTGCCGGCGTGCTGCTCGGCGCGGCGATACCCGCTTCCTGGTCGCTCGATTTCTCGATCGCGCTGACCTTCATCGCCTTGCTGCTGCCCGGCATTCACCGCCGCAGTGAGCTGGTCGCCGCGCTGGTTGCGGGCACCGTGGCGCTCGCTGCGCAAGGCTTGCCGCATAAATTGTGGATCATCGCGGCCGCCGTTGCCGGCATTGCCGCGGGGGCTGCCAGCCGCCGCTTCGACCGGAGGGCGGGACATGCGTGACGGCATCGGCCTCGTTCTCACCCTCGTTGCCTGCGGCGCCGTCACCTTCCTGACCCGCTTCTCGTTCATCGCGGGTGGGCGGCGGCTGGCGCTCGGCCCCCGCCTGCAAGCCCTGATGCGCTATGTGCCACCCGCCGTGCTGGCGGCTCTGATCGCGCCGGAGATCTTCGTGCGCGACGGGGCGGTGGCGCTGTCGTTGCTGAGCCCCCGGCCGATCGCCGCACTGCTTGCGGCCCTGGTTGCGCTCTACACCCGCAGCGTGTCGCTGACGATCGGGGCCGGCCTGCTGGCGCTGTGGCTGGCGCAGCACTTTCTGCCCTGAGCAGAGTGGCTGAACCCTTGCCCTGACAGTACGGCGTGACGCCCGTCGCGGACGTGCGGTCATTACGGTTTCAGGCCCTGGCGGCGCTGCTAACATCCCCGGTTGCGTATCGGGTGGTGCAGGCTTCACGCCGGCTGGTGCGCCTTGATCCGAGCCCCCCTGCGCATGTCCGTCAAATACATCCTCGATGCCCCGTCGCGCCGCAAGTTGATTGCGCTGAGCCTGCTCGCGCTGGTCTGCTGCGTCTTCGGTGGCTGGGCGGCGTCGCGCATGATGGACGCGCAGCGCGAGGGCGAACGGCTGGCGCATTTGCTGCATCGCCTTGAGTCATTGCGTGCGGCCATCCTCGCCAACGCGATTCCGGCTGTTGTGGCGCCGGACGACGACGCGAACGTGTCACGGTTGCTCTCTGAGTGCCTGCAGTTGGCCGCCGATGATGCGGCACAGCAGCGGCGCCTGACCAAGCTTGGTGCGCTGCTGGACATGCGCCAACGCCAGCCGCCGCTGAATCCCGATCTGGATCCGGAAGCTGGTGCGATGCAGCCGGGCGAGTTGGGCAACACCTATGTACTGCTGGCTGCGCACGCCTGGATCGATGCGATGAAGGTCTCGCTCGAAGACCGCCTGGAACTGAGCCAGGTTCGTCACCTCGAATCGCTGCAGTGGGTGCAGTGGGCGGTTGCGGCGGCGCTGATTGCGGCGCTGTTGTTCGGGCTGGTGCTGATCCGAGTGATGCGGCACCTGTCGCACCAGGGGCATGCACGGATCTCGTCGCTGGAGGCCAAGGCCAACCGCGACCCGCTGACCGGCCTGCCGAACCGGCGCCTGTTGCAGGACCGCCTTGAGCAGGCGGTCCTGCGCGCACGGCGGCGACGTTGCCATGCAGCGGTGGTGGTGATCGACCTCGATGGTTTCAAGCCGGTCAATGACACGTACGGCCATGCGATTGGCGACGTGGTATTGCGCCGGGTCAGCAAACGCATGAAGAGCGCCCTGCGCAGTGAAGATACGGTTTGCCGTATGGGGGGCGACGAGTTCGTCGTGATCATTGGCGAGGTCGACGACCCGGTGTATGCGGTGCGCCGAGCACGCGACCTGGTGTTGCGCATCTCGCGCCCGATCCGCCATGAGGACAAGGTGCTGCGGGTCGGCGCCAGCGCCGGTCTTGCGTTGTTCCCGGATGACGCGGGCGAGGGCACCGAACTGCTGGAACTGGCTGACGAGGCCCTCTACGCCGCCAAGAACGGGGGGCGTGGGCAGGTCGTTACCGCCGGCGAAATCAACCACGGCCATACGACGCTGACCTCGCTGCCCAGCGAGCCGGGCGCGCAGACGGCCTGAGCGCCGGCGCCGCGCCGCGGGCGCGCTACGATCGTGCTCATGGCCACGGCTGACATGCTTCCTTCCGACTCACTCGATCACCGGCGCGCCTCGACGGGCCTGCCGCCGATTGCGGACTACGGTTGCATGATGCACACGATGTACGGCAAGGAGGTCGACATCACTCCGCGCGGAGCGGCTTCGGCGCAGCGCTGAGGTCGCCGCAGCCTTGGCGAGCAGATCGGGTAGGGGGCGCGGGAAGCGCTCGTGTTGCGCGCTGGCGATCTCGTCCTGCGACCACCAACGGTGCTCGCGCATGATGCGGCGCTCCGCTTCGCTCCAGCCGGTGCGGCTGATTTCCGTCTGCGTCGTGCGGACGAGGTAGAAGCGCTCCTCGGCGCGCACCCAGTCGCCATCCGGCAGCTGCATCGCGAAGCTGCGCTCGCCCAGCTCGGCCCCTATCGCGAGGCCGCCGAGCCCCGTCTCTTCGAGCAATTCACGCGAGGCCGCGTCGCGCCATGATTCGTCGGGTGCCAATGCGCCCCCGGGCGTTGTCCAGAACGTGCTGCCGGCGAGCGGGCCTTCGGTGTGCTCGAAGCGGAACAGCAGCACGCGATCGCGAGCATCCAGCACGATCAGGCGCGCAGCGCGGCGAATCGGCAGGGTGTGTGGGTCGGGCGTGGTCAACGGGTGGATTGGAGGCGGCGAAGATGCTCGAGTTTAGCCCCGTAGCGTGAGCGATCCTTGCCGGTGGTGCTGTTGTCGCGCGCGAGTTGCAGCTCGCGTTGCGCCAGCGGCAGCTCACCGAGGTGGAAGTGCGCAAGCGCCAGCCAGAAATGGAACTCGTGATAGTAGGGCGCACGCGCGACCTCGCGCGCGAATAGGTCGCGCGCGGTGGCGTAGTCGCCGGCATCCATCGCGGTGCGACCGCGCTCGAAGAAGCTGAAGGCGGGTTCCGGGTCGATCTTCGCGAGGCGCTCGCGCAGCGCCGCCGCTTCGGCCACGTGGCCTTGCTCGGCCATTACATCGGCCTGGTTGAAGAGGGCCTGCGTGTTGTTCGGTTCGAGTTCGAGCGCTTCGTCAAAGGCGCGCATCGCAGCGGCCGGCTGGCCGTGTCGCCGATAGATCACGCCCAGCGTGTTGTACGCGCTGGTAAACCGCCGATCCGAACGGATCGCTTCTCGCGCCCACCAGTAGGCCGCGTCGACCTGCCCCTGCGCCAGCGATTCGGCCGCGCGATTGTTCATGAACATCGCAATCACCGTCGCTTCGCTCACCTGCCGTACGCGCAGCCCGCGCAGGTCTTCAGGCGGCAGGAAGTCGACCGTCATCGAATCGACCATCAACTGCCCCAGCCGCGGGTCGGGCGGGCGGGTGTCCAGCGTGACGTTGATGTGGTCAATCGAGAACTGCAGATTGGCGCTGCGCCCCAGCGTCGGGTCCGCTGTGTAGCGCTGGAAGCGCACGGCCAGCCCCAGCTCTTTCGCAAAGGCAGCCGTCATGATGACCAGCGAGAGGCAGTTGCCGGCTTTTGCGTCGAAGGCTTCGGCCGCGGTGCGCGTGGTTTCGGAGTCGTACTCGAGCTTGAGTTGGTCCTGCTTGTAGAGCGCGTCGACCAAGCCTGCCTTCAAGCCGAGCTGACTCATGCGTTCGGCTGCGGGCCCCTGCAGATAACGCCGCATCGCGTCGCTGACGGCAAACACGCGCTGGGCTGAAATCGGTTCGGCGGGTGGCGTGAAGGCCTTGTCGTCGAAGAGCGCGCGTGCGTCCGGGCTTGGCTCCAGCGACGTGCAGGCGCCGAGCAACAGCACTGACAGCAGCGCAATCAAAGCTCTCATGTGCAGACCTCCTGCCGCAGCGGCGCGACGCCGACTTCCATCGTAGTCGCTTGGCCGGCAAAACAGCAGGGGGCATTTGCTGCAGAGGTGCTTGTGGCCCGCGGCGCAGCGCGTTGGCGTACGACTGTGCGGTCGCTCGAACGAGGTGGCCCCCGTTTGGACGCCGGATGTTCGCCGCGATGATTCGAGCGTGAAGCTAGGGCGACGCTCCTGGCGACGCGATATCGGCGCCACGGCTGCCCGATTGCCGCATGCCGCGTCGATCCCTAGTATGCTGACCGGGGGCCTCGGGCGGCCGTAACCGTGCGGAGCAACGCACTGCGACGCCCGTGGCGAGAAACGAAAAAGCCGCCGACCCTTGCGGAATCAGCGGCTTTGAATGCGTTGGTGGTGATGGGCGGAGTCGAACCGCCGACCTATGGGTTATGAATCCATCGCTCTAACCATCTGAGCTACATCACCACGCAGCCCGCAAATATAGCGCGGTCGGAAAGCCGGGTCAAGCGTTGCTTGGGCTATAATCCGCGCAAGTCCTTGTTTTGATTCGCCGCCCGTTGGGGGCCTAAGGAAATCCGATGCTGCGAACGATGATGGCTTTGTTGGTGGGGCTGTTTGTGTGGGGGGCGGCTTGGGCGGGCGCACCGCGGCAGTTCCCGGTCGATAGCCAGGTCACGACGCTCAAGGCCTTCGATGGCAGCGCGATGACTTTCGGCACCAGCGTGCTGTTGCTGTTCGAGCGCAACCAGAGTTTCGCGGTGGCGCCGGGGCTGCAGATTCGCGATCAGAACAACCTGCTTGTGCTGCCGGCCAACCTCGTTGGCGACATGCGCCTGAAGGTCCGCGTGCAGTTCGACAGCCAGGGCGCAGTGTGGCGGGTGTGGATTCTCTCCGCCGAAGAAATTGACCAGAGTTGATCGCGTGTCGCGTTCCGTGCCGAGAAGCCGGTAGCGACGCGCAGGGTATTGCAATGACGAAGAAGCTTTATATCCGCACGTTTGGCTGCCAGATGAACGAGTACGACTCGGACAAGATGGCCGACGTGCTGGGCGCCAACGAAACGCTCGAAAAAACCGACAACCCGGAAGAGGCTGATGTGATCCTCTTCAACACCTGTTCGGTGCGCGAGAAGGCGCAGGAGAAGGTGTTCCACGACCTCGGACGGGTCAAGCACCTGAAGCAGCTCAACCCGAACCTGATCATCGGCGTGGGTGGCTGCGTTGCGTCGCAGGAAGGTGCTGCGATCGTCGAGCGCGCGCCTTATGTCGACGTGGTGTTCGGACCGCAGACGCTGCACCGCCTGCCCAGCCTGATCGCGCAGCGCAAGGAAAGCGGCCGTGCGCAGGTGGACATCAGCTTCCCCGAGATCGAGAAGTTCGATTCGATGCCGCCGGCGCGCGTCGAGGGCGCGAGCGCTTTTGTGTCGATCATGGAAGGTTGCTCGAAGTACTGCACCTTCTGCGTCGTGCCCTACACCCGCGGCGAGGAAGTGTCGCGCCCGCTCGACGACATCCTGACTGAGATCGCCGGCCTCACCGCGCAGGGTGTGAAGGAAGTGACGCTGCTGGGCCAGAACGTGAATGCCTGGCGCGCGCCGCTGACCAAGGGGGGCGAGGAGATGGGTGATTTCGCCTTCCTGCTTGAATGCGTGCACGACCTGCCCGGCATCGAGCGCATCCGCTACACGACTTCGCATCCGCGCGAGATGACGCCGCGGGTGTTCGAGGCCTACGCCACACTGCCGAAACTCGTGTCGCAGTTGCACCTGCCGGTGCAGAGCGGTTCGGATCGTGTGCTGGCGGCGATGAAGCGCGGATACTCGATACTTGAGTTCAAGTCGATCGTGCGCAAGCTGCGCGCCGCTCGGCCGGACCTGTCGCTGACCTCGGACTTCATCGTCGGTTTCCCCGGCGAGACCGAGGCCGATTTCGAAGCGACGATGAAGCTGATCGACGACATCGGTTTCGATGGCAGCTTCAGCTTCGTCTACAGTCCGCGCCCGGGTACGCCGGCCGCCGATATGGCCGACGACACGCCGCAGGAAGTGAAGCTCGCGCGGCTGGCGCGGCTGCAGAAGCGCATCGACGAGCAATACGCCGAGCACAGCGCGCGCATGGTCGGTACCGTGCAGCGCATCCTCGTTGAAGGGCCGTCGCGCAAGAACGCCGAAGAGCTGGCAGGCCGCACGGATAACAACCGCATCGTCAACTTCCTGGGCAACGCACGCCAGATCGGCCACTTCATCAATGTGAAGATCGTCTCCGCGTTGCCGCACTCGCTGCGTGGCGAAGTGGTGATCGCCGACTGATGAAACCGATCGAGATCTCGCTCAACCCGCTCGACAACGATCGCCTTGCGAAGCTGTGCGGGCCGCTCGACGAGAACATCCGCCAGATCGAAGCCGCGTACGACGTAGCGATTGCCCGTCGCGGCGAACGCTTTGCCTTGCGCGGTGATGTCGCCCAGGCGCGGCTTGCTGCGCGTGCGATCAACTTCCTGTACGAGCGGGCCGACGAGGAGCTGACGATCGAGGACATCCAGCTCGGCATGGTCGAACTCAACAACACCTCGCAGGCGATGCAGCCGGCGACGGGTTTGCTAACCCGGAAGGGCGATCTGCACGGCCGCACGCCACGGCAGACCGAGTACATCCGCAACATCCAGGAACACGACATCACCTTTGGCATCGGCCCGGCCGGTACCGGCAAGACCTATCTTGCCGTCGCTTGCGCAGTCGACGCCTTCGAGCGCCAGCAGGTCGAGCGCATCGTGCTGACGCGGCCCGCTGTGGAGGCGGGCGAGCGCCTCGGCTTTTTGCCTGGCGATCTGGCGCAGAAGGTCGATCCTTACCTGCGGCCCTTGTACGACGCGCTTTACGACCTGATGGGCTTCGATCGCGTGGCGAAGCTCTTCGAGCGCCAGTGCATCGAGATCGCGCCGCTCGCCTTCATGCGTGGGCGTACGCTGAACCACGCGTTCATCATCCTCGATGAAGCGCAGAACACCACGCCGGAGCAGATCAAGATGTTCCTGACCCGCATGGGCATCGGCTCCAAAGCGGTGATCACTGGCGACATCACACAGATCGACCTGCCGCGCGGCCACAAGAGTGGCCTCTCGGAGGCGACCCGGATACTCACGGGGGTGCGCGGCATCGGCACGACCCGTTTCCAGAAAGAAGACGTCGTGCGCCACCCGCTGGTGGCGCGCATCGTCGCAGCCTACGAAAAAGACGCCGCGGAGCAAAACCATGAAGACCATCACCGTCCTGAACGCCAAGGGTAAGCGCCGCGAGATCGAGGTTGCCTCGATCGAGATCCCGCTCACCGATGGCCGTTACCTGCGCCTCGCCTTCCCGCCCGGTGATATGGGTGACCTCGCGATCGAAGCGCATGCGGAAACGGGGCTGCCTGTCATGCTGGTGCAACCGGGCGCGGCTAACCTCGCGACCCTGCATGTGCTGGCGGTGGCTGAACAGGAAGGCGAGGCCGAGGCGGCCGAACACGACCTGGAACTCACCGTGCAGAAGGAACTTGGCAAGGACGAGAAGAAGGGCCTGCCGTCCAAGGCTGCGGTTCGCGAGTGGATTTCCGCCGCGCTGGGCACCGATGCCGAGATCACCGTGCGCTTTGTCGGCGAGGCCGAGAGCAAGGCGCTGAACCTGGAGTTCCGCGGCAAGGACTACGCGACCAACGTGCTGTCCTTCCCCTACACCGAGGAGCCGCTGGTGGTGGGCGATCTCGTCGTGTGCTGGCCAGTGGTGCAGCGCGAGGCGAAAGAGCAGGGCAAGACGCTCGAAGCGCATGCGGCCCACATGATCGTGCACGGCGCCCTGCACCTACAGGGTTGGGACCACGAGAACGACGATGACGCCGAGGAGATGGAATCGGTCGAGCGCGAAATCCTCGCGGCGCTGGGCTATCCTGATCCCTATGCGGCCTGATCGGCCTTGAAGAACCCGCTGCGGGGGTGTTGTACCCCCGCGGCTCAATTTGTGGGGAGCGGTCAGCGGCAAGCTGCCGGGCAGTACCGACAGTTTGCCCCTTACCACTCACCCTTCCTTTTATGGAACCTTCCAGTAGTCGGCCGACCCTGCTCGAACGACTCTCCGCGCTGATGACGCGCGAACCCGAAGACCGCGGCGAACTGCTCGATCTGCTTCACGCGGCCTACGAACGCAATATCTTCGACGCCGACGTCCTCACGATCCTCGAGGGCGCCCTCGGTGTCGCAGACATCCAGGTGCAGGACGTCATGATCCCGCGCACGCAGATGGATGTCGTGCATGTCGATGACCCGCTCGACAAGGTCGCCGCGTTTGCGATCGAGGCGGGCCACTCCCGCTTCCCGGTCATTGGCGAGAACCGTGATGATGTGATTGGCGTGCTGCTCGCAAAGGATTTGCTGCGCTACTTTGCGGGCCAGCCGGTTGGGTTGCGCGAGCTGGTGCGGCCGGCCGTCTTCATTCCCGAATCCAAGCGCCTCAATGTGCTGCTGCGCGAGTTCCGCGTCAGCCGCAACCACATGGCGATCGTCGTGGACGAGTACGGCGGCGTCGCCGGCCTGATCACGATCGAGGACGTGCTTGAGCAGATCGTCGGCGACATCGAGGACGAATACGATTTCGATGAAGACGCCGGCAACATCATCGCCGACCAGGTCGGCCGTTACCGCGTGAAGGCGACAACCGAGGTCGAGGCCTTCAACGAGGCCTTCGCGACCGACTGGCCGCACGAGGACTACAAGACCGTCGGTGGCCTCGTGATCCATCTGCTGGGCCGTTTGCCGACGCGCAACGAAGTGGTCGAGCATGAAGGCTTCCGCTTCCAGGTGCTGCGCGCCGACAGCCGGCGCGTCTACACGCTGCTGGTGGAACGTGTACCCGACACGCATGCGGTGGGCGGCTGAGTTTCTCGCCGCACGCCCTTTCCTTAACCGAGCCGGGCGCCGATCTTTGGCGCCCGGCGCGCATCTGC
>NZ_JAYRDJ010000023.1:0-69366 GCF_041909475.1 Niveibacterium sp. | reverse complement strand
TGGCACGATCGTGCCGGGCAGCGCCGCACCGAGCGTAACCGCCGCACGCGGCTGCGCCTGCAGCTGATCGAGCGCCTTGTACTTGGGCGTTGCCAGCGTGGTGATGTCGGGCGTGAACTCCCATTTCGGCGTGCCGCGCGCCACGTAGTAGACGAGCAGATCACCGCCCTGCTGTGACCACGCGTCGTGGGTCTTCACGACCATGTCCTGCATGCGCGGGTCGGCATTCATCGCGCGAGCATCGTTGTCGCCATAGTTGTCGAGACTGGGGCCGCCCTCATAGGCGATGCGCTTCAAGCCGTAATTCGCCGCCCACACCGCGTCGACGCCGAATCCTTTGACGTTCGCCGCGGGCGGGTAGTTGCCGGCGGCGAAGTAGCCGTCGCGATCGGTCTTGTCGGCCGGTTCGTTGGTCGCACCGTAGTAGCCGGAGCCGCCCGCGCCGTAGAGGTAGTCCGACACCTGCCGGGCCGGCGACTGGCTGCGCGCGAAATTATCCAGCCAGGTCAGCGCCTGCGACAGCGTCGCCTGGCCATCGCCCTGCTGCGTCATCAACACCGGGCGCACCCGCGTCATCATCGACGCGTCGCCGTACACCGCGCGGAAGATGTCGCTGATGAGTGCCATGCGCCAGGCCGGGTAGCGCCACATCTTGAACCAGATGCTGGATTCCGCCGGCGTCTGCAGCGGATGCCCGGCCGGCAGCGCGCCGACGATATCCTGGATCACGCCAAAGCAGCGAAAGCCGCCGGCCGAGTTCCAGATTTCGTTCGCGTATTCGATGTACACCCGCAAGCCCGGATCGAGCGGCGGGTAAGCCGGGTTCGTCTGCGCGCTCGTGTAGGGGTTCGTGCCATCGGTGCCGTAGCGCAGCGCCAGCGCGACCTTGCGCACATAGTCATCGTCCGCGACCACCGGGATGTTGATCCAGCAATCGGCATGCGCCGCATTGCAGAGCTGGATCTGGTGCTCGAGCGCGACACCCAGCGTGGAGCTGTCATACGCGAGGCCACCGGGTCCGGCGTAAGGGCCGCCCGCGCGCGAGAAATGCAGCGGCGTCATGCGCTCGGCCCAGTGCTGCACCAGGTTCGCGTTGGTCGCCGTCCAGTCCATCATGCGGACGGCATGGGTCTTCGCCAGCGCCGCCACATAGGGCGTCGTGAACACGGCGCTACCGTCGGCAGGATAGCCGGGTCGATAGAGCCGCATGTTGGTGAAGCCAGAATTCAGCGCACTGCCCGCGGTGTGCCGCGTGTTCTTCAGGATGATGCCGACGCTGCCTGTCGCGGTCGCCGCGTAGGTCACGTCGGCCGTCGTGGTGTTCGTCGCAGCGTCATACTTCTTGTTGCTCACCGTACCACCCACCCACATCAGCGACACATCGGCCTGACCATTGAAGATCAGTTTGTAGGTGCCATTGATCTGCGCGGGGGTGCCGGTCAGCACCACCGTGGAAGCGTCCGCCGTCGGCCAGCCGAGCGCGTCGATGCCCCCGACCGGGTTGTGCCAGTCGGTCGCGTCCTGCCAGGGCCGGGCGTGTTTCATCGCGTCGACGAAGGCAAAGCCGCCGTCCCAGTCGCTGAGGAACCAGGTGTTCATGCCGAAGCGGTTGCGTGTCGAATCCTCCGCCGGCAGCACCGGCAAGCCCGCGCTCGGCGTGGCGGACACCTCGGCGCTGTCGGCGCTTTCGCCCTGGGCCGTGACCACTGACACAACGTAGTAGTAGGGCGTGCCATTGCTGCGCCCAGTGTCGGTGAAGTGCGCGACATTCGGCGATGCGAGCAGCGTGTAGGGGCCGCCGGCGTTGGTGGCGCGCTTGACGTGATACGCGGTGGCTGCGGCGACCGCGTTCCAGCTCAGGCTGACCTGAGCGTCAGCCCCCAGCGCGGCGAGCCCGGTCGGCGGTGCGAGCGCAGCCACCGGCGTGGCCGACACTTCGGCCGAGCGCGCGCTGTCGCCCGCCGCACTGCTGGCCGTCAGTACATAGAAGTAGGTCGTGCCGTTCACCAACCCGCTATCGGTGTAAGCCGCTAGGCCGGGTGATGCGATGACGGTATAGGGCCCGCCGGCGTTCGTCGCGCGCAACACGTGATAGGCCGTAGCGCCGCTGCTGGCCGCCCAGCTGATTGCGACTTGCGCGTCACCCGCCGTTGCGGTCACACCCGACGGCGTCGGCGGCGGCGTTCCGCCGTTTCCGCCGCCGGAACTACCGCCGCCACCGCCGCATGCGGCAAGCAGAAATGACAGGCACATCAGCAGCAGAAAACGCAGGTTTCGCATGGCGGGTCTCGGTGAGCACAGTAGGTCTGAAATCCGGACATCCGATCATCATGTCCGCGCTTCACCTTGCCGGTTTGACCGCATCGAGGTCAGCCGCCGGCTGCACGCCGCCCATGCGCACAGAACAGGCCTCGGCCGGCTGCGGCCGTTTGGTGAGCGCCGCCCCGTCTGGTATACACGCCCCGGGGCCACAAGCCCGTCCCTCACCCCAGCCCGGAGAACCCCGTGTCATCGCTGAAAGCCCGACTGTCGAACGTCCCCGAGGGCGCCGGCGCCCTCTTCTTCATCCAGATCTTCGCGACACTGGGCTTCGCGGTGCTGTATTCAACGCTGGTGCTGTACGCCACCCAGAAACTGAAGTTCAGCACTGCGCAGGCGGCCGCGACGATGGGCGTGTTCGGCGCCTTCAATTACGGCCTGCACCTGTTCGGCGGTTACCTCGGCGGGCGCTTCCTCTCCAACCGCAACCTGTTCGTCGGCGGCATGGTGCTGCAGGTGATCGGCTGCGCGGCCATTGCTGACGGCACCACGGCACAGTTCTACAGCGGGCTGGCGTTGTTCCTGACCGGCAGCGGGCTCAACGTGACCTGCCTCAACATGATGCTGACGCAGCGCTTCCACCCCGACGACATCCGCCGCGAAGGCGCCTTCCTGTGGAACTACGCCGGCATGAACGTTGGCTTCTTCGTCGGCTTCACGGTCGCGGGCCATTACCAGCTCACCGGCGACTACCGCAGCCTGTTCATCTTCGCGACGATCGGCAACGTACTGGCGATCGCAATTGCAGGCATCAACTGGCGCGTGCTGGCGGATCTCGACACGCCGCTGCTGAAAGCCACGCCGGCGCACTTCCGGCTGCGCGCTCTCGCCGGCCTCGCTATCCTCATCGGCTTGGTACCGGTGGTGTGGATCATGTTGCAGCACACTGATTCGACGAGCTGGCTGGTCAAGGGCATCTGCACGCTGGTCGGCCTCTGGCTACTGACGCTGACGCTCAAGCATCGCGACGAGCGCGAGCGCAACAACATGAAGGCCTACCTGATCCTCGCGCTCGGTTCGCTGGTGTTCTGGACGCTGTACCAGATGGCGCCGAACGGCCTGCAGCTGTTCGCACTCAACAACGTCGACCGCATGGTGATGGGCTTCGAGATTGCGCCGCAGTGGATCCAGAACATCAACGCAGCGGTCATCGTGCTCGGCGGGCCGCTGATGTCCGCACTGTTCGTACGCCTGCGCGCGCGCGGCTGGACGATCGACATTCCGAAGCAGTTCGCGCTCGCGCTGGTGCTGATGGGGCTCGGCTTTCTCGCGCTGCCGGCCGGCATCGCGCTCGCCGGCAGCGACGGCCGATCTGCTTTCGTGTGGCTGTTCTCCAGCTATGTGCTGCAGAGCGTCGGAGAACTGCTGATTTCGCCGATCGGCTACGCGATGATCGGCCAGCTCGCGCCGCGTGCCTACCAGGGCGTGATGATGGGCAGCTGGATGCTGGTCACCGGCCTCGCCTCGCTGTTCGCCGGTGACTTCTCCGGCATGATCCCGGAGCCCTCCGAAGGCGCTGCGCTATCGACCAACCCGGCCTACTCCGCCCTGTTCCTGGAACTTGGCCTCGGTAGCCTCGCGGTCGGCATCGCGCTGTTCCTGCTGATGCCGACACTCCGCCGCCTGATCCGCGCAGCGGCCTGAGGACGCCGCTCAGAGCGGCAACAGCACCGCTGGGTCGGGCTTCTCGACCCAGCGCGCAAAGGCCTCGGCGATCCGCTCGCATTCGCCCATCGCGCGCCGCCAGGCGGCCTCGCGCGCGTCGTGATCCAGCGCATAGCGGTAGAAGTCGTTGCGATCGGGCAGCTTGCCGTTGGGCAGCTTGGCCAGCAGTGCGGGGCTCGGCGCGATCAGCAGCATGCTGGAGAGCCATTCCGGCCCCTTGCCGAAGCCCTGCTTGCGCCACGGCAAGAACTTGTCCAGCCAACCCGGCACCACGCCTTCGACGAAGTGTGGGTAGAGCGTGAGGCCCGGCAACCGGTGGTAAGGCAGATGGATGTGGTAGTCGATCAGCCCACCATCCCAGTAATGCGCATCCGGCACACCGGGGATGCGGCCAACCGCGTCGCAGATCAGCGGAATCGAGCCCGAAGCGGTGAGCGCCGCGACACAGTTGTCCGCACCCAGAGGATGATGCTGGGTTGCAAACGGGTCCTGCCACAGTGCATCGAGTGGGCTTGCCGGGCCACTCGCGAAGACATGCCGATCAAGGTGCCTGGCGAGCCGCGCGCGCGACAGTGCATTCGATACCGCAATCCGCGCAAACGCCGTGCGCGAGGTACGCCCGGCAAGCGGCCCGACCGCGCGCGACACAATCACCCGCAAGGGCACATCAGGGCGCGCCGCCCAGGGTTGCCCAACCGATTCGGCCAACCCGACGATCTTATGCGCCACTTCCGACGGCGTTACGCCGACGCGATAACGCTGGCTATGCACATAGGCCTGTGCAAGGCGACCGAGCGCTGCCAGCGGATCAGCCTGCGCGCCGGCACTCATGCGCCATGCGCCGATCGAAGCGCCCACCAGCGTCGGCATCTTCGCGCCACGCGGCAACCACTCGCCGAACAGCCAGCGGTCGAGCGGAATCAGGGCCAGGCCCTTGGGCCCCCCTGCGGCGGCCGGGATGCACGCAATGTCGTCCGGCGACAAGCCGTTGCGGCGAATATGCTCAAGCGCACGCGCGCCGGCGCGCAATCGGAAAACGGGTTCGGTCATATCTGAAGGCGCTGCCGGGCACATTCACCCTGCCGCGCAATGTCCGTGTTGGAGAAGCCGCGTCACGGGCGGGCGTATGCGCCGGACGCGGCAGGGTCAGAACGGTGCCGCAGCTTACTCGCGCACCCAGGTCTGGCTGCGCCCGAACAGCGACACGCCAATGAAGCCACGCACCTCAAGCGACTTGCCGTCGGGCGACAGAGTCATTTTCGCGCGGTAGACCTTGCCGTTGTCCGGGTCGAGGATCTCGCCCCCTTCGTAACTCAGCCCGTCGCGCTTGAGGCCGTTCATGATCTTCAGGCCGATGATCTTCTGCCCCTTGCGTGCGTCGGTACATTTATCGCACACCGGATCGGTGCTCTCGCCGGGCTTGAAGAACACCTTCTCGATCACCGCCTCGAAGTTACCCGCGCGGTCCTCGATGCGTACGATCGAGCGCGGCTTGCCGTCCTCGTCGCTGATCGTCTTCCAGCGCCCCTCCGCGCTCGGCTCGTTCGCCCAAGCGCCGCCTGCGACCAGAAACGCCAGCCAGATTGCTGCTTTCATGCGCCCCCCTCAGGAAACAAGGATAGAAATGGATCCAACCCCCTCGATGTGACCTTCCATGCGGTCACCCGACACGACGGGCCCGACCCCCTCGGGCGTGCCGGTGAAAACCAGGTCGCCCGCTTTGAGCGTCCAGAGGCGCGACAGGTGCGCAATCACTTCAGGGATCGACCAGGTCATGTCGGACAAATCACCGCGCTGGCGTTCCTCGCCGTTGACCTTCAGCACGATCTCGCCGGTCGCGAGCAGCGGCGCATGGCCGCGATGCAGGATGTGCGAAATCGGCGCTGCGTAATCAAACGCCTTGCCCGAGTCCCAGGGCTGGCCCTTTTCCTTCGCCTGCGCCTGCAGATCGCGGCGCGTCATGTCGAAGCCGCAGGCGTAGCCCCACACGCACTCGGCGGCCTGTTCCGGCGTGAGATCCCGCCCGCCCTTTCCCAAGGCCACCACCAGCTCGAATTCATGGTGCAGGTTCTGCGTCGCCTGCGGATAAGGCAGCGCCCCCAGCGCGCCGGATGCCACCGGCAGCACCGCGTCGGCCGGCTTGCAGAAGAAGAACGGCGGCTCGCGTTCCGGGTCATGCCCCATTTCGCGCGCATGGGCCGCGTAATTGCGCGCCACGCAGAAAATGCGGCGCACCGGGAACAACGCGTCGCTGCCGGCTACGGGCACGGCCGGGCGCGCCGGCGGCTCGAAGACATAGGTCATGTTTCTTGTGCTTTCGTCGGGTCGGAAGCGGCGCATTCTGAACGGCGGGGCGCCGAAGCGCCACCCAAGGGCGCGCCTGTCGCCACCTCGCTGCGCGCGCCGGGTGTTGTCAATTCGCCACAGCGCCTTGCGACACCAGCCCGTCACGGCGATGCGCTTGGCATACCCTTCAGAAATCGCCTTGACGTCCGACAATGCTTCTGCGGACTCAGAAACTCGCGCCCGTCATCAGATCTCCAGCGCGCGGCGAAACGCGCCGCAACAACAAGTGCAAAAGCCTTGTGGCTGCTGGGCCTGGCGCGACAGTGCCCGAAACGGATGACGTCACTTCAAAAAGCGGCTAAGTTCCGAATCACGGCATCACAAGTTGTATCAAGTTGTAACAGCTGCTTCCGGGTGAACATCTTGCAAATCCACGCAAACCCGCCCGGAAACTGGCGCGGCGCCGTCTTCTGCGAAGCTGGATCACGGCGCCTTAATGATCTAAATCAGAAGAATTATTGTGTCCAGACGTAGATTCGGGGCACAAAGCGGGGGAGCGGGGTGGCGATTTGATCACCGGCAGGCCCTCAGAAATTGATGCGTCTTGAGTTGCACCTTTTGGGTGGACGTCGGGGGAGAAGATTCATGGACAAGAAAAAAGGCCGCGTTTGGCTCGGCTACCTGCTCGCAGGCGTGCTGGCCACCACGCTGATCGGTTGTGGCGGTGGTGACAGTGGCCCCGCAGGCCCAACCGGACCTCAAGGCCCCAGCGGCCCGTCTGGCCCTTCCGGCCCATCTGGCCCCTCCGGCCCGGGTGCCGGCGTGGTCATGGTGCCCAGCAACAGCGCAACCCCGACGGATGCCGCATCCGCCGCTTGGGCTTCGCTCGCCCCCCAAGTCACCGTTACCGGTGTGACCATCTCCAGCCCGCCCGTGGTGAGCTTCAAGGTCACCGACGCCTCGGGCTATCCGGTGGTTGGCCTTGGCAACGCCTCCAAGAGCAGCACGGCCACGGTGGCCGGCCTCACCAACCTGGCCTTCTCGATCGCGAAGATGGTGCCAGGCACCAACGGCGCACCGGCGAAGTGGGTCAGCTACATCGTCACGACGGTGCCGACCACCACCGCTGCCGCCGCGCCGACCCGCCCGACGACCGACAACACTGGTACGCTGGTGGATAACAAGGACGGCACCTACACCTACACGTTCTATCGCGACATCACGAAGATCAAGGCCGATGTCGACGCGATGACCGTGGCGGCGCCGAACAACAAGGCCGACCTCGGCGACCTGACCTACGAACCGAACCTGACTCACCGCCTGACGATCCAGGTTTCGGGCAATGCACCGGGCACCGGCAGCAACACGCCGACTGGGGCGACTTCCGCCTACGCGGCAGTGCCGATGACCAAGCCGGTGGACTACATCTATGACTTCGTGCCTGCAACCGGTCAGAAGGTGACCGAATCCGGGCGCGATATCGTTGCAACCGCGAAGTGCAACGAGTGCCACCGTCAGCTGGGCGGCATTCCGGGCGACAGCACCGAAAGCTCCGGCGCCGGCTTCCACGGCGGCAACCGCAACAACGTGCAGTACTGCGTGGTCTGCCACACCGAACAACGCAAGTACGGCAAGGTTGAAGCGACGATCAATTCGTCGACACTGACATTCACCTCCAAGGCCACCGATGTGGTGGATGGCCGTGCGGTCGGCAACCTGCCGAACTACATCCACAAGATCCACAACGGCAAGCTGCTCGCGAAGAAGAACTACAACTACGCAGGCGTGCTGCCGAACGAAGTGGGTTACCCGCAAGACATCCGCAACTGCACGAAGTGCCACGACGGCTCCGCCACCTCGACCGCGAAGACCTCGCAGGGCGATAACTGGAAGGCCATGCCGAACCGCCTGGCTTGCGGCTCGTGCCACGATGGCATCAACTTCGCGACCGGCACCGGCGTCACGCTGGCTGACGCAGCAAAGGGCCTGACCTCGACGACCAATGCCCACCCGGCCGGCCCGCAGTCCGACGACTCGATGTGCAGCACCTGCCATAAGCCGGAGGGCATCGACATCGCGCACACGCCGGTAACGCCGCCGAATCCGACCAACTCGCTGCTGGCGGGTGGCACGAATGCCAACACCAATGCAGCCTGGATCGCCTCGAACACCAGCCGCCTGCCGGCCGGTGCGATCAAGGTCAGCTACGACATCAAGAGCGTGTCGGTCAACGCCAGCAAGCAGCCGGTGATGGTCTTCCGCATGCTTCAGGATGGCGCACGCGTCGACTTCAACACCTTCGACTCGACGAAGCCGGTCACCACGCAGGAAATGTGGAACAACTTCTTCGGCTCGCCGAGTGCCTACTTCGTGTTCTCGGTGCCGCAGGACGGCATCACCGCGCCGGCTGACTTCAACGCCTCGGTGTCCGGCTATCTGCGCAACATCTGGAACGGCAAGGCAACAGGCACCGGTGCCGGTACGCTGACCGGGCCGGACGCAGACGGGTACTACACCGTCACGCTGACTGGTGTGGTGATTCCGACCACAGCGAAGATGCTGACGGGCGGTATCGGCTACTCCTACAGCCTGTCCAGCGCACCGCCGCTGACACAAGCCAACCTGGCCGCCTACCCGACGGCCCCCGCAACCGGCACCCCGGTCGCGAACATGCCCAACCTCACCGGTGGCCTGATCGTGATCACGCCGAACGCGCAGAAGGTTGCTACCGGCTACACCGGCCGCCGCGCGATCGTCGAAGACAAGCGTTGCAACGCCTGCCACCAGGAGCTGGGCACCTTCACCGAGGATGCCTTCCACGCGGGTCAGCGCAACGACGGTACGACCTGCTCGTGGTGCCACACGCCGAACCGCACCAGCAGCGGCTGGTCGGCCGACTCGACAAGCTTCGTGCATTCGATCCACGCAGGCTCCATGCGTGACGTCAAATTCACCTGGCACGCGTCGAGCACGACCGAGTCGTTCGCCGATGTCGGCTACCCCGGTGTGCTGAAGCAATGCGAGACCTGCCACCTGCCCGGCACCTACGACTTCAGCGCAGCGGACTCCGCCGCGGCTGTGCCGAACCGCCTGTATCGCACGGTTGCAACCGGCAAGTTCAACGGCACGGCTTCGGCTGATCCGGTTGCCGCGTTCTCCCTGTCGCCGTATGTCGTCAAGGACAACGTGTACAACTACGGCTCTGGCTTCAGCTACAGCGCGGGCACCGGCACCTCGACCGCAGCAGCAGCGACTACCGCGGTGATCTCTCCGATCACCACCGCCTGCTTCGCGTGCCACGACTCGTCGCTGGCTCAGTCGCACATCACCGCGAACGGCGGTTCGGTGTACGCGGCACGCAGTGCGGCGCTGGGCACTACCGAGACTTGCATGGTCTGCCATGCCGCCGGCCGTGTGGGTGACATCAAGGCGATGCACTCGAAGTAACAATCGGGCGCGCAACACGGATGCGGCGGGTCGCCGCATCCGGTTCCACCCAGGCGGGGCTGTTTCGCAAATACGCGGCAGTCAAAGCCGAACAAGCAAAGATGAGCATGGCCAAAGAGACCCATAAATCGTGTCGTGCGGGCCGCAGCGTGGTGATTGCCACCGGCTTGTGGTTGATGGCTGGCGCTGGGTTCGCGGCAACGGCCAGCACAAGCACTGAGGCCCTGCCCGCGGGCCACCCGCAGCAAGCTCAGAGCAGCAAGAAGGCCACACAGAAACCCGCGCCGCTGATCGACATCAACAGCGCAAGCAAGGCACAACTCAAAACGCTGTATGGCGTCGGAGATGCGGAGGCGGATCGGATCATTGCCGCGCGTCCGTTCAAGACAAAGACCGATCTGGTCACGACAGCCGGGCTACCCACCGGCATCTACGTCGCCAACAAACACAAGATCATCGCGATACAGAAGACCAAGCTGAGCTCCAAGGGCTAGGCGAAGCTGTATCGGAACAAGACGAACCAAGACGAACGGGCAGACATCGATGAACCTCGCCAAATCAGTGTTCTCCACCGCGCTTGTGCTGGCTGGCCTGGCGTGGCAAAGCCTGGCTTTCGCCGAAGAGGCCGCGCCCGCTACTGCCGCTGCGCCCACCGCGATCGCGAGCCCCGGCACCGAGTACAGCAAGAAGGGTGCGGACACCTGCCTTGAATGCCACGACGCCGACAGCGACACCGCGAACTTCACGACCGCCGGCATCTTCAAGAACAAACACGGCCAGCGCGGTGACGCGCATAGCCCGTTCGGCCCCAAGGGGCTGCAATGCGAGGCCTGCCACGGCCCCGGCGACCGGCACTCCACGCAGAAGAGCAAGAAGATCCAGACGATCAACAGTCTCAAGGCGAACTCGTTCTACACGCCTGCCGAGCGCAATGCCGTCTGCCTGTCTTGCCACCAGAACCGCTCGCGCAATGCCTGGCATGCCGAGGCCCATGACCGTAGCCAGCTGGCATGTACCGACTGCCACAAGCTGCACGTCGATAAGGACCCGGTGCTGGCGAAGAAGACCGAACCGGATGTCTGCTTCCGCTGCCACAAGTCCGAACGCATCGACTTCCAGAAAGCGTCGTCGCACCCGGTTCGCTTTGGTCTGATGGCCTGCAGCGACTGCCACAACGCGCACGGTTCCGGCACGCAGGCGATGCTCAAGAAGCCCACGCTGAACCAGACCTGCTACAGCTGCCACGCAGAAAAACGTGGCCCGTTGCTGTGGGAACACGCACCCGTCACGGAAGACTGCGGCCTCTGCCATACCAGCCACGGATCAGTTCGCCCAGCCATGCTGACGAAGAGCACTACCAGCTTGTGCCAGACCTGCCACTCGGTGGCGGGCCACCCGGCGGTGCCGCGCACGGGCGCAGCGCTGCCCGGCAACGGCGGTGGGGGCTCGATTTTCGTTGTCGCCGGCGGCTGCACGAACTGCCACGCGCAGGTGCACGGCTCCAACCATCCGGCCGGCGCGAAGCTGCTGCGTTGAACGGCGATCGAACATTCACCATGAGTACATGCGTAACCTCTCTGCGAGAACGGACGCGGCCATGAAACCATTCAGTCCCTTGTTCCTGCTCTGCGCGCTCGGCGCGCTGACGATCACCACCAGCGGCACAGCGCTGGCAGTGGACACCTCACAGTGGACCTGCGAGTCCTGCCCGTTCGAGAAAGCGAGCGCCAGCACCACGGTGGAGGCTGGCCTCGGCAGCGTTACCGAGGACTCAAAAACCTTCGGCAACTACACCGGCCTAGACCAACAAGGCCCGTACATCATCGCCGGCGGCGAAGGCCGTTATCGCAACGACAGCGGGTTCAGCGGCAGCTTCCAGGCAAGCGATCTCGGTATCGATACACGTGCAATCGACGCGCGCGTACGCCAGGAAGGACGCTATTCGGCGCGCTTCGGCTACGCCGAGATCCCGCACTACACCTCGGACAGCGGCGCGACGCCCTTCCTTGGCGCCGGCAGTGAGGTGCTGCGTCTGCCCGCAGGCTTCCCGATCGCAACCACTGCTGATCTTCCGGCCGGTAGCCTCAATACCGTAGATATCGGATTCAAGCGCTCGCGGATCGACGCCGAAGCCGCCTGGCTCGGCGACGAGCACTGGACCACCAGCGTCAAGGTGCGGCGCGATGTGCGCGACGGCACGCAGCGGATTGCCGGATCGTTCTACAACACCTCGTCGCAACTCGTGGCGCCGGTGGACCAGACCACTGACCAGATCGAAGTCTCGGCCGGGTACGTCACGCAGAAGTGGCAACTGTCGCTCGCTTATCACGGTTCGCTGTTCCGCAATAACGAGGACTCGCTGACCTGGGCAAATCCGTTCACGCCGGTCGTTACCGGTGCGACCGCCGGCCAGCTTGCACTGCCACCCGACAACCAGTTCCATCAACTGCTCGCGTCCGGCACCTACGAAATCCTGCCGCAACTGCGCGCCAGCGCCGATGTCGCCTTCGGACGCATGACGCAGGATTCCTCATACCTGCCCGTCACGCAGAACGCTGCGCTTGCGCCCTCCATCCCGGCGCTGCCGGCGTCCTCCCTCAACGGGAAGGTCGGCACATTCAACGGCAGCTTCCGGCTCGCGTACAACCCGATCACGCAGCTTCGGATCAACGCGGTTTACGTGCGCGACGAACACGACAACCAGACCGACAGCCTCGCCTACCCCATGGTGGCCACCGACATGTTTGTCGGCACCACCACGCGCAGCAACCAGCCTTTCTCGTACAAGCAGGATCGCTACAAGATCAACGCGGACTACCTCGGCCCGAGCTGGCTGAAGACATCGATCGGTGCGGATGAAGACGACCGCATGCGCACCCTGCAAGACACCGTGAAGACGCGCGAAGGCACCGTGTGGGGACGCGTCGCCGCGCAGGTTCAGGAGTACCTCTCGGTTTCGCTCAGGTTGGCGCACGCCGAGCGCACGAACTCCGGCTATGGGTCTGCGACCTGGGTGTCGCCCGCCGAGAACCCGTACATGCGCAAGTACAACCTCGCCGACCGTTGGCGTGACACCGCGGGCGTGCGTGCCGACATCACAGCGATGGAAGGCATCACGATTGGGCTGCACTACGACTACTCGGAAGACGACTACCGCAATTCGCAAGTCGGCTTGACCGATGCACGCAGTGACAGCTACGGCGCAGACCTGTCCGCAGCGATCGGCGAACATACGCAGGTGCAGCTCTTCGCGGCCTCGGAGCGCCTTCGCTCCAATCAGGCGGGCAGTTCCAGCGCAACACTGCCGAACTGGTGGGCACGCAACAGCGACGAGATCGACGTCATCGGCTTCGGCATCAAGCATGTAGCGATGGACGGGAAGCTTGAACTCGGAGCCGACGTCAGCCACACCAGCTCGCGCAGCGACGTGGTCGTGAACGCAGGGCCGAGCGATCCGCCTTTCCCGACCGCGACGACCAACCTCGACAGCGTGAAGCTGTATGCGACCTACCGCCTGCAGAGCAACATGTCGATCACCGGAGGCGTGTGGCATGAGGAATACCGCTCGCGCGACTGGCGCTACGACGGCGTGACGCCGACCGCTGTGCCGAACCTGTTGGCACTCGGCGAAGAAGCGCCGCACTACAACGTCAACGTCGTTCGCATGGCGGTGCGTTACAGCTTCTGAGACGCGAACCGCGCTTCACCAAAACGCCCGCTCAGGCAAAGTGCGGGCGTTTTGCTTTTCGGCCGATCGGCCATCGCACGCGTCGCGACTCCCCCGCGACGAATCCGCCAAGAGAAATAAAAAGCCCGCCGGGTCTGCACCGCGGCGGGCTTTGCTTCTGCTGCGTCGGATTACTTGAGCGACAGGATCCAGTCGATCAGGTTCTTCTGCTCCGCCGCATCCTTGGTCTTGATGATCTTGTGATCTTCCTCGGTGCCGTCTTCCATCTTCACCTTCTCGCCGGAGGTGATGTGGTGCAGCAGCTTGGCCTCGGCATCGGCCTTCCCCGCGTACTTCTTGCCGATGTCGGTGAAGGACTTGGCTTCCTTCTTCTTGTCGATGGCGTGGCACTTCAGGCAGCCTTCTTTCTTCGCCAGCGCCTGGGCAGCAGCAGCGTCCGCGGCGTGCGCCACCGGTGCAAGTGCCAGTGCGCCAAACAGGCTGAAAGCCCCAACGATCAGTTTCGTTTTCATGCGTACTCTCCTATGGGTGTTTCAAACATACCGGGTCAGTGCTCATGCCATCCGGTAATCATGGTCTTGAAGGTGGTGCTGACTTTCTTGCCGAAGGTGCAGAGATAGACGTGAGCAACGATGAAGGTCGCGACAATCGTCGCGCACACGTAGTGCACCACCGCGATCGGGAACAGCCCGTCGACGCCGAACATCTCCTTCGGCGCGTACTGCGGGTAGAGGAAGATCAGCCCGGTCACCACCAGTAGCGGCAATACGATGTAGATCATGAACCAGTAGGTCAGCGCCTGCAGTGCGTTGAAGTTCTCTTCGGGCGTCACCGGGTACGGTTCGTGTTCGCCCTTGAAAACGCCCCACATGTAGTACCGCGTCTGCTTGATACAGCGCTCCAGAATGCCCGGCGGCTTCGGCACGAACTGCCACCAGTTGCCGGTCACCGCGTTGGCAATCACGAAGAAGCTCCACAGCGCCACCAGCAGCACACCCGCAGTGTTGTGGATCCGCACGGCGAGCGAGAACTCGACCACCGGGATCTTCGCGTCCGCGTAGTGCAGACTGAAGCCGGTCGCAATCATCGTGAGGATCAGGATCGCGTTCGTCCAGTGCCAGGCGCGCACCCAGCCCGGCAGGATGTAGATCCGCACCCCTTCGGCTCCGGTACGTCGGTCACCAATGCGGCGCTCTTGGTGCCGGCGGTCATCATCATGACGGCGTTCATCAGTCATTCTTGTTTCTCCGGCGCAGGTAGTGCATCACGACGCGCAGGGCGGCATGGCCCAAAACGCCAAACAGGGTCAGTGCAGCGAGCCCGATCATCAGCTTGTCGACCAGCGGGTTGCGTGTCGCGCCGATCACGTAGTTCTCGTTCAGCACCACGCTATTCGCAAAACCGAACTTGTTCTGCTCCTCGCTCGCCAGGTGACGATAGAGGCGAACTTTGAGCTGCGTATCGCGGCTGTGGCAGGTCACGCATTTCTTCTCTGCGCGCTTCTTGTCGAGGATCTCATGCGAGATCGGCTCGTTAGCCGCAACGACCGGGGTGTGACACTCCACGCAGCGCACGGCCTTCCAGTGCGCACGCGTGTTCGGCAGCCACTTGTGGATGTCGTCGATCAGCGGGCGGTCTTTCTTCTCCGGCGCAAATTGTGCGAATCGCTCATCCGAATCGTGGCAGCCAAGGCAGACGCGGTTGTCCTGCTCCACGATCTTCTTCGGATCACCGAGTTTGTCGGCGCGCCGCATCACATGCGGATTGTGGCAAGTCGTGCAGGTGAATTTGTCGGACAGGTTCTTGGCATGCACCGACTTGTCGAACTGCGCCTGCGCATGGTCCGCCTTCTTCTGGTGGCAGTCCGGGCAGCTGCTGGTCGACTCCTTCGCGTCCGGCTCATGCGGGAAGTCGTCGTAGCCTTCGTTGTGGCACTTGGTGCAGGCCAGACGCTGGTGGTCTGATGCATGGAAGGCTTCCTTGTCGCGCAACAGGCCGCGCAACTTCTTCAGATCCATGCCTTCCTGCGGCGGGTGCTTTAGCCCTTCCTCGCTGTGGCAGGCAAAGCACTCATCGTTCTTCTTCCGTATCTTCTCCAGCATCTGTGGAGAAGGCCCCTTCGGTTCGTTCTCTTCCGCAAGCGCGGTGAAACTGAGCATGGCGACACACGCCAGCAACACAATTTTCCCGCAGGCATTCCATGACATGGCTTGGCCTTCAGCACAATGAATCGTGGGCGGATTACAACAAGGTTGAACCTCAATATCAACACACTTTTCAGGGTTAAATCTGATGGTCTGATTTATGTCAGCCGTACTGGTCCGTACGCTCAAGTCAACAGAGGTGGAGCGTCCGATTCAGCGTCAGGTCGTGGTTCGGAAGGAGCGCGTCGCTTGATCCGGTGATTGCCTGAGCAAGCAGCGCCTGATCAGCACTGCTCGACTTCGATCAACACGCCACGGCTTGAGGCGGCCGCGTCGGCAACCGCGCGATCAACGTGTGCACAAGCAACGTCAAATCGCGTCGTCACCGTGTCGCGGCACGATCGCAATCCGCCGGCTCGCGATGCGCTGCTCGCGTTCGGCGCGGCCCTTTTCGATCTCTCGCGCGCGCAGTTGGCCGCAGCCGCCGTCGACATCCTGACCGGCCGAGTTGCGCAGTTTGGTCAGCACGCCACGCTGGTGCAGCGTGCGTGCGATGGCGGTGGCACGTTCCCAAGCTGGACGTTTGAATTCGAGTTCCGGCACCGTGTTGTAGGGAATCATGTTCATGATCGCGTACTTGCCGGCGAGCAGCCGAACGATGCCTTCGAGCTCATCGTTGCCGTCGTTGACGCCATCAATCAATGTCCATTGATACTGGATCGGATAGCCAGTGCTGCGGGCGTAACGCTCCCCCATTTCGACCAGGTCAGCCGGGTCGATGCGCGGGGCGCGGGGCAGTAGTTGCGCACGCAGATCCGCCTTCGTCGTGTGCAGCGACAGCGCGAGCGCCGGTTTCACGCGGCCTTGCGGCAGACGCTCGAACACCCGCGGATCGCCCACCGTCGAGAACACCAGATTCTTGTGGCCGATGCCCCCGGCCGTGCCAAGCAGCTCAATGGCCTCCAACACATTATCGAGGTTGTGGGCGGGCTCGCCCATGCCCATGAAGACCACCTTCTTGACGAAACGCCGGCTGCGCGCGAGCACCACCTGCGCGACGATCTCGGCGCTGCCGACCTGGCGCAGCAGCCCGTCACGGCCCGTCATGCAGAACACGCAGCCGACAGCGCAGCCGACTTGCGTCGATACGCACAGGCCATCGCGCGGCAGCAGCACGCTCTCAACCGTCTGGCCGTCGGCAAGCTCGACGAGCAGACGCGCCGAGCCGTCTTCGCCCGGATGTTCAGAGCGCAGGCGCGCAAGGCCCGCGAGATCGGCACTCAGGGCCGGCAACGCGTTACGCAGCGCGAGCGGCAGGAAGTCTTCCGCCTTGTGCGGGCCGCTGTCGATCGGCTGCGCGTTCGCCCACGCACGCAGCAAACGCTGTTCGTGGATCGGTTTGGCGCCAAGCGCAAGCAGGCGCGCGCGGATGTCTTCGATACGCATGGTCGGAGGGCTTATGCAGCAGGCGCGCACCGAACGCCGGCGCGCTGCTTGCCACTGTAGCGCGTGATCAGAAGGGCGGGTTGCCCTCGCCCTTGAGCGCGAGGAATTCGTCGATCAAGCGGTCCAGCACCGCCTCTTCGTCGCCCGCATCAAGGCCGAGGATCTGCGCGACCATGCGCACCTTGCCGGGGTTCACTCGCCGCCCGGTGCTGGGCGCCGCGGGCGCAGCACTCGCAGACGCAGTCGGCGCCGGCGCGGCGACGACCGCTTGCGCCGCAGGCTCGATCGCGTCGGCATCAGCCTTCTTCTTGCCGCGCTTCACGCCTTCCTCAACCAGCACCGCTTCGAGCACTTTCTTCGGCAGCTTCTCACCCTGCTCCAGTTCGGCAACCAGCGCATCGAGCCGCGCTTCGTTCTTCTGGGCGAGCTTGTCGAGCTGAACCGCGGTGGTACAGCTGGTGATCTGGCCGGATTCGAGCAGCGCCTCGACCTTCGGCGAGAGATTCGCCGGCGCTGTCTTCTGTTCCAGCCAGGTGGCCGGCTGGCCGAAATGCTCGGCCGCGGCTTCGGGCGATTCGAAGCCGCGCGCGATCGCCTTCAAGGCCTGCGCCATCTCGCGCGGAGCCAACGGCAAGCGCACGCCCTGCCCGAGGTTCTCGAATACCTGCACTTCCAACGTTTCGTTCGGCGCGCAGGCACGCACAAGCGCCGGAATCTCGGCATCACCTGCGAGCAAGGCCGCGCGCAAGCGGCGCTCGCCAACGATCAGACGGTACTTGCCCTCGGCATCGGCCGGCTGCACAACCACGGGCTGGATCAGGCCGACGCCAGTGATCGAATCTGCCAGGCGCTTGATGCCCGCCTCATCGAACTGGCGACGTGGGTGTGCCGGGTCCGGCACGATCTTCGCCACGTCGATCATCTTGAATTCGGGAACCGTCTCTTTGAAACCCATTGCTTTGTCCGCCTGTTCGCTGCCGCTTGGCCGACATGCGTGTCGACCAAAAGGGCGGGGATGTTCCGGGTTTTTGCGGTGCGGGGCAACTACCGAAAGCGCAGCCTTCGGGAACCCGCGCGCCGTATGGATGTTGCTTATCCACTGGGCCGGTCGACGACGGTGCTGGTCGGATGCGGTTTGTGCAAAACAGCCCTTCGGCCCAAAAAAGAAGCGCGTCCGGCCGAAACCGGAACGCGCCCACTCTCCTTCCAAACCGGTCTAGTCAAACACGCTGGTGCTGTACTCCTTCTCGCGCAGTTTGGCCTGCGCTGCCGCCAAGCGGGCGATCGGCACGCGCGGGGCGGAACACGACACGTAGCTCAGGCCGATCGCGTGGCAGAAGCGCACGGAATCGGGCTGACCGCCCTGCTCGCCGCAGATGCCGACCTTCAGATCGGGCCGCACTTCGCGGCCCCACTGCACCGCCATCTGCATCAGGCGACCCACCCCTTTTACGTCGAGCACCTCGAAGGGGTTTTCGCGCAGGATTTTCGATTCCTGATAGAAGGGCAGGAACTTGTTCTCCGCGTCCTCGCGCGAGAACGAGAAAGTGGCTTGCGTCAGGTCGTTGGTGCCGAAGCTGAAGAATTCCGCGATCCGTGCAAGGCTGCCAGCCCGTACGCAGGCCCGCACCACCTCGATCATCGTGCCGAAACGCACATGCGGTCGTTCGCCCAGCAGCGCCGCGACGCGGTCGAGTTCGGTGTCGAAGATCGCCTTCACGCGCACCAGCTCTTCCTTGGTGCATACCTGCGGCACCATGATCTCGGCGTTGACCGTCACGCCTTCGCGCAGGCTGCCCGCCGCCGCTTCGAAGAGCGCACGGATCTGCATCGTGTAGATCTCGGGATTGGTCAGCCCGAGACGCACGCCGCGATGGCCGAGCATCGGGTTCACTTCGTGCAAGGCATGCACCTTGCGCAGCATCGCCTCGCGCCGCGCGATCAGCGCATCGAAGCGGTGTTGCTGCTCGTACTGCACCAGGTTCGCGTTGAGGTGGTCGAGGCTGTCGACGTAGGCGTGGTGCAGCTCGGGATCGAGCATGCGCAGGGTTTCCGGCAGCTCGTTCATGCCGCGCACCGCGCGCTTGAGGTTGCGCAGGTGGTCGATCTCGAATTCGAGCTGCGACGCAGTCGGCAGGAACTCGTGGATCGGCGGGTCGAGCAGGCGCACGGTGACCGGCAGGCCGTCCATCGCGCGGAAGATGCCCTTGAAGTCTTCGCGCTGGAAGGGCAGCAAGCGATCAAGCGCGTCCTGCCGTTCTTCCGGCGTATCGGCGAGGATCATTTCCTGCACCACGGGCAAGCGGCCGGGGTCGTTGAACATACGCTCGGTGCGGCACAGGCCGATACCGACGGCGCCGAAGCGCCGTGCGCGCGCAGCATCGTTCGGCGTATCGGCGTTGGCACGCACCTTCAGCGTTGCCGCTTCGTCTGCCCATTCGAGCAGCGTCTGCAATTCGTCGAAGAACTCGGCTTCGACGGTCGGAATGCGGCCGGCGTAGACCTTGCCGGTGCTGCCGTCGATCGTGATCACATCGCCTTCGACGAACTCGGCGTCACCGACGCGCGCCTTGCGCGCATGCACATCGATCTGGATCGCCGCACAACCCGATACGCACGGCTTGCCCATGCCACGCGCGACCACTGCCGCATGTGAGGTCTTGCCGCCGCGTGCGGTGAGGATGCCCTGCGCGGCGAAGAAACCGTGAATGTCCTCCGGCTTGGTCTCTTCACGCACCAGGATGATCTTCTCGCCAAGCTTGCCGCGCGCTTCTGCGGTATCGGCATCGAACACCACCCGGCCGGAGGCAGCACCCGGCGAGGCCGGCAGGCCGGTTGCCAATGCGACCGCGTTGGCACCCGGTGCAAGGGTTGGCACCATCAGCTGTTCGAGCAGCGCCGGGTTCACCCGCAGCAGGGCCTGCTCTCGGGTGATTACACCCTCGCTGGCCATCTCGACCGAAGTCACCACCATCGCGCGCGCGTTCATCTTGCCGTTGCGGGTCTGCAGCGCGTACAGGCGGCCCTTCTCGATCGTGAACTCGAAGTCCTGCACTTCCTTGTAGTGGGCTTCGAGCTTGTTGCGCAGCTCCATCAGCTCGGCGTGCAGGCGCGGCATTTCCTGCTGCATCTCGGCGATCGGTTTCGGCGTGCGGATGCCGGCAACCACGTCTTCGCCCTGCGCATTGGTGAGGTATTCGCCGAAGATCAGGTTCTCGCCGGTGGCCGGGTTGCGCGTGAAGCCGACGCCGGTGGCCGAGTCGTTGCCCATGTTGCCGAACACCATGGTGCACACGTTTACCGCAGTGCCGTTGGCCATCTCGGGCGTGATCTTGAATTGCCGCCGGTAGTCGACCGCGCGCTTGCCCATCCAGGAGCGGAACACCGCCGCGATCGCCATTTCGAGCTGCTGCATCGGGTCGGTCGGGAACGGGTGCCCCGTGTGCTGCTCGACGATGCCGATGTAGGTCTGCGCGAGATCCTTCAGCTGCGGTGCAGTGAGGTCGACATCCTGCGCGGCGCCGACCTTGGCTTTCAGCGTGCTCATCGCTTCGTCGAACAGTTCGTCCGGCACACCGAGCGCGATCTTGCCGTAGAGCTGCACGAAGCGCCGCCAGGCGTCGTAGCCGAAGCGCGGGTTGTCGGTCTGGTGGATCAGGCCATCGAGCGTGGCCGGGTTGAGGCCCAGGTTGAGGATGGTGTCCATCATGCCGGGCATCGACATCGCGGAGCCCGAGCGCACCGACACCAGCAGCGGGTTCGTTGCGGAGCCGAAACCCTTGCCGGTTTTCTGTTCGAGTTCGCGCATTGCAGCGCGCACTTCGTCCATCACGCCGTCGGGCAGCACATCGTGTTCGAGGTAGGCGAGGCAGGCTTCGGTGGTGATCGTGAAGCCGGGCGGAACGTTCAGCCCGATCTGCGTCATCTCGGCGAGGTTTGCGCCCTTGCCGCCGAGCAGCATCTTGTTCTTGCCGTCGCCGCTCTCGAACGGATACACATAGGTGGTCATGGCTCCCTCTCCCTGAAGGGCACCTGACACCATCTGGCCGTCCTGGCGTTGGACGTGGGGGGGCGGATTCGGAGGCTTGCCCCGGCGCGTGCGAGCGTCACTGACGGTCGATCCGTCAGGCGCCGGTTGGCGTGATGACGAAACACCGTTGCGCTGACGATAGTCCTCGGGTTGGTCGCCCTTTTTAAGCGAGGTCAACAGTCAGATGTAAGACCTGATTCAATCGCACGGGTTATCGCGCTACCTCTTTGCGACTGGCGCGCCGGCCGGTGCCGTGGATGGCGCCGCCTCCATCCGCACGCCGCTCGCCAGCTGCCGGAACTGCGGCACGAAACTGCGCACCGCAGCCAGATCAAAGCGTTTGGCATGCGCATCGAAAGCTGCCTTGAGCATCTCGCGCAGCTCGGTCGAGTCGATCCGTGCGAGCACTTCGGCCGGACTCGCGGCGGACTCCCAGCCGGCTGCCGCCTTGTCGAGCGCACCGATCGCAACGAGTTCGGGCGAGGGGTCGCCGCTCGCCAGCGGCTGGGCGGCATCCCGCTGGCGCAGCAGCCACATGCGGATCTCGTCGCGCAGCGTGGGTGCGCGGCGGCTGTTGCGCGCCATCATCGCGAGATAGCGCACCCGGTTCTGATAGCGCTTCACCGCACGCGGGGTGCGCAGGGCCGTCGCGACGACCGGGTTCCAGATCGCCAGTGCGTCACGGAACGCGGGGGAGTCGCGCACCACCGGGTTGGGCCGCCGCACCATGCCAAGCCCGGTCAGCCCCGCCGCCACCAGCAACAGAACTCCGACGCTGCCCCAACCCTTCGGCGGCAGTGCCGCAGCGATGAAGAACACCGGCCCCTGTTCGCTTTCGGCAGGCAAAACCGCGCCGAGGGGCGATGATGCAATCGGCCTTGCCGCGGTGTTGGCGACAAGCGTTGTCGCCGGCACGGCAGGCTCCGGCGCGCGTTGCACCGCCACCGGCAGTTGCGAACCCAGCCATGCACCAGCCCAGATCGCGCAGGCGGCAACCAGTGCCGGCCACAGGCGACACAGCCGCTGCACCGCCGGCGGCAATGCGAAGCCGCTCGACGCTGCGCGATCCTCGTCCTGCAGATGGGCGCTGCGCGTTGGATCGAGCTTCGGCACCGGCA
Organism: Niveibacterium sp.; assembly: GCF_041909475.1. Lineage (NCBI taxonomy): Bacteria > Pseudomonadati > Pseudomonadota > Betaproteobacteria > Rhodocyclales > Rhodocyclaceae > Niveibacterium > Niveibacterium sp. Next base: position 47,223 of record NZ_JAYRDJ010000023.1, on the reverse strand, counting down.
CCTCGATGTTGATGAGTTTTTCGAGGTATTGCTGTGCGTATTCACGGCGCACGCGACGGGCGCGCGCATCCTTGTCCTCGCCCGGCAACTCGGCCGCGGCCTTGGCGCTTTCGGCCTCGACAAGCTCATGGGCGACTTTCTCGAACGCAAGGCCGACGCAGGCTTCGACGCGTGCACGTGCCATGCCCAGCACGACGTAGACGCGCCCGGACGAGACGAGGAAGTTCACCGCCTCCATCACTTCGAGCACCGCCTCGGGTTTGCAGCGATCGAGGTCGTCGATCAGGATCAGCATCGTCCGCGGCTCCAGCGCGGCGGTCACTTCGCGGAACTGATCGGCGAACTTCTGCCGGAAGCTCGCCTGCGAGCCGAGGTCCTTCACCGATGCGCGCGACGAGATCGATGCAGCAAGTGCGGCCGGGTCCACGCCAAAGGCGCGCATCCGCAGCAGCGCGCCCACCAGCGGCGCCAGCGCACCGGCCGCCAGCCCCATGGCGCGCAGACGGGCAACGAGTGAGTCGGGGTCGGGCTTGGCCTTGTCGTCGCTCAGCGCAGACCACAGGTCGTTCGCCAGCGTGAGCCAGTTGTCGAGCACCGTGCCGGGGTGGGTCAGCGTCCAGCCGAACAGCCCAACCGAGAAGGCGACCGCGAGTGACATCGGCCAGTAGCGGCGCCCCCGCGTCCACAGCAGGCGCACGCGGTATTCGATGCCTTCGAGGCTCAGCCAGCCCGGAATCGCCTGGTCGCGAATCGAGGTCAGCAATGCCGCCAGCAGGGCTTCCTCTTTCTGGTGATGCCACGCGTTGAACCACACGCAGCGCACGCCGAAACGCGACAGGTCTTCCTGCAACAGACCCATCAGCGAACTCTTGCCGCTGCCCCAGTCGCCGGTGATCGCGATCGTCAGCGGCGCATCGGTCTTCTCGTTGCGCAGGAAGGCAGAAAGTCCCCACGCGAGGGGCGCGAAGTCGAGCCGATCTTCACGCGCTGCGGCGAGCGGTTTGTCGGATACGAAGGCGTCTGCCGCGGTGTCGGTCACAGCGCTGGCTTGCGGCGGCGGGCGGCGCAGGGCCGCGGCGGCAAGCCCCAGCAAGCCGAGCAGCCACGCCAGCCACAGCCACGGCGCGGGCCAGCGCTGGTAGCGAGCCCCCTGCGGCTGCCAGTTACGCCCGCTGTCCTGCGTGGCATAGCGGATGCCGCCGGCGCCCAGCGCGCTGCCACTACCGCCCGCATCAATGCGGATCTCGCGCAGCGCGCCCGCAGCACCGGCCGATAGCGCCAGCCACTGCGCGGCCCCCTGCGCCTGGCGATAGATGCTGCCCGATTCGCCCACCGCAAACAGCCGGCCACCGCCGCTGCGCACCGCGCGCAGCGCGACATCCGGCACCTTGGTACCCGCGGGGGCACCCAAGGCATAGGGCGACGCCGCGGTGCGCACCAGCCACATGCCGCGCTGACCGCCCCAGGTTTCGCCATCGGCACGCAATTGCAGAATGCGGCCGCGGCCACCGAGCGGTGCCGTGCCTTCGCGCCAGTTGGTACCGCCATCGCTGCTCTCGAACGTGCGCGCATCGGTCGTGAGCAGCATCACCCGACCACTCGCCGCATCGATCGCGGCGTCCGCAAGCGCACCCAGTTCCGCGTGGATGCGCCAGCTGTTGCTGGCCGCCTCGAAGCGGTACAGCACGCCGTTGCGGCTCACCATCCATTGCGCACCATCGGGCCGTAGCGCGACGGCGAGGATTGCGCCATCGACACGCACCAGCGCTTCCCAGTTCACGCCGGCGTCGCGGCTGCCGTACAGCACGCCGTTGGCGGCACCGAGCAGGCCGCGCTGGCCTGCGGCATCGAATGCAATCGCGTTCAATGCCGGCGGTTCGACGGGTTTGGCCGGCGCGGCTTGCTGTACGGGTGTCGACTGAACAGGGGTGGGTGCCTGCTGTTCGACGACCGGCGGATCGTTCGCTGCCGGCGCGTTGCCGGCGCCGACATCCCTCCGCTGCAGCGCATTCGACGGCACCACAACGCCGGTAGGCCCTACGGCCCCCTCTTTCGGCACCGACGCAGCGACGCCGCCCTGCGACTTGTCAGGCACCTTGGTCTGAAGTGGCTGCTGGGCGGCTTGCTGTTTGGGATCGTAGCCGAGCGCCGCCGCCTGCGCCTCGGAGATCAGCCCGAGCCAAGAGGCCTTCGCGGCGGGCGGCTCACTGGCAGGCAGCTGCGCACCCGGTTCGCCCGACAGATGCTGACGCGACCAGCTCAAGCCACCGTCGATCGAATGCAGGATCAAGCCCGCGTCGCCCACCACCCAGACACGCACGCCGTCGTCGGCCACATGCAGGCCGCGCAGCGTGCCGCCAATCAAAGGCAGGCGCAGCGCCGCGTTGCGCTCGACCGGGTAGCGCCACCAATCCAGCGTCATGAAGGCCGGCGCGTTGAGCGGGTCGGGCCGCAGCGATTGCGAGAGCCCCAGCGCCGTGCTGGCCGCCAGCCAGATGAGGCTGAACACGAACAGCGCGCCACGCGGAGAAATGCGTGCGCCACCTGTGGCCACTGCACTCGATGCTGGAGCCGGATCGCCTTTGAGCATGTGTGCGTCTGCCGGAGAGGGGATTCTCCAAGCTAGACCCGATGCTCGCGGAATGCAAAGCGAAACGCCGCGACGCGGCGCAGTGGGCTGGCTACTGCTGGCGAGTGCCGATGTAGCGTGCGTAGGGTTTCAGTGCCCCCTCGCGCGTGAAGCTGACCACCTCGTACGGCGGCTCGGCGCTGCCCTCCATGCCGGGCGACCCAGCCGGCATGCCCGGCGCGGCAATCCCGGCGACCTTGGGTTTCTCGGCAAGCAGGCGTTTGACGCTGGCCGCAGGCACATGACCTTCGACCACATAGCCGCCCACCGTGGCCGTATGGCACGAGGCGGCGGCAGCCGGTACGCCAAGGCGACGCTTGATCGCGTCCATGTCCTCGACCGGCTTCTCGGTCACCTTGAAGCCGGCCTGCCGCATATGGGCGGCCCAGCCGCCGCAGCAGCCGCAGGAGGGGTTTTTGTAGCTGATCACTTCGGGCAGCGACGCGGCCAGCGCCGTACTGCTCAGCGCGGCGAGGGCCAGTGCGATCAATCCTTGCTTCATCGTGTTGCTCCGTTCGAATTCATGCGGCGATCCGTCACTCAGTGTGCGGAGGGGTCGCGCAGATTGAGCCAGCGCTGCGTCAGGCTGATGCCCAGCGCGAGCAGCGTCGGACCGAGGAACAGCCCGACCAGACCGAAGGCCAGCACGCCGCCGAACACGCCGAGCACCGCAACCAGCAGTGGCAGGCTCGACGTGCGTGCGATCAGCAGCGGCTTGACGATGTTGTCGACCGAGCTGATCGCGAGCACACCGTACAGCACCATGAAGATGGCCCAGCCAAGTTCGCCACGGTCGTACAGCCACAAGGCCGCCCCGCCCCAGACCAGGGGCGGGCCAACCGGAACCATCGACAGCAGGAACACCAGCGAAGCAAGCAACACCGGCGCCGGCACGCCGGCAATCGTGAAACCCAGCGCAGCCACCAGGGACTGGGCCAGCGCGGTACCCACCATGCCGAGCATCACGCCGAAAACAGTTTTCTGTGCGGTGGTCAGCAACTCGCGGCCGGTTTCGCCGTACAGCCGTTCGACCATGCGCTCGATCGCGCCATGCAGTGCCGGGCCATCGCGATACAGGAAGAACAACACAAACACCGCGAGCGACACCTGCACCACCCCCACGCCGAGCGCAGCGACGATCTTCAGGCCAAAGGCGCGCGCCGGTTCGATCATTCGGTGGCCGAGCCCCACCATTGCTTCGCGGCTGCTCAGCAGCGTCTGCAGGTAGTTGGCGATTGAATCCCCCAGCAAGGGCAGGCTGCGCACCCATTCCGGCACCTGCACGGGGCCGCTGTCGATCCGCGCGCGGATCAGCCCGAACAGCCATTGCAAGCCCTCCGCCGCTGAGCTGGTGACCACCACGATCGGAACCACGATTGCCAGCACACAGCCAAGGCACATCAGCGCCGCCGCCACCGTGCGCCGCCCGCGCAACAGACGCAGCACGCCGGTGTAGAGCGGCCAGGTGGACAGCGCGACCACCGTGGCGAAAAGGATCGTCACGATGAAGGGTGCGAGCACCAGCCAGCAACCTGCCACAAGGCCGATCGTCAGCGCGAGCTGGGCGAAGTTTTCGAAACGCTGTGCGGGATGAGGTGTCATGAGATCGCGAACCGGGGCAAGTGCTGATCTTACCGGCCGCGGACACCCCGCGCGCTGGCTTCAATCAAGCTCGCGCACGCCGGACGTGCCGTCCGGGTTGCGGCGCGCGTGGTCCAGCGCAGCCTCGGCACTGAGCATCAGCGCATCGGTCGTTGATTCGCTGCGCATCGAGCACGCAACGCCGGCGCACGCAGCGATCTCGATGTCGAAGTGGCCCAGTTCGAGCGGGCTGAGGCTGATTTCCAGCACGACGTCGCGCGCGAGGCCCGCGCCCTGCTCCGGCCCGGCATCCGGCATCACGACGATGTAGCCCTTGCCGCCCCAGCGCGCGAGCAGGCCGCCACGCGGCATCACATTGCGGATGCAGGTAGTGACATGGCGCAGCACCGCATCGCCCACGTCGTGCCCATACCAGTCGTTGAACTGGCGGAAGTTGTCCAGATCGACCCGCACCACCGTGGTCGGCCGTGCGCGCGGGGCGTTACGCTCGAGCGCCGCCTCGATCGCTTCGTCCGCCGCAAATCGGTTCGGCAGGCCAGTCAGCAAGTCTTCGCGGCGGGCATTCTCGCGCAGGCGTTCGAGCGCACGCTCGCCAAGCAGCATCATGCACATCAGGATGCCCAGCACCAGCGTGATCATCACCACCACTAGCAGCAAGGGCTGCAGCGGCGAGTCGGTATAGAAGCGGTCGAAGTCATCGCGGAACACCCACACCGAGGCCGCGCGCAAACCCAGCGCCACGGCCAGCACACCAAGCGTGACCATCAGCCCCAACGTCACCACCGAACGGCGCAGCCGCAGACCGCAGTAAAGCTCCCACAACGTGAGCAAGACCGTCACGAGGAGACCGACGCTCAGCACTGCAACGCGACCCACCAAACTGGGCGCGACAAAGGTGTACCAGAGCGAGGCAACGAAGCTGCAGGCGAGTACCGCCACCACATAGGGCAGGCGGGCATGGCGATCGATCAGGCGACAAAGGCCGACATGGATCAGCCCCTGGCTCGCGAGCGAGCCGAAGTTGCCGAGCACGATTGCAAGCGGCACCCATTCACTGCCCAACACCCGTAGCGCACTCGCCGCAGAACCGCAGGCCAGCATCAGGCAAGCCCAGGCGATCGGGCGCGCGCCGCGCATCAGCGGATCAAAGCCGCGAATGAACACGCGCAGCATCAGCGCCATGCAGAGCGATACGAGGGTCGTCGCGAACAGGATCGAGGTGAGATCAAGCATCGCTGGCCACCGTATCGCGCTGCGGCAGCCAGCGTTCGAGCACTTCGACCAGTGCCTTGACGACCACCGGTTTGGCGAGGAAATCGTCCATCCCGGCGGCGAGGCACTGCGCGCGGTTCTCGGCAAATGCGTTGGCGGTCAGCGCCACAATCGGCAAGCGCTCACGCCCTAGCGCGGCCTCCCATTCGCGGATGCGGCGCGTGGCGGCGAAGCCGTCGAGTACCGGCATCTGGCAGTCCATCAGGATCAGATCGGGCGAACGGCCCTTTGCGAGCAGATCCGCAGCCTGCAAACCGTCCCCCGCAACCAGCACACGGTAGCCCCGGTGCTGCAGCATGGTCTCGATCACCTTTGCATTGGTCGGGCTGTCTTCCACCACCAGCACCAGCGGCGACTCGCCGGCGGCGTGCGAATGCGGCAAGGCCTGCACGCCTGCGCGCAGGGTCGGCGCCTCACCGGGTGCCAGCCCCTGCCGGCGCACACGGATGCGGAACCAGAAGCAGGCCCCTTGGCCCGGCTCACTGCGCACGCCGACGTCACCATCCATCAGCAAGGCCAGACTGCGCACGATCGATAGCCCCAGCCCGCTGCCGCCAGCGGCGCGGGTGCTCGATGAATCGACCTGGCTGAAGGGCTGGAACAGCAGCGCCAGCTTGTCCGGCGCAATGCCGATACCGTTATCGGTCACCGCAAAACGCAGCTCCACTTGCTCGGCGGTACGCGTCAGCACTTCGCCCTCGACGCGGATCACGCCGCGGTTGCTGAACTTGATCGCATTGCTCAGCAGGTTCGACAGCATCTGGCGCAGGCGCACCGGATCGAACCAGAAGGTGTCGTCCGCCGCCCCCGCCCAGTGCGTTTCGATCCGCAGCCCCTTGCGCTGCGCAGCCTCGGCGAACAACGCGGCGGTCTCTTCGAGCAATAGCGCGGGCTGGCTCGCCATCGGCGTGAGATCAAGCTTGCCGGCCTCGACGCGCGACAGGTCGAGGATGTCGTTGAGCAGCGTGAGCAGGGTTTCGCCCGAGGTCAGCACGGTTCGTGCGTACTCTTCACGCTCGGCATCGCTGAGGTCAGGCATCTGCAGCAGCTGCGCCATGCCGAGGATGCCGTTCATCGGCGTGCGGATCTCGTGCGACATGGTGGCGAGGAAGTGGCTCTTGGCGCGGTTGGCCGTCTCGGCAGCCTCCTTTGCCGAACGCAGCGCCGCTTCGCTGCGATGCCGCTCGGTGACATCGTTGAAGGTGCCGATGTAGTTGCAGACACGACCCTGCGCGTCAGTCACCGCCGAGATCGCAAGATGCTCCGGATAGAGTTCGCCCGAGCGGCGCCGGTTCATCAGTTCGCCCTGCCAGCGGCCGTCACGGCCGATCGTCTGCCACAGGCTGCGGTAGAAGTCCGCATCGTGCAGACCGGACGACAGCACATGCGGCGTGCGCCCGAGCACTTCGTCCTCGGTGTATCCGGTAATCTGCGTAAAGGCGCGGTTCACGCGCAGGATGCGGCACTTCGCGTCGGTGATCAGGATGCCGTCGAAGGCGGCATCGAACACGCGCGCCGACAGCTCCAACGCATCGCGGGTGCTCGCCTGCTCGCGCTCGCGCCGCACCTGCATGCGATGAACCAGGCCCCCGAGCAGCAGCACGAAGGCCAGCGCGCCCACGCCCATCAACGCGAGATTGGCCATCTCACGGCGCCAGTCATCCAGCGCGGCGGCCTCGGTGAAACCGACCTGCACCACCAGCGGGTACAGCCGCGAAGCATGGAAGGCACGCGTGAATGCGCCGCTGTGCGACGTGCGGGGGATGTCGACGATGCCGATTTCCCGTTCCAGCAATTCCTTGCGGAACACCGTATCCGCCGACTGGTCGCTGCCTGGCGCCATCTCTTCCGGTGAAGTGCCCAGCAACAGCAGGCCATCGTATCGCGACACCGAAACCGCAAAGGCATCGCGCCCGCCAAGGCTGGCGAGCTGGTTGACGAAGTAGTCCGGGTTCACCGTAGCGACGACATAGCCCTCGTCGTGCTCATCCACGAGCGGCCTCGCGACGGTGAAGAAGTAAGCCGACAGGCGCGCATCCACCGGATTCGCCGCGGGCGCACCATCACCCAGATCACGCCCCATCCACACGCCTGACACGCGCAGCAGAGTCGCGTCGCTACCGCCACCCAACGCCTTGATGCCCGACGCGTCGAGCCGCCGGCCACGCGCGCCGGCCGTACTGCTGGCGAGAAGTCGCCCATCCGCTGCCACGATGGACAGGGAACGGATCGCCGGCAGGCCGTTGAGCGCCGACTGCAGCTGCGCCTCGAACGCATCCACATCGTTGCTCGGCAAACGGCGCCAGCTCGCGATGCTGGCATCAAGCTGGCGATCGATCATCTGCATCATCAGCGTGAGCTGATATTCGCCCACCCGCGCCACGTTCGCAGCCAGCATCCGGTGCGTCTGCAGCGCTTCGTTGCGCAGGCGATTCGCGTGGTACAGCACCGCCACCGTGCCGCACAGGCAGAAGGCCACCAGCACGCTGCCGATGCCGCGCGGCAGGCGCAGCGCCGGCAAGGACAACGCGGCCAAGCGGGCGCGCAGCATCTGTCGCGCCTCAGCACCCATGGCCGGCTCCGGCGAGGCGTGCGATCGGCTTGGAGCAAAGGGCTTGCATCGACGAATCGTAGCGGCAGCGCACCGGCTCAATCCTTGATCATCATCGGGTCAAGCCCGTATCGGCGCGCAGCCTCAAGCAGCCGGCCGTCGGCGCGAATCGCGGCGACGAAGGCGTCCACCCGTTGCAGCCAGGCGGCGTCGCCGCGCTTCACGGCATAGGCCGAGTTGACCAGGAAGTAAGGCGCCGGCGGCGCGAACACGCGCACCCAGTCATTGTGGTCGCGCATCTTGCGCGTGAAGGGGAAGTCGGACATGAAGACGTCGACCCGGCCGGATTCCAGTTCCGCTTCGCGCGTACGCGGCGGCACCACGACGACCAGCTCCGCCTGTTGAAGGCGCTCACGCATCAAAGGCTCGTGGTAGGTGCCGGCGAGTACCGCAACGCGGGTGCCCGGTCGGTCGATGTCCTGCCAGCTGCGCACGCGGGTGTTGTGGCGCGTGGTCACGGCATACACATCGCCGCGCAGGTAGGGGCGTGAAAGCGCGAGCCGTTCCGCCCGCTGCGGTGTCACCGCCACGCCCATCATCGCGATGTCGCAGCGATCGGCGTCAAGATCCTCGATGAAGCGGCCAAATGTGGTGTCGACGAAGCGCAGGCTCACGCTCAGCTCGCGTGCAAATTCGCGCGCCATGTCGGTATCGAGGCCGCTCAGCGTGCCCGACTTCGGGTTGCGGAAACTCAGGCCGTAGTAGTCGGGCCAGATGCAGACGCGCAGCGTCTTGCTCTCACGGATCTTCTCCAGCTGCCCACCGGCCTCGCCCGCCATGACCGACGACGCCAGGCTGCAGCCCAGGGCCACCAAACTGCACACCCGAACAAAACTTCGCCACCCCAAACGCATCACGCCTCCGCAAACGCCCACGCGCCGGCCGCCGCGATGCGCTGGACCAGGCCCGATCAGTCGGAACGGAAAGCGATCACATGGTCCGCGTCGAGGCGGATCCCGATCAGCTCACCGAGGGCGTGGTTGTGGTGCGAGGGCACCAGCGATAGCACTTCGCGTCCGCTCGCCAGACGCAGGGTGTAGAGAATATCGGCTCCGCGGAAGGCTTTCTGAACTACTTCCGCGCGCAGGGTGCTTGCATCGTCGTGCACCACGTCGTCGGGGCGCAGCAGTAAGTCGACGGCCCCCCCGATTTCGCACAGCGCGCCGTCGCTCGAGCACACGATCGGCTCGGCAGCCTGCACACGGCCCAGCTCGATCTCGACCGTGCGCGCGTCGCAGACACGCCCCGGCAGGAACGCGCCCTGACCGACGAAGTCGGCAACGAAGCGGTCGCGCGGGCGGTGGTAGATGTTGTAGGGCGTATCCCACTGGCGCAGCGTGCCTTCAGCCATTACGCCGACTTCGTCTGCCATCGCGAAGGCCTCGTACTGGTCGTGCGTGACCAGCAGCGCCGTGGCGCCCTCGCGCTTGAGGATATCGCGCACCTCGCCAGCGATGCGCTCGCGCAGATCGACATCGAGACTGGAAAACGGCTCGTCGAGCAGCACCAGCTGCGGCCGTGGCGCCAGCGCGCGGGCCAGCGCGACACGTTGCTGCTGGCCGCCAGAAAGCTCATGCGGAAAGGCTTCGCCATAGCCCTGCAGGCCGACCAGATCGAGCAGTTCCGACACCCGCGCGGCGCGCGCGTCGGCTGGCAGCGCCCCGATACCGAACGCAATGTTGCGCGCGACGTTCAGGTGCGGAAACAGCGCGTAGTCCTGGAACACCATGCCGATCTGGCGCTTCTCGGGTGCAACGCGGTGCCGCACGCTGCTGACCAGCGCGCCATCGATGCGGATCTCGCCGCCCGCAATCGGCTCGAAGCCGGCAATGCAGCGCAGCAGCGTCGTCTTGCCGCAGCCGGAAGGCCCCAACAGGCAGGCGATGCGCCCAGCAGGCAGACGCAGATCGACGCCGTCGACCACAGTGCGCTCACCATAACGCTGAACGATGGTGTTGAGTTCAAGTCGGAACATAGGTATCGATTATAATTCGCATTTGCGCCCATGCCTGCCTTGCGTTTCTTCACCCCTCTCGTTGCGATTGCCCTCGTCATCGCCGTGCTGACCGGACTTCCAGTCGCCAGCGTGGGGCTGAACCTGCTCGTCGGCGGCACCAGCACAACCTGGGCGCATCTGAGCGAGACCGTGCTGGGCGACTACATCGCCAACTCCCTGCGTCTATGCCTCGGCGTGGGCTGCGGCGTGGCTGTTGTCGGCACCGCCACGGCCTGGCTGACCGCCATGCACGATTTCCCCGGCCGTCGCGTGTTCGAGTGGGCGCTGGTGCTGCCACTCGCAGTGCCCGCCTATGTGATGGCTTATGTCTATACCGATCTGCTGCAGTTCGTCGGGCCTGTGCAGACGGCGCTGCGCAACGCCTTCGGTTGGGCACACGGCGACTACTGGTTCCCGGATGTGCGCTCGCTGCCGGGTGCGATCGCGATGTTCGTGTGCGTGCTGTATCCCTATGTCTATCTGCTCGCCCGCACCGCGTTCATCGAACGCGCCGGCGGTGTGCTGGAAGCCGCCCGCACACTGGGCCTCGGGCCATGGCGCGCGTTCTTCAGCGTGTCGCTGCCACTGGCGCGGCCGGCGCTCGCCGCCGGCATCGCGCTGGCGCTGATGGAAACCCTCGCCGACTACGGCACCGTGGCGTACTTCGCCGTCGACACCTTCACCACCGGCATCTACCGCGCTTGGTTCTCGCTCGGCGACCGTGTCGCTTCGGCGCAGCTCGCGGCGATCCTGCTCGGCTTCGTGCTGCTGCTGATCGCACTCGAACGCCTCACGCGCGGCCGTGCCCGTTATCACAACAGCGGCAACCGCAATCGCCCGCCGATGCGCACCCGCCTGCGGGGGCCGGCCGCCGCACTGGCCGTACTGGCCTGCGCGCTGCCGCTGTTCGCTGGCTTCGTGCTGCCTGCCGGCCTTCTGCTGAAGATGGCACTGACCGAGGGCGATGCACAGTTCGGCGCGCGCTTCCTCACGCTGGCACGCAACAGCTTCGTGCTGGCGGCCACCACCGCCGCACTGGCGGTGCTGCTCGCGCTGCTGCTGGCCTATTCGGCGCGCGTATCGAAGACCTGGCTCGCACGCGGGCTCAACCGTATCGTCGGGCTCGGCTACGCAGTACCGGGCGCGGTGATTGCCGTCGGGGTGCTGATTCCGGTCACACGGCTCGACACCTGGCTCGGTCTGCAGTGGCAGCAGTGGTTCGGCCACAACCCCGGCCTGCTGCTGACCGGCGGCATCGCGGCACTGGTCTACGCCTGCCTGGTGCGCTTTCTCGCCGTGGCGCTGCAGACGGTGGAGGCCAGCCTCGCGAAAATCACGCCGAGCATGGACGACGCCGCGCGCAGCCTCGGCTTTGGTGCCTTCGCAATCCTGCGCCGGGTGCATGCACCAATCCTGCGCGGCAGCCTGCTGACGGCCGGCTTGCTGGTGTTCGTCGACGTGATGAAGGAATTGCCGGCGACACTGGTGATGCGCCCCTTCAACTTCGACACGCTGGCGACGCAGACCTACACGCTGGCGGCCGACGAGCGCCTGACCGAAGCCTCCACCGCCGCGCTGGCCATCGTCGCCGTCGGCCTGTTGCCGCTGATCGCGCTGTCGCGCCAGATCGCGCGAACCCGCAAATAGTGCCCATGAAAAAGGCCGGGGCTTGCCCCGGCCTTTTGGCTTCAAAACACCCGGCTTACTTGTAGCCGGCGCGGTCGTAGATCATCTGCGCCTTCGCCTGGTACTGCGCGAGATCCTTCACCGGGAGCTTGTCGGCCTTGAAGCTGCCGAGCGTATCGAGCGCCGGATTTGCGATCTTGAGCCCCTCGACCACCGGCCATTCGTTGTTGCCATCGGCGAAGTAACGCTGCGCCTCGTCGGAGGCGAGGTACTCGAGGAACTTCACCGCCGCTTCGCGATGCGGCGCGTTTTTCAGCAAGCCGGCACCGGACACGTTGATATGCGTGCCGGTGGTACCTTGGTTCGGCCACACCACGCCGATCTGTTCGATCGCCTTGCGGTCTTCAGGCTTGTCCGAGCGCATCATGCGTGCGATGTAGTAGGTGTTGGCCGTCGCGACCTGGCATTCGCCGGCGGCCACGGCCTTGATCTGGTCGGTATCGCCGCCCTTGGGCTGGCGTGCGAAGTTCGCCACCGCGCCACGCGCCCAGGCCTCGGCATGCGCCTCGCCCTGGTTGGCGATGATCGATGCGAGCAGCGACAGGTTGTACGGATGCGAGCCGGAGCGGCTGCACACCTTGCCCTTCAGCGCAGGCGCGGCGAGGTCGTCGTAGGTCCGCACCTGGTCGCGCTTGACGCTCAACTTGTTGAAGATGATCACGCGGGCGCGGGTCGAGAAGGCGAACCAGTCTTCGGTACGCAGATGCGCCGGAATGCGCACGTTGAGCACCGACGAATTGACCGGCGCGAAGAGGCCGAGGTCATGCGCCTTCGCGAGCCGCGCCGCATCCACGGTGATCAGCAGATCGGCCGGGCTGTTGGCGCCCTCATTGCGGATGCGCTCCATCAACTCGTCTTCCTTACCCTCGATCCGGTTGATCTTGATGCCGGTGAGCTTGGTGAAGTTGCTGTAGAGCGCTTCGTCGGTCTGGTAGTGGCGGGCCGAATAAAGGTTGAGGACCTTCTCCTGCGCGCCGGAGGCAGTGGCCAGCGTGGCGAAGGCAAGTGTCAGGACGGTACGTGCAAACATGGCGGAACTCCGGGAAACATCACGCCCCAACTGTACCGCCTGACGACCTTATAGTAAATACGAACTATTCTCAGTTCATTCGTGTAACGCGTTAGAACGTAGGGAGGCGCCGCGCCGGTCCGCACGGCCCCAGCCCCACTCGCCACCCTCAGGCCTTGGTCCACACAGGCCCGGAACCGTCGCGCTCAGGCTCCCTTGAACAGCTTGTGCACGCCGTGCGGCTGTGAGCGCCAGTACTGCGGCGGCGCGCTGACCTGTGCGCCGAGCTTGGCGGCGGCATGCCACGGCCAGTGCGGGTCGTACAGCATCACCCGCGCCACGCCCACCATGTCGGCATCACCACGGGCGACGATGGCCTCGGCCTGTTCGGCGTCCGTCACCAGGCCTACCGCTACGGTCGGCAAGCCGGTTTCAGCACGGATGCGCGCGGCAAGCGGCACCTGGTAGTCCGGCGCTGGCGTGATCGCTTGCCGCGGCGACAGCCCGCCGCTCGAAACATGGATGAAGGCGCAATTGCGCTTCGCCAGCGCGTGCGCCAGCACGACGCTCTGCTCAAGATCCCAGCCGCCTTCGACCCAGTCGGTCGCCGAGATGCGGATACCGACCGGCATGCTCGCCGGCACCGTTTCGCGGATTGCATCGAACACCATCAGCGGGAAGCGCATGCGGTTTTCCAGCGAACCGCCGAACTCGTCGCTGCGCGTGTTCGACAGCGGCGACAGGAACTGATGTAGCAGGTAGCCGTGCGCGGCGTGCAGCTCGATCGCGTCGATGCCGATGCGGTGCGCGCGCTGCGCAGCGGCCACGAAGGCCTGCAGCACCCGTTGCAGCCCGGCCTGATCCAGCGCGGCCGGTGTGGTGTCGGCATCGTTGAAGGGCAACGCGGAGGGCGCCACGTTCTGCCAGTCGCCACCGCTGCCCGGCAGCCAAGGGATCGCGCTGCCGGCCTTGCGCCCGGCGTGGGCGAGCTGGATCGCGATCGGCATCGCCGAATACTTGCGCACGCTCTGCAGCACGGCGCCGAGCGCCGCCTCGGTGGAATCGGACCAGAGGCCAAGGTCGGCCGGCGAAATGCGTCCGACCGGCTCCACCGCGGTCGCCTCGATGATCAGCAGGCCGGCGCCCGACAGCGCGAGCTGGCCCAAGTGGATGCGGTGCCAGTCGGTGGCGTGGCCATCCTCGGCGGAGTACTGGCACATCGGTGCGATGACGATGCGGTTCTCCAGCGTCAGCGGGCCGATCGAATAGGGCGTGAAGAGTTTGCTCATGGTGTGTGTCCTTGTCGCGGCGGGATGCGCCTCAGAATCCTTCGAGCACGATCTTGCCGATCGCGGTGCCGGTTTCCTGCAGACGATGCGCCTCGCGCAGGTTCGCGGCGTTGATCTTGCCCAGATGCAGGCGCGCCGTGCTGCGCACCGCGCCCTGGTCCACCAGCTTCGCCAGCTCGCCGAGCAGGTCGTGCTGCGCCTGCATGTCATCGGTCTGGTAGAGCGAGCGGGTGAACATCAGTTCCCAGTGCAGGCTCAGGCTCTTGCGCTTGAGCAGGCGCACATCGATCGGGCCCGGATCGTCGATCAGCGCGAGCTTGCCTTGCGGCGCGAGCACCTCGACCAGCTGATCGAAGTGCTTGTCGGTGTGCGTCAGGCTGATCACGTAGCTGAGCGGCGGCAGAGGCAGCGCGGCGAGTTGCGGCGCCATCGGCTGGCGATGGTCGATGACATGGTGGGCGCCGAGCGCGCTGACCCATTCGCGGGTTTCAGGCCGCGAGGCCGTGGCGACAACGGTGAGCCCGGTGAGCTGGCGTGCCAGCTGGATCAGCACCGAGCCGACACCACCGGCCGCACCGACGATCAGCAGCGCCGCCGGCTGGCCGTTGCCGGCCAGCGGCACCTGCAGGCGATCGAACAGCAGTTCCCACGCGGTGATGCCAGTCAGCGGCAGTGCGGCGGCATCGGCGGCCGACAGCGTGCGCGGCCGCAGCGCGACGATGCGCTCGTCGACCAGCTGGAATTCGGCATTGCTGCCCGACCGGTCGATCGCACCGGCGTACCAGACTTCATCGCCCGGCTTGAACAGCGAAACCTGCGGGCCCACTTCGCGCACCACACCGACGGCATCGAAGCCCAGCACACGGGCGCCGCCGGTGGCCGGCGCACCGCTGCGCACCTTGGCGTCAACCGGGTTCACCGAAACGGCCTGAACCTGCACCAGCAGGTCGCGGCCGGCCGCCTCGGGGCGGGGCAAGTCGAGCTCGACCAGGCTGTCGGGCGCATCGATCGGGCCGGGTGTACGGTAAGCAATCGCTTTCATGAGCGGATGTCCCCTGCGGCGAACGCGGGTTGGGGGTGGTGCGTGTGGGGCATGGCGGTCTCCTGTGTTGCGGGAAGTGATGGTGCAACTGTAGGGCCTCGCGCGCGCCCCGTTAATCCACCGCCACTTTGATTTACTATCAAACTGCGTTTGAAAATGAGGTGTGCTATGCCCTACCTGGCCGACATCCAGCTCTTCATCCGCGTCAGCGAAATCGGCGGCATCAGTGGCGCGGCGCGCCAGCTGGGCCTGACACCCGCCACCGCCAGCGCGGCGATCAAACGGCTTGAACGTGAGCTGGGCAGCCAGCTCTTCGAGCGCTCGACCCGCTCGTTGCGGCTGACGCCGGCCGGCGAGGACTTCCTCGGCTACTGCGTGCAATCGACGCAACTGCTGGAAGAAGGCATGGCTGCGCTGCGACGCGGGCGAGAGGGGCTGTCGGGCGAAATCCACCTCGGCGCGCCGTCAGATCTGGGGCGTGACTACCTCGACGAGTTGCTGGAAACCTTCCGCGAAAAACACCCGCAGATCCGCATCGTCATGCATCTGTCGGATGGCATGCACGACCTCTACCGCAACCCGATCGACCTGGTGCTGCGCTACGGCCTGCTGCGCGATTCGGCGCTGATCGCACGCAAGCTGTGCGACAACGACCGCGTGCTGTGCGCGGCGCCGGCCTACCTTGAACGTTACGGCCGCCCGGCGAGCATCGAAGCGCTGGCGGCACACAACTGCATCTGCTTCTATCGCAATGGCGAGATCTACAACCATTGGCGGTTGTTCCACGACGGCCGCGCACGTGAGGTACAGGTCAGTGGTGACCGTGCCGCCGACGACGGTGCGCTGGTACGCAAATGGGCCTTGAAGGGCTACGGCATTGTCTACAAATCGCGGCTCGACATGCAGGCCGATCTCGATAGCGGGCGGCTGATCAACTTGTTCCCCGCGGCGCAGACCGAGCAAGTGCCGCTGTACGCGGTGTACCCGAGCCGCCAGTACCAGCCGGCGCGCCTGCAGGCGCTGCTGCAGTACCTGCAGACAGCCTTCGAACGCAGGCCCGCGGCAGCACCTACCTGATCGCCAGCACCAGCACGCCGCACGCGACGAGGCCGATGCCGAACCACTCGCGCAGCGACGGCCGCTCACCCAGGAAGGCGACGGCGAACAGCGCGACCAGCACCAGGCTGAACTTGTCGACCGGCGCGACCTTCGAGGCCTCGCCGATCTGCAGCGCACGGAAGTAGCACACCCACGATGCGCCGGTCGCGAGCGCGGAGAGCGACAGGAACAGCAGCGTCTTCCACGACAGCGTACGCGGGTCGCTCCACTTGCCGGCATAGCCAACGAAGGCCGCCAGCACGAACACGATGACGATGGTGCGCAACAGCGTGGCGTAGTCGGAATCGACGCCGCGGATGCCCAGCTTTGCGAAGATCGCGGTGAGCGCCGCGAAGCAGGCCGACAGCAGTGCCCAGAAGAGCCAGCCGTTGGACGCCATCAGCGCACCCCGGCGATCACCGGAGAAGTGCCTGCGGCGCAGACCAGCCGTCGGCATCGAGCCGCTCCTGCAGCGGCACGCCGTCTTCGCTGTAGTGCAGCTCGGTGCCGGGCGGCAGATTCAGGGAGGCGAGCGCGCGCCGCAGCACCCCGCGCGCATGGCGGGCGTCCGGCGCTTCGATGTCGATGCGGTGAAACGCGACACGCACAGGCCGGCGCTTCGGCACTCCTTCGAGCGATGCACCCCAGCCGATCAGCGCGCCTGCGGCATCGGCGGCGAGTGCCGTTTCGAGCGCCTCGTGAATCGTGTGCTCACGGTTCGCGAGGGCTTCGGAGGCGGGAATTTTGACGTAGATGAAATCCACAGCCGGCAGTGTGCCCCAGCCAGGGCAGCAGGTCGACGCCCGCCGCCCTGCACTGGCCGCATTCACACGTTGTACTGCGCCACCGCCTTACGCATGCGCTCCACGTTCTGATGCAGCGCATGCGAGCAGCGCTGCGTGGCGTGCGCAACGTTGAGGTTCTCTTCGGTCAGGCGCGCAACGTTCTCGAGGCTTTGTGCAAGGGCGTTCATCGCGCTCGCCTGCTCTTGCGACGACAGCGAAATCTCGCCGACACGCTTGAGCGTTGCGCCCATCTCGGCGTTGATGCGTGCCAGCGCACGCTCGGCGTCGTCGACCAGGGCGACCGAAGCGCTGACCTGTTCGACGCTGTGCTGCATGCCGCTCACTGCCTCGTCGGCTTCGGCGTGTATGCGGGTGATCATCGCGTCGATTTCCCGTGTCGCTGATGCGGTGCGCTCGGCGAGCTTGCGCACTTCGTCCGCCACCACCGCGAAGCCGCGCCCTTGTTCGCCGGCACGCGCCGCCTCGATCGCGGCATTGAGCGCAAGCAGATTGGTCTGCTCGGCGATCTCCTTGATCACGCCGGCGACGCGGCCGACTTCCGTCATCCGCCGGCCGAGCTGGCCGACGGTCTCGGTCGAGTTCGAGATCGCCTCGGCGAGCCCCTGTATCGTTTCGCCCGCCTGCAGCGACACCGCTACGCCCTGCTCGGCCGCCGAGCCGGCATTCTGTGCCACCGCGTGGGTATCGTTGGCATGCAGCGCGACTTCAGAAATCGATACCGTCATCTCTTCCACGCCGGATGCGGCCGACGAGGTGATCGCGCTCTGCTCGGCCGCCGCGCCATGCAGGCGCTCGACGCTGCCGTGCAGTTGATGCGTGGATTCGCCGACCTCGCGCGTCGCATCCTGCACGATCTGCAGCGTCGCGCGGGTTGCCGAAAGAAGCGTATCGAGCTGCGCGGTGATACGTCCGATACGGTCGTCGCATTCGGGTGAGAGCGAGGCGGTCAGCTCGCCGGTGGAAAGCGCCGCCTCAAGAAACGACTGGATGCTGTCGAGACGGCGGCGGGTGTGCGGAAGATGGGCGCCCAACAGGTAGAGGCCGGCGAGCACCGTAAGGCCGGCCGCAACGAGTGTTGCACCGGTCAGCGCCGCTTGTGGCAACAACGCGCCAGCGACCGCCAGCAGACTCATCAGCAACGCCAGTACAACAAAGCCGGCAACACGCGTTTCGTGCGCCAACAGGCCGGCACGCAGGCGGCCATGCTTGCGACGCACCCGGCCATCCTTCACATAAATGCTTCGGTCGCCCTCACGCAGGCGGCGGTAGGCGGTTTCGGCAGCGGCGATCTGCGCCTTGCTGGGCCGCGTCCGCACGGATTGATACCCGACGATCTGCCCGTGCTCGCGCACCGGCGAGACGTTTGCAACGACCCAGTAGAAACCGCCGTCGCTACGCCGGTTCTTCACAACGCCCTTCCAGGGGCGTCCCGCCTTAAGGTTCTGCCACATGTCCGCAAAGGCCGCCGGCGGCATGTCCGGATGGCGGATCAGGTTGTGCGGCTCACCCAGCATGGCCTCGGGTTCATAGCCGCTGATCTCCGCGAAGGCGCGATTCGCCTCGGTGATACGGCCTTTCAGGTCGGTGCGGGAGTAGATGAAAACCCCGTCGGGCAGGATCGTCTCGACTTGGGTAATGGGCAGGTTACTTCGCATGCAGGGGGCTCCGGGGGGCGGCCGCGCGAATCGGGGGAAGGCGCCGGTGCGCGACGCGCAGGCACCCGTGGCATGGCGCCGCCGAGCAGCCGCGATAGATCGCTTGATTCCAGCTGCGTGCCAGTGCGGGCGCCAATAGGCTCTTTACGACGCCGAATCGCCAAAATTGACAACATTGCAATTAAATCGTCTGATCGAACGATATCGTTGCCTTGCGGCGATTCGGCTGACGCAGGTCAGAAGCGCACCGCGCCATTGGTCAGCCGCCTGCGAACCCGGGTGGATGCCGCCGCGCCGAGCCGGCGCGTGCCACCGAGGTCAACCCAGCCATGCAGTCCAGCCCGCCTTTCTGCAATCTGCGCCAGCCTGGCTGCAGTTCGTCGCATCCCGCTCGCGGCAGCCTGTGGCGACGTCCATCCTTCACTCAACGCAGCACCGATCCAACCCGACGGCAACTGCCCCCCAGGCCCGAGAGTGAGAGGAAACACCATGAAAACCCAACTGATCCGCAACAGCCACAAAGTACTTGCAGCCGTGCTCGCCATCGTTGGTACCGCACTGTGCCTTGGCAGCACCGTGGTGGGTTACGAGCAGGTCGCCGCACAGGCGGTGGTGGCGCAACCGACCGCCGTGGCCTCGGCCGACGCATCGCGCGGTTGATGCCGCCGCGCGGGGTTCAGCGCGCGCTGGCCTCGCCTTGCGGCCGGTGCAGCACGTATGTGTGCTCGACGCAGGGTTCGCCGCGGAAAAGCGCTTCTACGCTCGCACTGCGACGCATGCCTAGACGCTCCAGCAACGCAATCGACGGCGCGTTGCGTGCATCGGTGATGCCGATGATCTCGCGGACCGGTGTCGTCTCGAACAACAAGCGGGTGGCAAGCCCCAGCGCTTCATGTGCGAGACCGCGACCCTGTGCCATGCGGCTCAGCGAAAATCCGATCTCGGCCTGCGCCGCGTCGGCCGCAACACAAACGCCGATGTCGCCGATCAGTTCATAGGTGGTCCGCTCCGCGATGCCAAGCTGCACCCATTCGGCACGCGGAAAGATCGGCGCCATCGTCATCGCGGTAATGAAGGCCAACGCATCGGCGTCCGATTGGGGGCGCCAGCCCTGGTAACGGCCGACCTCCGGGTCTTGTCGATAGCTCTGAAAAGCGGAGAGATCTTCGGCACGCAGGCGGCGAAGGGTGATGCGCGCGCCATGCAGCGGCAGCGGGTCGAGCGGATTCATGCGGTCCTCGTGGAAACGCGGGCAGCCACCTAGACAGTGCGGCCTGCCGATCGCGACCGGTAGGCCGCGACGCAGGCGGACAATACACCCGCGCACGGGGAATGCCGATCGTCGATGAGCGCCCGGTACGATTGACAAGCGCCCGGGCGCCAATCAGAGTCGCCCGGTTGTCTTGCCCAACCTGACCCAATGACCGATCTGCCGCCGAATCCAGGCGAACTGCTGCGCGAAGTCGCACGCCTTTACGTCCGCGCCCAGCGTGCGGCCGCCGAGTGCAGCGGCACCAGCAACACGCAGTGCCATATCCTCACCGAACTCGGGCGCAGCGGCGCGATGCCGCTCTCCGAACTCGGCGCGCGCCTGCTGCTTGAGAAGAGCTGGATCAGCCGTGCCGTCGAAAGCCTTGTGCGCGAGGGCTTCGTCAACAAGCAGCCCAACCCGGCCGACGCGCGCAGCTGGCTGGTGACGCTCACCGCATCAGGGGAGCAACGGGTCGCCGCACTCAACGCCACGCTCAACGGCCATGCCAACGCCTTGCTCGCCGATCTCGGCAAGCACGAACAGCAGGAAATTGCGCGCGGACTGCAACGCCTTCACCGCGCGCTGTGCGACGCACAGCAAAGCGACCACGCGGCAGCAAACATCACGCGCTGAGCGGTATTCCGCCTAGCAGACTGAATTCGCCCTGCTCGAGCAGGCGACAGCGATCCGCAATCCGGGTCATGGTCGGATAGCACACCACACTCCTAGCATGGCTCATCGCAGCAATTCCTGTGCGGCGATGGCGCAACTGCGCACGACCATACGATTAAAGGAGACAACGGTGTTCGCGTTCGATTCACGTAGAAGAAACCTGCTCGGCCTGGCGGCCCTCGCGGCCAGCCTGCTGCTGAGTGCATGCGGCGGCTCATCCAACGACCCCGCACCCACGCCCACCCCCACGCCGACGCAGCGCGAGTTGCGGCCGCTGAGTTCGGAATTCACCACGCGCAAGGCGGTGTCCTACTCCGGCTACCGTGGCACCGACCGCTCGGTGACCCCGACATCCGCCGAGATCCTGCAGGATCTGCAACTGCTGGTGCAGGGCAACTTCCGCCTGATCCGCCTGTTCGACAGCTCGGACGCGCACGCGCTGAAGACGCTGCAGGTGATCAAGGACAACAACCTCGACATCAAGGTGCAACTGGGCATCTGGATCAGCGGCCCGAAGGCCAGCTCGGATGCCGACAACCTTGCAGAAATCGAGCGCGGCGTTACGCTCGCGAACACCTACAAGGACATCGTACTCGGCGTGAGCATCGGCAACGAGACGATGGTCGACTGGTCGGGCCTGAAGGTGCCGCCGGCCGATATGGCGGCCTACATTTCGGCAGTGCGCGCCCGCGTGACGCAGCCGGTGACCACCGACGACAACTGGGCCTTCTTTGCCAACGACCAGAAGAAGTACGACACCGACAAGGTGCTCGACGTGATCGACTACGTTGCGATGCATACCTATCCGCTTGCCGACACGCCCTGGGGCCTGTGGGACTGGCAACAAGCCAGCGTGCCGGCCGATCAGCGCGCGGCAGCGATGATGGACGCCGCACTGGCGAAGGCGAAGAAGGACTACAGCGCGGTTGCCGCCTACGTCGCGAGCAAGCAGCCGAACATGCCAATCGTGATCGGCGAGACCGGCTGGAAGAGCACGGTCACGGGCGGCGAGTCGCAACGCGCCCATCCGGTGAACCAGAAGATGTACTTCGACCGCATGGCCGCATGGACCAACGGCCCGAAGGCGATCTTTACCTTCGAGGCATTCGATGAGCCCTGGAAGGGCGGCGACGACGGCTGGGGCCTGTTCGACGTGAATCGCCTCGCGAAGTACGTGATCTACGATCTGTACCCGGAGAGCCAGCGCCAGGCAGCGACGTACACGCTGGCCGACGCGGTGTACTTCATCCCCGCAGCGTCGAACCCGCGCATCACGGCCAACACCTATACGCTGTTCGCCGACACCGTGGCTGCCGATTCAGCCGTGCCGGCCGGCCCGATCACGCCGCTGACGAGCTGGCTCGCATGGGATGGCAACACGGCCGTCGGCAGCATCATCGCCGGCGACGCAAGCGAAGGCGCCAACGCACTGGAGATCACGCCGGTGCCGAAGGACTGGGGCTGGGGCTTCTTCATGCTGCTGGCGAATCCGGACGACCTGACCAACTTCAACGCCGCTTCGGGCCATATCAACTTCAGCATCAAGACCACCTACCCCGGCAAGCTGGAAGTGGGCTTCTTCACTGGCAGCACCAACGCCAATACCGGCACCGACGTGTATCTCGCGATTGCGCCGGGGCAGTATGGCTATGTGAATGACGGTGCGTGGCACACCGTGTCGGTGCCGGTCAGCGCGATCGCCGCCAAGGCCGCACCGGCGTACGGCCAGCCGACCACCGCAGTGCTCGACATGACCAAAGTGTCGAATGGCTTCGTGATTGCCGACCGCTATGCGGTGACCGGCACGACGGGCAAGCCGACCGCGAAGGTGCTGGTCGACAACATCTACTGGTCGAAGTGAGCTTCGATCGCGATGCGCAGCGCTGACGCGCTCCGCAGCAACCCCGCAGCGCGGCAACGCGCTGCGGGGGTTTTGTATTACTCGCTCAGGGGCATGCAGAGTTCGACCGAGATCGGATCGCCGGTCGGTGTGATGTGCGCTGCGTAGTGCTCGACGAAGGGCTCTTCGCTCAAACCGTGTCCGCTGTTCGGCAGCCATTCGCCCAGCATCGACAGCCAGGCGGCCGCGATACCGGCGCGCGGGCCGGCATAGGCGAAGCAGGCATAGAGGCCGCCCTCGATGCGCTTGCGCGAGATGCGCTCGCCGCGGGGTTCCCAACCATCGGGCAACAACACGCAGGCATCGTAACGGCAGCGCGCAGGTGGCGTGATGAGCGGGTCATCCAGCGCCATACCGAAACGCGGCTGCGTTTCGAGATGGTTGCCGCGAATCCAGTCCATGCACATCGACCACGCCTGGTCGGGCGTTTCCTGGTAGCTGCCGCTCAGGCGGAAATAGGCCACCGTGCGGTCCGGCTCGCAGCGCATGCGGACATCGAGCCCTGCGCAGGGCCGGTCGTCACAGGCGCGGCCCTGCACCGGATCCCAGTGCCGATAGCCACCGGAACGCCAGGCGCTCGGGCTCATGCCGAAGTGCTGCGAGAACGCGCGCGAGAAGGCTTCCGCCGACGTGAAACCGCAATGCTGCGCAACGGTCTGGACCGTGGTGGCCGGGTTATGCACCAACTGTCCGCCGGCCTTTTCGAGGCGACGGTGACGAATGAAATCCTGCAAGGTCTCGCCGGTCCATGCGCGAAAGATGCGGTGAAAGTGAAAGGGCGAAAACGCCGCCACCGATGCCAGCGCTTCAAGGCGCAGCGGTTCGGTTTCCGCCAGATGGCTATCGATGAAATCGAGCACCCGGTTCATGCGCTGGGCAAATGCAGCGGCCTTGTCGTGCCGCTTGTCTTCGATTCTCGGCATGGCGACTCACCCTCGCCGACTCGGGCACCCCGCCCCGATCAAATGGACGACCGATCGTCCGCGCGCCTGTCGCTGCAGGCGCTGTCGCATTCCTGTCCTCATCCCATCCTCCTCTTGTGTGACGTCGTCATGCGACGTCTTTCTATGAAAGCCATTCTGCGCCCCCCGGCGCAATCAAAGCTAGCGCAGGCGCCGTGTGCTGCCGCGAACGACGAGCTCCAGCGGCGGCACCGCGGGCAAAACGTCGCTTGCACCGCTGATCAGATTGACGATCTGCGTCGCGGCAGCGCGCCCCAGTTCGTACACCGGCTGTCGAATCGTGGTGAGCGGCGGATCGATGCTGACGGCCTCAACCGCGTCATCGAATCCGATCAGCGAGATGTCGTCCGGCACGCGGATGCCGTAGCGCAGCAGCGCCTGGCGCGCGCCGCAGGCCGACAGGTCGTTGGCGGCAAACACGGCGGTGAAGGCGGTCGCACGCTCGAGCAGCGCATGCATGGCAGCAAGTCCGCCGCCTTTCAGGAAGCCGCCCTGCACGACCAGATTCGGGTCGAAGCGCAGGCCGGCCTCTTCAAGCCCCTGTTTGTAGCCAGCCAGCCGCTCGCGCGCGTCTTCCTGATCCGGCGGGCCGGCGATATGCGCGATTCGCCGGTGACCGAGCGAGAGCAGATGGCGCACCGCGATGAGAGCGCCGGCGCAGTTGTCGATGCTCAGGGAACGCAGATGCTCGGCGTGGGCCTTGCGACCGGTGACGACGATCGGCACCTCTTCGGCAAGCCGTTGCAGCAGCACATCGTCCAGCACGCCACACGGCAGGATCACCCCCGCTACGCGGCGTGCCACCAGCGCACGGACCTGCTCGGCCTCTTCCCGCGCCGACCAGTCGCCGCAAACACGCAGCATGCTGTAGCCGAGCGCCGCCAGTTGCGTCTCGATGCCCTGCAGCAAAGCATCGAAGTAGCTGCTCTCGGTCGCCTGCACCAGCACGCCCACGGTGCACGGCGCGCAGGCCTGCCCGCCATCGGGGGCAGCCGCGCCAGTGAGCAGGTTCACCGCCTCCTGCACCGCGCGCCGGCGCTCGCTCGACACGCCGCCCGACGCGTTCAGCACACGTGCGACGGTGCTGACCGAAACACCGGCGCGTGCGGCGATTTCCGCCATTGAAACGCCGGGCGGCGTCTTGCCGGAGAGACTCATGATGCCGGCTGATAGACCCGGACGTAGTCGACTTCCATCTGCACCGGGAAGATCGTGTCATCGACCGAGCCGCCCAGCGTGCCGCCAATCGCGAGGTTCAACAGCAGGTATTGCGGCTTGTCGAAGGGCCAGCCGCCGTAGCCATTACCCGGATTGGCAAACTGGAAGTAGTTCTTGTTATCCACGCCGATCACGATGCGATCCTTGGTCCAGTTCAGTTGATACGTGTGGAACGCCGTGCAGGCATCCGACACCTGCGTGCTGCCGCCGCGCTGGGTACCCTTCGCACCGTTGTACAACTCGGTGTGGATCGTGCCCAGCACGGTCGACGGTGCGCTGCCAACCTGCTCCATGATGTCGATTTCGCCATCGCTCGGCCATGCGCCACCGGTGCCCAGCATCCAGATCGCGGGCCAGGTACCGCGGCCACAGGGCAGCTTGGCGCGGATCTCGTAGAAGCCGTAGGTCCAGCTCGCCTTGCCACGGGTAACGAGACGCGCCGAGGTGTAGTTCTGCCCACCCCAGTCCGACGCGGTCTTGAGCTGTTCCTTGCGCGCGGTGATCACCAGCTTGCCGTTGCTGACGACCGCGTTCTCGGCGCGGTCGCGTGCGTAGTACTGCAGCTCATTGTTGTACCAACCGGCCTGGTTGCGGTCGGTGTCGTACTCCCAGCGCGATGCGTCGGGCAGACCGTCGACATCGAACTCATCTGCCCACACCAGCTTCCAGCCCTCCGGCACACCCCCGGCGGGCGTCGTCGTATCGCCGTTTCCGGCCGGGGTACCCGATGCGCTATCGCTGCCGCCGCACGCGGCGAGCCCGAGGCTTAGTGCAGCAAGACAGACATAGGTACGGGCGCGATTGTTGGTTTTCATGGCTTCTTTCCTTGTGTGCGCGCAGCAGAACGGGGCGGCACGACGAGTCGCGTGCCATCGCTGAAGCTCACCGTGCGTGCGCGCGAACCGGTGTTGTAGGCGAGATAGGTGCGGGTGCCATCGGCACGACGGAACACCGAGTAAAGCGGCGCGTCGGCGCCAACCCCCAGATCCGGGCGTCCGAATGCAGCAAGCGTGTTCATCCAGTGCCAGGTATGGCTGCGTGTTTCACCGTCTTCCACCGCCCCTTTCGGGTTCCAGCGGGCGAGCGCCGCGTTGGCGTCGCTCAACGCGTGATAGCCGAGCAGGATGTCTTGCCAGATGTCGCGCGGCGCCTTGCCGTCGCGCGCGAGGAAGCGCTCGAACTCGGCATCCATCGCTTCGAGGTTGCGCAGGATGTAGTCCGGATCCGCCGCAAGATAGAGCGAAGCAGTGGTCAGCGGCAGCAGGTTGATGCCATGCACCTCGCGCGGGTCTTCGGTCCACCAGGTGGTGTGGACATATTTGTCGCCCCACACCATTGCAGCGTCGACGTTGCTGTACTCGGGTGCGAACACCTTGTGATGCAGGTCGAACCAGTAGTGCTTGAGCGCTTCGACTTCGGTGGTGTAGAGGTAGATGCCGGTGTCGCGGATGCGCTTGTTGCCGGTCGCTTCACCCCACAGGATCATGCCCGCCCATGCGTTGATCGCTTCGGATGACGATTCCTGGTTGTTGCCGTCGAAGAACGGCGCACCGCCGGATGCCCACGAATGCCCTTCGTAGGTATCGAAGTGGCGCAAGCGGGGGAACATCTGATTGGCCGGATCAGTGTTTGCGATGTCTGCAATCATCAGCTCGACCATGCCGCCCCACTTCTCGCGGTTGGCCCAGTCGGGGTCGCGCAACGCGATCTGTGCTGCGGCGAAGATCCAGTAGCCGTAGTGGAAGTGGTGGTCGTTGAGTTCGTTGGCGGAGCCGTATTCATCCGGGTAGCCGATCAACGACCCCACCCGCTTGTTGTAGTGGAAGTAGCGGTCCACTTCGTCGCCCGGCGCAAACCAGCGCTGCATGCGCGCCTTGGTCGCCGCGAGGATCGCATCGCGATCGCGAGTGCGGCCCATGGCTTCGACAATCCCCATCACCTGCACCGCACGGTTGAAGCCCTTGCCTTCCCAGTAGGTGCCACGGCTGCCAAGCAGCTGATCGGGCCCGAACTGGAGATCCTCTGCGAGGAAGGCATCAAGCTGCGTACGGGCGGGGCCTTCCGCCAGCGCCGGCCAGGTCGGCACGAAGCCGCGGTAACGGTAGCGGGTCTGGAAGCTGTTGCCGCTGATGAGCTTGAGCTCGCCGCGGATCGACTTGTAGCTCAAGGGCAAGACGGCCGGCAGCAAGGGGTTGTCGTGCCACTGATGCGGATACAGCGCGAAGACCGTGCCCTTCTCGGTGCCCTCACGCGCTTGCGTGGTCGCGAGATAGGTCGTCGTCAGCTCGCTGCGCTTCTCGTCGTATTGCCAGCTCACCTTGGTGTCGGTGATGAAGGCAAAGGCATTGCGTCGCAGCAGGTTCACCTGGGCCGCATCGGCCGCAGGCAGCACGGCGACGGTGAAATAGCCCTTGCCTTTCGGCAGCGCGAGTTCGAGCGTTTTCGCATCGGGCTCGCGCCATTCCCCGCCCGCCGGGGCGTAGAGCGCATAGGCACGATCGCCAACCGCCACACCCAGTGTGCGGCCGTCGTCGGAACGCGAGAACACGCGATACGGCTCGCTCGCCTTGAAGCGCACATCGCCACGCGTGATCTCATAGAAACTGTAGGGCGAGCCATGTGCCAGCGTAGCCGTGAGGCGATCGGCCCCGCTCGCCATCACGACATCGACAGCCCAGTCGGAATAACGCCCGACCCGTGCATCGGCGGGGCTGAAGGCGGTCGGCACGATGCTCAGGCGCGAGCGGTGCGCCGCAACGATGTCGTTTTCCTCGCGCGTTGCGCTGAGGATGGGTTCGGGCTTCGGAATGTCCACCTCGAAGCCGTCGGGTGTGGGGCGGTACGAAGCAGGCTGTGCGTAAAGCGGCTGCGGCCAGGGTGCGAACAGCAGCGAGGAGAACCATTTGTTGGTCGGCGCAGGGCCGCCCTCATGGCGCAGCGGGGGCAGTTCGCGCTCGCTGCCCAGTTCCAGCGCCGAACTGTACTGACCGAGGCCGAGTTTGACCGTCTCGGCGGAGCTCACCGTTGCGCACAACGTCAGCAGTGCGGCGGCGAAGAATTTGATCGGATTCATCAGGGCAACCCAGAAGTTCAACAGGCCCGATGCCGCACGCGCGACATCGAGCCTGTTTGATTGCTACGCAAGCATGTGCGATCAGCTACCGCACTTCATCGCCACATCGGCGTCCTTGGCGGCGCCCGGCACATAGCGCACGTTGGCGATCGACATCGACAAAGGCTTGGCGGTGTAGATCACCCACGGGGTATTCACGACCGGGAACTTCGTGCCGGCCTTCTCGAAGCAGGCCAGCGGGATCTTCACGGTGGTCAGCTTCTCGAGCGGCAGGTTCTTCAGGTAAGCGGTGGTGTCGACCATGCCCATGCAGGGATAACGGCAATCGACGCGCACCAGCACCTGGTCTTCCGGCGCCTTGTGCAGGATCGTGTCGAACACCAGCGCGGAATCCGCATCAACGTAGTCGACCTGGTCATGCGAAGTCTTCGACTGCGAGTAGATCTGGCCAACGCCGCCGGTCCAGGTGACCTTGACGCCGTTCACACCCCCCACCTTGGTCGGCTCGGCCTTGATGTTGCCGGCATCCATGGCGCCGAGGCCCTTGTTCGGGACGATGAAAGCCCAGTTCGCCGGCGTACCGAGGAAGAGAACGTTCGGGTCGATACTGCCCTGGTCGCCGTAGACCAGCAGCGGCTGGAGCTTGCCCGGCTCGGCCGGGGCGGCAGCGGCGGCCGGCGCTGCAGCGGGAGCTGCGCCGGGCGTCGATGCGCAGCCGGTCATCAGCGACGTTGAAAGCGCAGTCATCGCCAGCACAGCACCGGCGGAAAGCTTGGAGATCTCCTTGATCACGACATCCTCCTTGATGGACTTGGGTTCGCAGCACATTGAACGGGGCCCGGTTTCTTTGTCTGGATTCAGGCCTGCGCAAAGCCTAATGAAAGCGCTTTCATTTTACAAGACAGTCTCCGCAAACAGCAGGATGAGTCAGGTACCCTGCAGGATCAGCTGGATTCGGAGACCTTGACGCCCCCGCCCGGGTGGCCGCTAGCGAGCGGGGGCTGGTCAATCAGAGGTTCTTCAACGCCTCGGCGCGCTTGGCTTCGTACTCGGCTTCAGTGATCAACCCTTGGTCGCGCATGCGTTTGAGCAGCACGAGGCGGCTTTCCTGCTGGCTGAAGTGGCGCTGTACCGTCGGGTCTACCGCTGTCGCCGCTGCGGGCTGGGCCGCTGGCGCGGCGGCGGGCACAACCGCCGGCGCAAGCGCGGCAGGCGCTGCGGGTACCGCGGGCGCACTCGCATCCAGCCGGAAGGCCACCCAATCATTGCGGACCAGACGCGCCCCGCTCTGCCCCGGATCGACGATCTTCACGCGTTCCGCGCTCTTCGCGCGCTTGCCCGGTTCAAGCGAACGCGTCGGGCTGGTGCCCGGGCGCAGCCCCAGCAAGGCGTCGGACAACTGCAGGCCGACCACCAGTTGCAGCGCGCCATCGGCATAGAAAACCCGCCCGGTGTTCGTCAGCTTGGCGCCGTAAGCCCCCAGCTCCTTGTGGCGGCTGGTGCTGACGAAGACCAGATCCTGATCGGGCGTTGCCTTCGAGAAACTGCCCGCAATTGCACGCGACAGGCGCGATACCTCACCCTGTTCGAACAGCGCAACGGTGTCCTTGCCCAGCACCACCTGCACACTGCTCAACGCACGCGCCACCGCATCGGCTGACAGCTGGACCGGGTGCTGGTTCGGCGCGCCGGTCTCTGCGCCGCTGCGCTGTTGCAGTTCGATGTAGTCCCACGGGCTCAGATTCAGGCGCTCGCTCGGGTTTGCGATCCAGACCGTGATGCGGCTCTCGCTGTCGCTGAACAGATCGGTGAGGCTGTCGAGCGGCCCGGCGTACACCGCCGGCGCTGCGGCAAAGGCAGCTGCGGTCGCGAGCGCCAGGCAGACCCGGCGGGGGGAAAGAATCGATCTGTTCATGCTTGCCTCCTGTTTCGATCCAGGCGGCGCGCCCTCGCGCCGCACCGGCTTGCGTTGTTGTCCAGCTTACCCGGTCGCGTTACTGGCCTCTCGGCCGAGCACCACCGTCAATCGTTCGATTGCACCATCGCGCAAAGCCTGCGCATGCGGCGCCGCGAGCGTGCGACCGCTGATTGCATGCCGTACGCCGTCGTTGTAGTGAATCCGGTAGCCCTGCACCTGCACACCGTCTGCCCCCCAGGTGTCGCGTCGCAGCGGGTTCTCGAGCACCAGCAGGCAGTCGCCAAGGATGCTGAATGCCAGCGAACCCGCCGGCAACGTCGCCTCGCGCGCAACTTCCTTGCCGTCCGGCCCGGGTGCAACGATGCCGCTCGCGATGGCACGCCGCACATGGCGCGCATCGGTGGTGAACAGCTCACCGGGCAGCGCTGGGCGGGCCTCGAACGACAGCGCGCCGTGATCACCGACGCGGAAGGGGCGCTCGCCCAGAATCGCGAGTAGCAACATGTTGTAGAACTCGCTGGTACTACCAGAGAGGCGTGCCGAGAAGCCGTTGCCGTGCAGTGCCGCGTCCGGATTTGCGCTGGTGACGATGAAGGATACGTTCTCGAACGTCGAGCGACCGTACTGCGCAGGATCGCGCCACGGCACCAGACCGGTTCTCGCGGCTTGCCAGAAGGTGTCGTAGAGACCCGCGCGCAGCAGTTCGAGCAGGTACTTGTAGGACATGTGCAGGAAGATCGACTCGTTCTCCAGCCAGCCCGGCGTGAATGCCTGCAGTCGGCCGATCTCCAGCGGCATCTGCCGCGTCGAACCGCTCACCTTGTACATGCCCAAGGGCGCGTCGTAGAGCTCCGATTCATGCACGCCGGCGGCGATCCCCTCCGCTTCCGCGGTGTCGCGGGCAAGCCGCAGCGCGTGCACACTGCCTTCGATGAAGGGCGCCACCGGTTTGGGGACGAAGCGGATTGCACGGCAGGTCGGCATCGGCTTGCCATGCAGCTCGCGCGTTGCATTGAGTGCTTCGTACTCGACCAGATCGAACATCCAGTACGTAGTGCTGATGCCAAGCCTCTCGTCGAATGCCCGCCCAATGCCCGCCGCCAGCAGCTCGGCCGACTGCTGCAGCCAACCGCGCAGATCGGCCAGCGCCCAGCGGCGCTCGCGACCGGACAACTCGGCCAGCAACTGTGAGCGATAGGCTTCGCGTGCATCGGCCGCTTGTGACCAGTATTCGAAGGCATCGATGCTGCCAGCCAGGCGAACGGCGACAAGGTGGCGAATTTCATCGAGCAGCGCCGCGGCCTCTTCCGGCAGCGTGACGTTCGCGCGTTGCAGCGCATAGTCATCGCTCCAGCGCAGGATCAGCCGCAGCAATCGCAGCAGTTCCTGGCTCTCGTTGATCGATGAACCGAACAGGCCGGGCAATCCGTTGATCGAATCGTTCCAGTTGGGTTTGTCGGCTTCCATCTCGATGCCCATGCCGGCGGGATCGAGGGTAGAGAGCTTGACGGTTGCCAGCAGGATCAGTTTGGAGAGCAGGCTGGAGCGGTAGATCGCGCCATCGCGGGTGCGCACCTTGTCCGCCTCGCAGCTGCGCATGGCAATCAGTGCCGCCTTGCCTTCGTCGAGCGCCACCGCCTCGTACTGGCGTGGGCCGTTCGCCGTCAGCACGTACTTCTGCGCGCGCGGCAGCACCCGCACCGCATTGTCGAAGTAGCTGAAACGGCGCTCGGCCGTCAGCAGCGCCGCCATGCGATCCGGGAAGAGGCCTTCGAAACTCTCGATCAGGTCGAGGTTGTAGAACCAGTGGTCGGTCCAGAAGCCTTCTCCGTGCTCGGCGTCTTCGAGCTTGCGACTCGCCAGCACCAGCGCGGAAACCAGCTCGAACAGCGGCCCGCGCAGCGTCGCCTGATGCTCCGCAGCCCAGCGGATCACCGTATCCGGAATCCACGGTTTCGCCAGCGCGCCGAGCAGGCTGTCGTGCAGCGCCGGCGGTACCAGGCGGTCGAGCGCCGGCTGTGCGGCCGCCACGTCGAGCTGGTAGCGCAGCCCTTTCACCACTTGCGGGTTGTAGCCGTCGAGCTGGATCAGGTTGACGAAGTACTCGATGTTCGCGGCGCCGACATCCGGGTTGAACCACACATCGTTGCGGCGGTTCTGGTTCACATCGCGGTAAGCGCCATTCCCCTGCGAGAAGTAGGTCGGCGCGAGGCGGAACTGGTTGTAGTCGCGCTCGATGTCACCATGGCGGCGCGAAAACAGGTACAGCACATCCCGCCGTTCGGCGTTGCCGATCGATAGCGGGTAGCCGCCACGCAAGAGGTTGTCGAGGAAGTTCTGGCCGGCATAGGCGTTGAGCCGCGCATCCTCGGTAACGAGAAAGCAGCGGTCCATCAGCGCGCGCACCAGTTGCTCGTTCTCGTCCGCCTTGGCGGCGAAGAAGGCGGGCGTGGCGTACTGCGGCAGACGCGCGTTCCAGTCCGCAAGGCTATCCACCTTCGCGAACAGCGCATGCAAGGTCACCGATTCACCCGCCGCGAGGCTGACACCGCCATGCGCCAGCGCGCTCGGCGTGCGGTTGCCCGACTGCTGTTCGGCGCGCCAGCGGTACTGGCCACCGACAAACTGCTCCGGGAAATCGAAATCGGTGACACGCCCGAACACTTCCTGCGGATCGATCACCGGGTCGAGCAGGCGGGTTTCGCCGCCCTGCGTGAGCGTCGCGAAGAAGGCATGCCCCTTGTCGATCGGCTTCACCTCGGCGGTGTCGGCGAAGGTCACCTTCAGCCGTGCGTAGGGCGCGCGCTGGTCGAGGTTGTCGACGGTGTACCACGCCTCGATCGTGCGCGACATGTGCTTCATGGCCCAGTCGTTGAGGCCATAGGGCATGAACTGCGGCAGGCCATCGACAAGCTGCAGCACGACCGGCTCGGAGGCCGTGTTCGTGATCACCAACTCACGCGCCAGGGCCGCGACCGGCTCGTTCGGAATCGTGAAATAGCGGACCTGGAAACGCAGCCCCAGCGCGGCGTCATGTTCCTCCAGGCGCAGATCCCACGGACTGATGCTCAGGTGACGCGCGGGCTCGTTGGCGCGTGCCGCCAGGCTGTCGCGGAAGGGCTCGGCAAAGCCGCTGCGCCCGGCGCGGCGCCAGTGCACGAACGTGCGGAAGCCGGTGTTGCTGGTCTGGCGAAACGCCTTGTTCGCCGGCTGGAACTCGACGATCGCGCCGTCCTTGTCCTGAACGCCGAAGCTGCTGACGCCCTGCCCCCGGTTCACGTAGAAGGCCCACAAGGGCACGCCCATCACGCCGGCAATGCCGGGGAAGAAGCTCGCAAAGGGCTTGGCGCGGTGATAGCCCTCGATACGGAAACGCTGCGGATCAGCCGGATCGACGAGGTAGACGGGTTCGGAGCTTGGATTCATCGTGGCACCAGGAAGAGAGCGTTACCCCGAGCCGGCCGCGCTGCGCCGGACGCCGGGAAGTGATGGATGGTTCGGTTCTCTCTTCGCTCGAAGCCGCTTTTCGCGGGAAAAGCTTGCCTTGGATCGTTTGAAGGGAACAGAATATTGAAAGCGCTTTCAATGCGCAAGAAGCTCAGCTCGCGCGGCACGGATACCTGCAGTGCAGCAGTACGTCGCCCGCGCTTTGCGGCACATCGTCGCGTGATGCCGAAGAATTGGCACACTTGAGATGTCCGACAGGCGCGATACGCGGCTGATCTGATATACAACCCTGAACACAGCTCGCCCCCCCGCACTTCATGACGACAGACCGCCCCATCCCGTCCGAACTGCCCGAGAACATCACGCTTGAGATGGTGGCGCGAACCGCCGGCGTATCTCCGGCCACGGTGTCGCGCATCCTCAACGGATCGGCGCGCGTCAGTGAGCGCAAGCGGGCCGCCGTCGAAGCGGTGATCAAGGAGCTCAACTACCGCCCGAACGCGCTCGCACGCGGGCTGGCTCAAGGGCGTACCAACAGCATTGGCGTGCTCACACAGGACATTGCGTCGCCCTTCTACGGCGAAGCGCTGCGCGGGATCGAGAACGCCCTGAAGGACACCGGGGCGATTCCGCTGATCGTCAGCGGGCACTGGCTGCTGCGTGACGAGGTGGAACGCCTCGAACACCTGCTCTCGCGCCGTGTCGATGGCCTGATCGTGCTGACCGGCAGCCTGCCGGACGAGATGTTGCTCCGCTACGCCACGGAAGTGCCGCTGGTGGTGACCGGACGCGACCTCGAAGGCCCCAACCTGATGAGTCTGCGTTTCGACGACTACGTCGGCGCACGCATGGCCACGCAACACCTGATCGATCTCGGCCACAAACGCATTGCGCACGTCGCCGGCCCGCTGGACCACTTCGACTCGATCGAACGCCTGCGCGGCTACCGCGAGGCGCTGGTCGACGCCGGCATCCAGCCGGACGACGACCTGGTGGTGCATGCCGACTTCCATGAGCCGGGTGGCCTGCTCGCGATCAACCAGTTGATCGCGGCACGCACGCCCTTCACGGCGGTGTTTGCGGCGAACGACCAATCGGCCTTCGGCGCGCGGCTTGCCCTGCATAGCCACGGGATCCGCGTGCCGGAGGACATTTCGGTGGTGGGCTTCGACGACCTGCCGGTCTCCAACTACGTCGTGCCGCCGCTGACGAGTGTCAAACAGCCCGCCTACGAGATGGGCGAGATCGCTGCGCGCGCGCTGGTTGGCATGATCCACGGCGAACCGGCGAAGGGGCGTTTGCCGCAGCCCGAACTGATCGTCCGGGCCTCGTCCCGCCCGCTTCGCCGCTGAGGTCGCGCGTCGCAACACGATCAGGGGCGCTGCGGCGTACCCGCGGCGATCCGCTTGCCGAGAATGATCGCGCTGACTTCGTCGCGATGGGCGTAGGCGATGCGCTCGCCCTGGATCTCGCCGATGCCGACCATGTCGGCCGAGATCGCCTCGTGATCCTCACGCGAGAATGGTGCCTGATAGGTCGTGATCACCCCGAAGACCGGCGCCTTGAGTGATTCGAGCGCGCCGCGCACCGCGTTGCGCTCTGCACTCTGAACTTGGCGGCTCGCCGCTGCGAGCAGCAACATCGCGTCATAGCCTTGCGCCGCCGCCGGCAGGGCCGCGATTGCCTCGGCGCCGCCCTGGCGCTTGAGCGCGAGCAGGAATTCCTGCCGGCGCGAGTTGATCGGATCGGCTACGAGCGTGGTGGGCATACGTACCGCCTGGCCCGACTTGCCCGCGCCCTTCACAAAGGCTGCGCTCGCAAGGTCGCTGCCGCCAACGATGGGCACGTTCCAGCCCATCCGCGCACGGGTGCGCACAATCGCTGCGGTCTCAGCGGTCTGCCCCCACACAACCAAGGCATCAACCTGAGCCGCGCGGGCCTGGTTGAGCAAGCCGACCATGTCGGTCTGGCCACTCTGGAACTGGGCGACGAAAGGCGCCTGCATGCCGCCTTCGGCGTCGCGAACCCAGGCGCGCAAATCGTCCGGCTTGCCGTTGAAGGGCGGCGCGTAGAGCCGCCGACGCAGGCGGTCGCGCAGCATGTCGCGCCCCGCGTTGCCATAGGGCGATGACTCGACGAGGATGCCCAGGCGCTTGTAATGCTGGCGATCGATCGTCTCGCGCACGATCAGGTCTGCTTGGGCAAGATCGCTCGCGGCCACGCGGAAGATGTAGTTGAGTTTGTGCATCGGCGGCTCGAACAAGCGCGTCAGCGACGAGTCAGAGGCGCCGGCGATCAGCACCGGCACGCCGGCTTCCTGCAGGGGTTGCAGCGCCCGCATGGCGACCGCGCTGCTGGTGAATCCGATCACATAGTCGACACCGCCGCGCGCGGCGATTCGTTTGGCTTCGTCCTCGCCGCGATCCGGATCGTTCTGGTCGTCGACTTCGACGAGCATGATCTTGCGGTCCGCGAGGCCGCCCTTCCAGTTGAGTTCTTCGACGGCGAGGCGAACGCCTTGCCGCATGGACAGCCCGGCTTCGGCAGTCGGGCCGCTGAATGTTCCGACGACACCGATACGCACCGGGGCCGCAGTCTGTGCAACCGCGTGCGACGCAAGGCATGCCAGCCCCATTGCCAGCACAAGCGTGATGAGCCTGCTCATGGCCATCTCCTCCAAACGTGGTCTTTAGTCTGCGCCCACCTTTTTTGACGGCGGGTCGTGGGGCACCCGGTGCGGACGGCATGTCGCCGCCCGCACGCGGGTCAGCACCCAGCAGCCACCTTGGGGGCGACTGTGGGGTACAGGGTCAAACCGATCAGAAGTGCATCAGCCAGCCAGCTTCGAACTTGGTGGCGCGGGTGTCCGCCTCGAAGCTCGAGATGTCCGGTGTGCTGAACTTCTTGTTGATCGTGTTGATGCGCAGGAAGGGCTGAGCGCCGACGCCAAGGTTGTAGAGCGCCCAGAAGTCCAGGTTCACGCGCTCGGTCTTCAGGCGGTTGAAGGTCTTGCCGGCGTCATCACCCACGCGGATCGTGTAGGCAGCGCCCCAGGCGGCCGGCGTGTTCCACTTCATCGTTTCGAAGCTGGCGTAGCCCTGCAGGCTCCACGACGCGATGTCGTAGGTGGCCTTGAGGGTCACATCCGACTCTTCGACGAAGTTCTTGCTGCCGTACTGCTGCTCGAAATCCTTCGGACGGTTGTAGCCAGAGTGGTAGGTCGCAGCGAGGTTGACCGGGCCGAGGCGCGTCTTGCCAGTGAAGCCATACGACATGTGGTTCACCTTGCCGTCGCTGGCGGTGACGTACTTGTCGCCGAAGTCGCCGTCGGAGTACAGCAGGCCGGCGCCGAGCAAGCTGCCGTTGCCGAAGTCGTAAGTCACGACGCCGGTGTAGGCGTAACCGTTGCTTTTCGTATCGCCCGACTTGGCGGCATTGCTCTCGGTCTGGAACTGCAGCTCGACGCCGACCGGGCCAAAGCTGTTGCCATAGCGCAGCGCGTTGCCGCGGATGTCGGACATCTGGTAGTAACCGCGCTGGTCACCCCAGACCGGATCAACGGTCGTCAGGTCATACAGCAGACGCATCGGGTTCATGATGTTGCCGACCTGCACACGGCCGTACGGCGTGATCAGCGTGCCGTAGACTTCGTCGTTACACATCGGGCCCTTGCTGTCGCCGTTCACATCGCCGTACGACGAGAAGCCGCCGTGGCCGTTCTGCTGGTAGTTGTCCTGACCGGCGAAGAACGGGTCCCAGTTATGCGAGACCGGCAGTGCCGCGCCGATGTAGCCACCGTTCGCACCGCTCACCGTCGTCGCCACGGTGTTGCAGTTGAAGCCGATGTTGTAGCCGTTCTTCAGATCCTTGGTGCCGGACAGGAACAAGGCAAAGAGGCCATCAACCGAGGTCTTGGTGTTGTCGTAGCCGGTGTTCCAGTCGCCGCTGCGGGTCATCGTGCCGACGCGCGCCTGCACATCGCCACTGACCGAAATGTCGGCGCGGGCGCTGGTGGCGGCCAGGCCGGCCAGTGCCAGTGCAACGGCGCAGACGATCTGACGGCGGCCGGTCGTAAGAGTGGTCCTCATTATTGCTCTCCTCACTTTTTGTAAATGCCCCGTTGGGGCGTTCAGGTGCCAAGCGCTCGTGGCTTGTGCGAACTACATTGCGAATGCGCTTTCATGGCCGCATCCGCACAAAGAAGCTGGATATCGTTGAAATCAGCGGCGGCGCCGGGCTGTGGTGTCTCGCGGGTTTCGCTGAAAATGACAGCGCTTTCATTCCTCGACCCAAAAAAGGAACCGAAAACGCGCGCTGCATCGCCCACTCGCCCCGAGAAAGGCGGGCAGACCTCCGGTGACGGGAGGTCTGCCGCTAAATAGCCACAGGAGTGGCAGGAGGTGGGCTGTTCGGTGGGCCGCGCCGACTGGCCGCGCAACGCCACATCAATGCAGAGCGTGTTCAGGCGCATGGCTTTACTGGCGCGTCAGGCTGCGGCCATCGGCCGCAAACAGGTGGAAGCTGCCGATGCGCGGCATCAGCCCGATACGCGCCCCCGCCTTGACTTCAGCCGGGAAGTCGGCGGCCTTCAGCGTGAGCGCCTGGCGCGACACGACATCGGTGGCATACACGATCGTCGCATCGCCCAGATGCTCGACCAGATCGACGGTGGCCGGGAGCCCGAGACCTTCGTCGACGACCAGCAGGTCTTCCGGACGAACGCCCAGCTGCAATGGGTCGCCATTGCCCGGCGCGACCATGCCGGCGAGCGGCACGCAACGGACGACATCGCCGAAGTGCAGATCGAGCGAGTCGCCACGCTGCACACCAGCGCGGCATTCGATGAAGTTCATCTGCGGGCTGCCGAGGAAGGCGCCGACAAACTGGTTCACCGGCCGGCTGTAAAGATCGAGCGGACGACCGACCTGCTCCACCTTGCCGCCGTTGAATACCGCGATGCGGTCGCCGAGCGTCATCGCTTCGACCTGGTCGTGGGTCACGTAGATCATCGTGGTCTTCAGTTCGGCATGCAGCTTCGCCAGTTCGATCCGCATCTGTACACGCAGCGCGGCATCGAGGTTGGAAAGCGGTTCGTCGAAGAGGAAGACTTTCGGCTTGCGCACGATCGAGCGGCCGATCGCCACACGCTGGCGCTGACCGCCGGAGAGCGCCTTGGGCTTGCGGTCGAGCAGATGCGAAATCTGCAGGATCTCGGCGGCGCGGCCGACGGCAGCCTTCACTTCTTCCTTCGGCTTGCCGGCGAGCTTGAGCGCGAAGCCCATGTTCTCGCCGACCGTCATGTGCGGATACAGCGCGTAGCTCTGGAACACCATCGCCACACCGCGTTGCGAAGGCTGGATGTCGTTGGCACGCACGCCGTCGATCATCAGATCGCCGTCGGTGATGTCTTCGAGGCCGGCAATCATGCGCAGCATCGTGGACTTGCCGCAGCCCGACGGCCCGACGAAAACCATGAACTCGCCGTCATGCACATCGAGGCTCAGTCGCTTGACGACCTCCGGCCCCTCGTTGTCATAACGCTTGCTGATCTTTCGAAGAGAAACACTCGACATTTTTCTATCCCTGCGTCGTCGCGCCGTTTCGTTGCGCGGTAATGTAAGCGGCGTACCAGCGCGCGCTGTCCTTGAGTACGCGACGCTGCGTCGCGTAATCCACATAAATCAGGCCGAAGCGCTTGGCGTAGCCGGAGTCCCATTCGAAGTTGTCGAGCAGGCTCCATTGAAAGTAGCCGCGCACATCGGCGCCCATGGCGATAGCAGCGCGCAGCGCTTCAAGATGGCGCGCGAGGAAATCCACCCGGGCGCCGTCATGCACCGCACCGCCTTCAAGCACGTCAGCACAGGCACAGCCGTTCTCGGTGATGTAGATCGGTGGAGGCGTATAGTCGCGGGCGATCCGTACCAGATGCTCGGTGAGCCCCTGCGGGTAGATCTCCCAGCCCATGTCGGTCACACCGAGCGCACACGGCGCTTGCTCGCCGGCTGCGGCGCCGGCCCAGATGCGGCTGTAGTAGTTGATGCCGAGGAAGTCGATCGGTGCGCGGATCAGGTCCATGTCACCCGGCTGCACGACCGGCGCGTCGGCACCGAGGTGCGCGAGCAGATCCGCCGGATAGGCGCCGCGGAACAGCGGGTCCATGAACAGGCGGTTGCACATTGCATCGGCAAGGCGCGCCGCAGCGCGTGCCGCTTCGGTGTTCGCGGCCGCATAGGCGGGCGACTGGTTCAACACGATGCCGAGTTCGGCACCGCTATCGACAGCACGCATCGCGCGCATCGCGAGGCCGTGGGACAGCAGCAGGTTGTGCGCGACCTGGTAGGCCGCCTTGCGATCCTTCAGGCCCGGTGCAAAGCGGCCCTCTTCGTGACCGATCATCGCGGTACACAGCGGTTCGTTGTGCGTCGCGATCGTCTTCACGCGGTCGCCGAAGCGGCGTGCGAACTCCGCCGCGTAGTCGGCGAAGCGGGCGGCGGTA
Organism: Niveibacterium sp.; assembly: GCF_041909475.1. Taxonomy (NCBI): domain Bacteria; kingdom Pseudomonadati; phylum Pseudomonadota; class Betaproteobacteria; order Rhodocyclales; family Rhodocyclaceae; genus Niveibacterium; species Niveibacterium sp. Next base: position 7,590 of record NZ_JAYRDJ010000023.1, on the reverse strand, counting down.
TCGCGATTGCGCCAGCCGCCCTTATCTTCGAGCGCCTGCGGCAGATCCCAGTGATAGAGCGTGGCGTGCGCAGCGATGCCCGCCTCGTCGAGTGCATCGAGCAGACGGGCGTAGAAGTCCCAACCCTGCTCGTTCCAGGCACCGGCGCCGTCCGGCTGCACGCGCGGCCAGGCGATCGAGAAGCGATAGGCGCCGACATTCAACGACTGCATCAGCGCCACGTCTTCGCGGTAGCGGTGGTAGTGGTCGCACGCAACCGCACCGGTGTAGCCGCCGGCCACCTTGCCCGCCTGCGCGGCGAACACATCCCAGATCGACGCACCGCGCCCGTCTTCGGCGGCAGCACCTTCGATCTGGTAGGCACTCGTAGCGACACCCCACACGAAGTCAGCCGGGAAGGGCTGATTCGTGAGGTTTTCGCACAGAGGAGAGGCTGTGGGTTTCATGGCGCGCTGGCGTTGTTCTGGCTCAGGGCCTCAGCCCTTGATGGCACCCGAGGTGAGGCCGGCGATCAGGCGACGCGACGAGATCACGAAGATCACCAGCAGCGGCAGCACGGCGATCGCAGAACCGGCGGAGATCGCACCCCACGGCACCTGGCCGGTGCCTTGCAGCGCACGCAGCGCGAGCGGCACGGTGAACATTTCCATATCGCGGATCACGATCAGCGGCCCGGCGAAGTTGTTCCAGGTGCCAATGAAGGTGACGAGCCCCAGCGTACCGAGTGCTGGCGTGATCAGCGGCAGCACGATGCGCCAGTAGATGCCGAACTCGCTGCAGCCATCGATGCGTGCCGCTTCGGTCAGTTCGCGCGGAATCGCGGAGCTGATGTACTGCCGCATCATGAAGATGCCGAACGCGCCGCAGGCTCCGGGGATGATCAACGCCTTGGGCTGGTTCATCCAGCCGAGCCAGCTCATCACCAGCGCGGTCGGGATCATGCCGACGAAGGACGGCAGCATCACGGTCGCCATGATCACCGCGAAGAGCCGCTCCTTGTACTTGAAGTGGTACATCGCGAACGCATAGCCGGCGAGCGAGCAGAAGAACAGGTTCAGCGCAGTGACCGCAATCGCGATGTAGAAGCTCCAGCCCAGGTTCTTCCAGAAGAACGGCAGCTTGTCGAGCAACAGATTGAGGTTGCCGATGAACGCATCGCCAAACCACACCGGTGGCGGCACCGAGAGGATTTCGGTGTTCGTGTGCGTGGCGAACACGAACATGAACCAGAACGGCGCGAGCATGATGATCGAGCCCGCCGCGACGGTGAAATAGGCGAACCAACGGGTCGGGCTCACGCGCTTGGTGACGATAGCCATGGCCTCAATCCTTCTGCGAAAAGATCTTGTTATTCACCACCGTCAGCAGCGCGATCAGCATGAAGAGCACCCACGCAACGGCGCTGGCGGTGCCGAAGTCGCTGTCGACGAAGGCGGTGTTGTACATGTGCATCGCGGCCGTCTTGCCGGCCTGATCCAGGCCACCAGTACCGCTGGTGATGATGAAAGGCTCCTCGAACAGCTGCAGGTTGCCGATGATCGTCATCGTCACGGCGAGGAACATCATCGGCTTCAGGAGCGGGAGCGTGATGTACCAGAACTGCTGGCGACGCGAGGCGCCGTCGATCGTCGCGGCTTCGTACAGATCGTGCGGAATCGTCTGCAGGGCCGAGAGGTAAAGCACGGTATTCCAGCCGACATAGCGCCAGAACACGACGAACGCGATCATCGGCTTGGTGTATTGCGGCTGGCCCCAATCAATGTTGGTGGTCGGGAACAGCCATGAGAGCGGATGCAGCCCGGCGACTTCGAAATTGCCGATCGAAGTCAGCACCACGTTGACGATGCCGAAGTCACGCGAGAACAGCGAGTTGAAGACCAGCGCAATCGCCACGCTCGACGTGATGAAGGGCAGGAAGTAGATACCTACAACCGTGTTGCGGTACTTCGCGAGGTAGGTGTGTGCAAAGAATGCCAGCGGAATCGCGACGAGGTGCTGCGGCAGGCCGGAGGCAATCGCGAGCCAGAAGGTGTTGAAGAGCGACTTGTGGAACCACTCGTCACCCAGCACGAACTCGTAGTTTTCGATGCCGACCCAGGTCATGCCACCGAGGCCGGTTGCCGCATCCCAGGAGTGGAACGACAGCCAGACGGAGAACAGCAGCGGGAAGAGCCCGAAGCACAGGAACAGGATGAAGAACGGGCTGATGAACACATAAGGTGCCCATTCCCACGGCTGCAGCCTGCGGCGGCTTTTCGCGGGCGCAGCAGCACCCGACCGATCAATAGACATCGGCGCTTCCATTGCGATACTCCGAAAGAAAAGGTGGCCGGGGTGATTCTCGGGAGAGGGGGGGTGAGAGGGACAAGCCCACCCCGGCCGGGGGAACTTAGCGTCGGCGGGCTCGCCGCTCGATCAAGGCCTTGGCATCGGCCAGCGCCTTCGGAATGTCCTTGTTCTGCTCGATCACCTTTTCGAGCTCGGCATTCACGATTTCCTGCGCGATCGAGTCGTACTTGTCGACATCAATCGCCGGGATCTTCTCCGCTGCAACCTTCCACAACTGGCGCGCCTTCTGGCCACCGAGGAAGTCGATCGGCTGATCGATGAACGGATCGTTCTGCGCTTCGATCAATGCAGGGAAAGCATCGAGCTTGCGGAACGACTCGATCTGCATCTTTTTGTCGAGCGTGAGGAACTTGATGAACTCCCAGGCCTCGGTCTTGTTCGCTGCCTTGGTCGGGATCGCGTAGAACGAACCGCCCCAGGATGCGAAGGCACCCGCCGGCAGTTGGGCTGCACGCCAGGCACCCTTGGTGTTCGGCGCCAGCCAGGTTTGCAGGTGGCCGGCGAGCCAGGCACCCATCATCTGCGTACCGATCTGGCCGCGCTTGAAGCCTTCGGACCACTCGTTGCTCCAGGCGCTGATCTTGCCATCCACGCCTGCGGTGTGCGCGGCCTTCGCCAGTTCAAACGCCTTCACGAAACGCGGCGTATCCACCACGCTCTTGCCGGCCTTGTCGAAGTACACGCCATCGCCATCCTTCAGGCCGGAGCGGATATAGATGTCCTTGATGTCTGCCGCGCTGGCGACCAGGTAGGCACCGGTGGCGGCCTTGAGCTTCTTGCCGGACTCGATGTACGACTCCCAGCTCTTGGTCAGGTCGGCCTCGGTCACGCCGGCCTTGTCCATCAGATCCTTGCGATACAGCAGCGTGCCCGGGCCGATGTCCGCCGGGATCGCAGCCAGGCTGCCGTTCGGGCCGGTGGCTTGCGGCACGGTGAAGCGCGCAAACTTGTCCTTGAACTGCGCCGCGTTGTACGGCGGCTTGCTCAGATCTTCCAAGCCACCGGATTCGGCGAACTTGCCGATGAAGCCGACTTCAACCGCCATCACGTCCGGCAAGTTAGAGGCTGTTGCGAGCGAGGTGGTCATTGCCACATGGTGGTCGGCATAGGCCAGGCTCACCAGCTTGATCTCGACATCCGGATGCAGTTTCTTGTAGAGGGGAATCGCCGCCTTCACCGCCGCATCGAGGGCGGGGAATGCCGCCACCGTGATGGTCGTCGCGGCATCTGCCGCCGATCCGCACAGCCCGGCCACAACGGCCGCCGCAATGACGCGGCGCTTGATCAATACACGCATGCTCATCTCCTCTGGATTTGGACGACCTGAAAGGCTGTTTTATGTTTTGAAAGCGCTTTCAGTACGGCGCCAGTGTAGCGCTCCCGGGGTAAGGCCCGTCAACCCTCCCCGACGCAATGGCACAAGCCGCGTCACCCGCCCCCCTCGATCTTGCTTTTCCTGCGCAACAGATCATCGGGAATGTCAGACGGGTGGCCGGCATGGTCTCAGCGTGCGGCAATCGCGCGCGCCAGCGCGACAAGGCCAGGCTCACCAACGCCGATGCGCAGGTCCGCTGGCAGCGGCTCGAGGTACCAACACACGGGATAGCTGATCTGTTCGCCCGGCGCGAGCAACACATACGGGCCGTGGTTTTCCAGCTCGACGTAGAGCGCCTCGTCGTGCCCCCATATCTCAACGGCGCCCTGGCCCGGCGCTAGTGCGTCGCGCGGCGTGACCGGGAAGGTTTTGACGAACAGCAACCGCTGCCCCTGGCCCACATGCGCAAGCCAGCCCTCGCTACCCAGTTCGAAAAGCTTGCGCCCCTTTTCGAGCACCGCAGGGGCAAAGGGGTACCAACAGATACCGTCTTGCCGGACGACCGGCTGCAGGTCCGTCGCCGGCAACCCATCCGACGCGTCGAAGGGAAAGAAGCTCAAGCCGCCGGCGGTGCGGGTGACCTCCCACGGCGCTACGCGCACCGGCGCGTCGCCACAGTTGCTGATGCGGTATTCCAGTTCGATCCGCTCCACGCCCGGTTCGACGCGAATCCGCTTGGTGAAGCGCAAGCCACAGGGATCGACACCGCTTTCGAGCACCAGCGTGTCGCCGTCGTGACTGACGCCGTAAGGCTCGATGTCGAGCACCGCGCGCGGCGGCCAATCCCAGGTGCGCTGGGGGGAATCCCACAGCGTGGAGCCATAGTTGTCGGGATGTACCGAGGCCGGCGTCAGGATCTCCTCGCCATTGCGCGAGAACGACACGATCCGCCCGCCACGGGCCGCATCGACCCCCAGCGCGAGGTCGCCGGCGACAAGCCATTGCAGCCGCTGCAGACAGGCACCACGCAGCGGAACGAAGGGGGAACTAACAGGCATGCTGAATGACCGATGGTTGGCGAAGGTCTGAACAAGTGGCCCCGACAGCACACGCCGGCGCGCCCGCATCCGCAACGACCCGTTCGGAAACCGCGGTCGCGGCGCGCAGATCGTCCGGCGCTGCATTCATCTCGCTCACTGATTCAGCCCTTCGTTAAGGGATGTCCTGTGCGGTCAGGCCTCGGCGGCCCGATTTCAGCGGTTCGCGGCACGACCAGTGCGAGACGCGGCAAAGCCTTGCCGGGCAAGGCGCTCGGAGCCGGCGCACGCAGTCGCGCTGCAACGCAAAATGAAACCGCTTTCACATTTAAGCATCGTTCCCCATGTGCGTCACGCCAGCGCCGCGGCGAAAACCGCCGGAATCCCCTAACCTTTTCGCTGCAAGCCATGCAGCCGCTTCAATCGCGCCTGGTACGGGGTTGTGCACTTTCAGCAAGACGGATCATTTCCTGTGCAGTTAGACTGCAGTCAGATGTAAGCGCTTTCATTTTGATTTTTCGGCCAGCGCCAATCGCCCCGAAGCAAGGGTTCGGCGCTTGGCGCTCCCCTACACATTCAAAGATTCCGAGCACACATGAGCACCTCAAGCGGCAGTTTTGTCACCCTGGACGGTCGGCGTTACTACGAGATTCGCGGCTACGACGAACTGCCGCCCTTCTTCATGACGATGGTGTCGGCCAGCGATCTGTGGCTGTTCATCTCCTCGCACGGCGGCCTCACCGCCGGCCGTGGCGCGCCGGAGCAGGCGCTCTTCCCGTACAACACTTCGGACGTACTGCATCGCAGCGGCCTGCATACCGGCAGCCGCACCTGGCTGCGCGTCGGCGAAGGCGATGCGGCGCGGGAATGGGAGCCCTTCAACCTAGAGCAGCGCGGGCGCTACCGGCTCGAACGCAGCCTGTTGAAGGACGAGCTGGGCATGCGCATCGTGTTCAGCGAAACCAACCACGACCTCGGGCTGTGCTTCGCCTACACCTGGACCAGCGCCGGCCGCTTCGGCATCGTGCGTGAGGCGAGCGTGCGTTCGCTTGCGGCGCCGGTGGCGTTCGAACTGGTGGATGGCGTGCTGAACCTGCTACCGGCCGATACCCCGCGGACGCTGCAGAGCCGCGCGAGCAACCTGATCGACGCCTACAAGTGGAACGAGCTCGAAGCGAACGGTCTGGCCACCTACTCGCTGTATGCGCGGATCAGCGATCGCGCCGAACCAGCCGAGTCGTTGCTCGCCACGGTCGCCTATGCCGTGGGCCTTGAAGGCGCCGAGATCTACCTGGCCGCCAGCGATTTCGATGCCCTGCGCCGTGGCGAGCAGCTCGCCTCGGGCAAGCTGCGCCGCGGCGTGGCCGGTGCCTTCCTGCTGCACACCCGCCTGGCACTGGCCGCGGGTGCGACGCAAAGCTGGCGCATCGTGCTCGATACGCCGCTCAAGCAAAGTGAAGTTGTTGCCCGTGTGAAGGAGCTGGGCGACGCCACTTCACTCGCCCGCGCGCTGGATGCGGCACAAGCGGAGGATGAAGCGGCGCTGCACCAGTTGCTCGCGTCGGCCGACGCCTTCCAGGCCGTCGCGGACGAGCGCACAGCCTGCCACCACATCGCCAACACGCTGTTCAACGTGATGCGCGGCGGGGTATTCGATGATCAGTACCACATCGACCGCGACGACTTCCGCAGCAACCTCGCGCTGCGCAACCGCAAGCTCGTCGAGTGCCACGCCGCCTGGTTCGACAGCCTGCCCGCCTCGCTGACGCTGGCGCAGTTGCAGGGCGCCCTGTCGCAGCAAGCCGATCCGCAACTGCGGCGTCTGAGCATGGAATACCTGCCACTGGTGTTCGGCCGCCGCCATGGCGATCCGAGCCGCCCGTGGAACCACTTCAGCATCCGCGGCCGCAATGCCGACGGCCGACTGCTGCGCGCCTACCAGGGCAACTGGCGCGACATCTTCCAGAACTGGGAAGCGCTGCTGCTGGCCTTCCCCGGCTTCGGGCCCAGTATCGTCGCGAAGTTCGTCAATGCCTCGACGCTGGACGGCTACAACCCGTACCGGATCACGCACGAAGGCATCGACTGGGAAGTCGAGGACGCGGAAGACCCGTGGTCCAACATCGGTTACTGGGGCGATCACCAGCTGATCTACCTGCTGCGCCTGCTCGAACTGTGCGAGCGCCATGACCCGGTCGCACTGCGGCAACTGCTGGGCGATTCGCTCTTCAGCTACGCCAACGTGCCCTACCGCATCGCGGATTTCGACGCACTGCTGGCCGATCCGAAGCACACGGTGAGTTTCTCGAAGGCGGGCGAAAAGCTCGTCGCCGAGCGCTGCGAAACGATCGGCAGCGACGGCCGGCTGGTGCTCGACGCCGCCGGCGAGGTCTACCTCGTCACCTTGGCCGAGAAGCTGCTGGTGCCGCTGCTCGCCAAGCTCGGCAACCTCGTGCCCGGTGGCGGCGTGTGGCTCAACACGCAGCGCCCGGAGTGGAACGACGCCAACAACGCGCTGGTCGGCGCCGGCCTGTCGATGGTGACGCTGTACCACGCACGCCGCTATGTGGACTTCCTGATCCGCCTGTTCGAGGCTCGCCCCGGCGATTTCGCGCTGGGCGCGGACGTCGAGCAATGGCTGCGCGACACCTGCGATGCGCTGCAGGCCTTCGGGGCCGGCAGCGCACAGGACGACGCCGCACGCACCCGCCTGTTCCATGCGCTGGGCCGCGCGGCCGAACGCTACCGCAAGCAGGTCTATGCACAGCCCTGTCCGGGCACCCGCCGCATCGTCAGCAGCAAGTACCTGTTGCAAGCACTGCAGGCGGCGCAAACGGTGCTCGATGAATCGATCGCGCACAACCGCCGCGAAGACGGCCTGTACCACGC
>NZ_JAYRDJ010000022.1:0-75223 GCF_041909475.1 Niveibacterium sp. | reverse complement strand
CCCCCCGGCTCGCCGTGAGCCAAGATCATCGCATGTTGTCGCCGCAAAATGCAGCCGGGGCGGCCCGAAGGCCGCCCCTGCGAAACTACCCGGCGCCGTTCTGAAGTTAGAACACGCGACGCCCGATTTCCCAGGCCAGCGCCGCGACGAAAGCCGAGCACGGAATCGTCAGGATCCAGGCCCACACGATGTTGCCCGCCACGCCCCAGCGTACGGCCTTGGCGTTGTTGCACGAGCCGACGCCGACGATGGCGCCGGTAATCGTATGCGTGGTCGACACCGGGATGCCGAAAGCGCTGGCGAGGAACAGTGTCATCGCGCCGCCGGTTTCGGCACAGAAGCCGCCAACCGGTTTGAGCTTGGTGATCTTCTGCCCCATCGTCTTGACGATGCGCCAGCCGCCGAACATGGTGCCGCCGCCGATCATCAGGTAGCAGGCCATCACTACCCAGGCCGGCAGGTGGTCGTTATGCGCCTGCATCCAGTGCGGCACGACCTCGGGATTCGACGCCGTCACCGCGATCAGCAGCATCCAGATGATGCCGGCCGTCTTCTGTGCATCGTTGCCACCGTGACCAAGACTGTAAAGCGACGCCGACACCAGCTGCAATCGCCGGAACCACTTGTCGACCTTGCGCGGCGCTACGCGGAAGAAGATCCACGACACCGCGAGCATCAGCAGCGAGCCAAGCAGCATGCCCAGCAGCGGCGACACGACAATGAAGGTCACCGTCTTGACCAGGCCGGACGAAATCAGCGAATCGGTGCCGGACTTCGCCACCGCGGCACCGACAAGACCGCCGATCAGCGCATGCGAGGAGCTGGACGGGATGCCGTACCACCAAGTAATGCCGTTCCACACCACGGCGCCCATCAGAGCTCCGAAGATCACGTAATGGTCGACGATGGATGGGTCGATGGTGCCCTTGCCGATCGTTGCAGCAACCTTAAGCGGAAACAGGAAGTAGGCGACGAAGTTGAAAAACGCGGCCCACAGCACCGCCCACTGCGGCCGCAGCACGCCGGTGGAAACGACGGTCGCGATCGAGTTGGCCGCGTCGTGGAAGCCGTTCATGAAGTCGAACAGCAACGCGAGCGCGATCAGGAGGATAAGTACCTCGAAGCTCATCAGGAAACCCCGGTGAGTTCAGCAATCATGTCCGGGAACGCTTACGCGTTCTCGAACACGATGCCTTCGAGAATGGTGGCAACGATGTAGCAACGGTCGGCCATGTCTTCGAGGCGCTCATACACCGTGCGCATCTTCATCACCTGGCGGACTTCCGGTTCCTCGCGGAACAGGCGGGCCATCGCGCCACGCATGACGACGTCGGTTTCGTCCTCGATGCTGCCGATTTCCTTGCACAGTTCGAGGATGCGCTTGGCGTTCTCCATGTTGGAGATCAGCGCCACCGCATCGCGCACCCGCTCGGTCGCCTGCACGCACAGGTCGGCCAGTTCCTTGGCTTCCGGCGTGAGTTTCTGGATGTCGTATTCGTACACCGTCAGCGCGGCGGCTTCACTCACGTCGAGGATGTCGTCGAGGCGCAGTGCGAGCGCATGGATGTCTTCGCGGTCGATCGGCGTGATGAAGGTCTTGTGCAGCATCTCCAGCGTGGCGTGGGTCAGCGTGTCCGCTTCCTTCTCCACGGCCTCGATACGGCGCAGGCGGCTGGGCAACTGGTTGATGTCCGACATCAACGCAGCGAGTTCACGGGAGGCTTCAACCGCCTTGATGGCAACGGCATCGAAGGATTCAAAAAAACGCCCCTCTCGGGGCATCAGACGAGCAAACATGGGGGCTCTCGGCCAAATGTAACGAAAACGTAATTTTAAGCCACGAAAACCCTTTCGCCCACATAAATCAGGAAAAACCCGTCACTTCAATAGCTTGCCGAACTTCTGGCGGAACTTGGCAAGCTTCGGCGCGACCACGATGGCGCAATACGGCTGCGATTCATGACCGCGAAAATAGCCTTGGTGATAAGTCTCGGCCGGGTAGAAGCGCGACGCGGGGGTCAGCTCGGTCACGATCGGATCTGCAAACACGCGCGCTTCCGCAAGCGCGCCCATGAGCGATGCAGCCTCAGCGCGCTGCGTTTCGTCGGCATAGAAGATCACGCTGCGGTACTGCGACCCGACGTCGTTGCCCTGCCGGTCAAGCGTGGTCGGATCGTGGATCGCGAAGAACACTTCGAGCAGTTCGCGATAGCTCACAAGCGCCGCGTCGAATTCGATCTTCACGACTTCCGCGTGGCCGCTATCGCCGCGACAGACTGCTTCGTATGAAGGGGCCGCCAGGTGCCCGCCGCAGTAGCCCGACGTCACCCGCTGCACCCCGCGCATCTGCTCGAAAACAGCCTCCAGGCACCAGAAACAGCCCCCACCCAGAATCGCCGTCTGCATGCTTGCCTGCTCACTCATCGCTCACCTCCGTGTAAACTTGTCGCCATCCCGAACGCTCGCAGATTTGACCGCAGCAATGCAACACTGTTTCACAGTTCCACGCTTAATTTCTCCGCCGATTTGCCGATCGGGGGGAGCATGAAAGTAGAAAAACAGGCGGACGGAATCTGGGTCGTTCGTGCGCCGGACGGCCGCGTGGCAGGCACCCTTGATGGCCGCTACGGAGAATGGGTTGCACGCGCCGGCGCGCTCACACTGGGCGTCTGCCGTTCGCGCCAGACGGCCGAAATCCTGGTCCGCGCCCACGCCAGCGGGCAGAAATCGGCCAAGTGGCTCAACGGAAACTGATGTTGTAGTGCAGGTCGATCGCGTTGTCGCTGCCTGCACGCGCGACCATTGAAATCCGCCGCGTCAGCGCATAGCTCAGTTTCACCAGGCTCTCGCTTCCGCTCAGACTCTGCTCGTAGGTCAGGTTGATGTCGCGCGTCAGCCGCTTGCTGAGCATCACCACCTGCCCTGCAACCGTGTCGCCACCGGCGCTCGCACTGCTGCTTGAAAAACCGGTGGCAGAGCCGGCAACCTGGCTCGTGGCGCCATGGCCAAGGCCACGGTTCTCCGACTGCGCGATCATGATCTGATCGATGCCGAAGGTATTCGCGATCTGATTGGTCAACCCGCCGGTCTGGTCACCCAGCACTGCGCCCGCAGCCGCCATCAGCATCGCTGCGTCGCCGTCCGAATTACCGCCCGGCGCACGGCCCAGCACGATCCACGAGAGCTTCTCGGCATCCGGCACATTCGGCTCCGAGATCAGCCTGACTTTGGGCCGTTGCGCCGAGCCGGTGATCTGCACACCGGCCTCGACCGCCAAGCCCTTGCGAACCGCCTCGATCGACAAGGTCGGGTTGTCCAGCGGCCCCTGAAAGGTGATCAACCCCTCGTCGATCGACAAACGCTGACCATAGGCATCGTACTGGCCATCGCGGGTTTCGATACGCCCGCTGGCACGCAAGGCCTCGCCGGGCCGCGCACGCAGCCGGATCGAACCCGCCAGGCGGGTGTCGACACCAAAGGCATGCAGATAGAGCGCGTTGCCAAGGTCGGCATCAACATCTGCCGTGATGTGGAAGGGCTTCTCCTGCTGCTTGGTGCGGCCGCGCACCACGACATCGTCGTCCAGCGTGGGCGCGCCAGTCCGCGTCGGCCCGATGAAGCCGGCCGGCACGGTCATGTGGCCGGTCACCGCGATCGAATCCCAGCCGCTCTTGATCTCCCCCTCGCCCGAGAGCATCAGCCAGAGATCTCGCCGCTGCAGGATCGGCAGGCGATCTGCGTTGAGGCGGAAACGCCCTTCGCCGGTTGCGAGTTCAACAGTTCCGGTGGCGCTGGCACTGCCGGGCTGAGTCGTAAGGCCAGCATAGTCGATGCGCTTTTCGTTGGGCCTTACCCGGCTGGGTGACGTGAAGGAAAGATCATCGAGATACAGGCGGTCCGCATCAAAACGCGCCTTCAGCACACCGCCGCCCAGGCGCAGGCCCTGCTCCACCAGCATCAATCCCAGTCGCTCGCCGCTGATCGCACCGCTCGCAACCGGGTTGCCGGGGGTACCACTGAGCGAGAAATCACCGACTAGCGCCCCCTCGGTGCGCAGGTTCGGGTCGATCAGTGGCCCGATCCAGTCCACCGACGGCACCTCAAGCCGGGCCCGCCCCAGCAGGGGCTGACTGCGCGCGATACGCCAGCGGTCCCCCTCGCGCCGCGACTGTGCGGTTGCCGACGCGGAGATCACGCCAATCCGCGAGCCCGCCGCGCTGACGGCCAGAGCGAGCCGGTCGTCGTTCGCGGCTACGATGGCTTCAAATTCGGTGAGACCCAGGGCCACCGGCGCATCGCCCTCAAGCACGAGATCCCCTTCTTCGCGGAACACCCGGATCTGACCATTCACCGCCTTCTGCAGATGCAGATCCCACTCGGCCCCCATTTGCAGCGTGTTGCCGCGTGCGACCACCTGCTGCGATTCGTTGAGCGCGAGGCCCAGGCGCAGCCCCGTCATGGCGCCCTTGGCGACGATCTCGTCGGGGCTCCAGCGCGTCTCGTCGAGGCGGAAGGATGCGCGCTCACCGCGCAAGCGCATCTGGCCAAGCTGGAAATGGTCCGGGCCAAACTGCAGGGTCGCCGGCTCGACGAGTGAAGCCTCACCATTCCACTCCAGATCGAAGCGATCGAGCATGCCGTTCCAGTCGAGCCGCTCCGACAGGCCGCCGTGCGCAACCAGTTGCAGCGCATGTGAACGCGGGAAGTCCGCCTCCAGCGTAACGCGGTGATCCGAACGCGTGCCCATCACCGTCAGCGCGCCCCGATGCACGATCTGATCCGCGCCCGCCGACGAGCGCAGACCGCCCAGGGTGAAACGCACATCAATCGCCCCTTCGCGCCCTTCGCTCAAGCGGCCTCGCAAGTTCACCGCGTCGACGCGGACGACGTCCGGCACCGCGAGCTGGGACGCAGCGAGATCGATCTGGCCGGCAGGCTGCTCCAGGGTGCCGCTGAGGGTGCCGCGTGCGGACAAACGGCCCGAAAAACCTTGCCCCAGATGCTCAAGCTGCGGTGCGTCCACGCGCAGCGCGAGGCGGTCACCCGGCGCGCCGAATGCACCCTGCACCGAGAGGCGGTTGCCGAGCGCCGCCAGGCTCAGATCGGCGTGGTGAACACGGGAACCTGCGAGCGACAGCGTGCCGCCGCCCGACAAGGGCATCCCGGCCAGGCGGCTATCGGCAAGCTGCAACTGCGCATCCAACGCCAGCCTCGGGGCAAGGCGGCCGCTCGCAGCCAGCGTGCCGCTCAGCTGACCGTGCGGCGCCTGCTTCCAGAACGCGGCCGGATCGAACTCACGCGCCTCGCCGTCCATCTTGAAGGCGTTCGCGGGGCCGAGATCGAACCAACCGGCGGCGCTCGCCAGCATGTTGCCGGAAGACAGCCGCAGCCGTTCCAGCTCGATACGCTGGCCGCGCAGTCCGCCGGCCAGATCGGCCTGCAGGCGCCCGTCGCTCAGGCGCCCTTCAACCCGTTGTCGCTCGGGCTCGCCACGTGCGACGAGCTCGCCGTTCAGTCTGGCTGCAGGCAGGGCCTTGTGAAGACGGCTCGGGTCCACGCCGCTGAGCGAGATCCGTGCGTCGGTGCGGCCGACGGCGTCCGCAGCGCCTTCGGGCGACGGGCGCCAGGCCAGCGCGCCGGCGACACGGCCACCGCCGGAAAGCGAGAGAGCCAGTTCCTTGACGATCAGTTCGCTGGCGTCGAAGGTCAGCCGCCCCGCCACCTGCTCGATCGGCAACCGCCCCTGGTCGATACGACCCGGTGCTGCGTTGGTGATCTCGATCGGCCCCTCGATGCGCGATTCGGCGAGCCGGGCCGCCTCCGGCACGCCTTGCGGATTCAGCGCCGGCTGCAGGCGCACGCGTGCATGCAGCGCGGCAACTGGCGCGTCGGGGTGGAAGCGGCTCGGATCGATCGGGCCGCCCTCCAGCGCAACCGTTCGCAGCAGCATCGGCTCGAACAGGCGCAGGCCAAGCTCAGCGTTGGCCTTCAAGGCATCGCTGCTGGCCTGCACGCCCAGCGTCATCTCGGTCAGCGACCCGCGCGCAGCCAGTGTCGCCTCGATCGCGCGAGGGCCGTAATGCGCGGCGATGTTGCCGTCGGCATTGATCGCGAACGGCGCCGCAGTGGCAAGCGTGCCGCCAAGCTGCGCCGGCCCCCAATCGGTGGTGCCGGAGACATGCGTGAAGCGCCACAGGTCGTGCCCCATGTCGGCGGACGCAGCGGCTTCACGCAATTCGAACACGCGGTCGAGTTGCTTGCCGTCGCGCTGGAACAGCGTGAAATGCCCGAGCGCGACATCGTCGAGCCGCAGGCCGATCGGCAGCGCCATCGTGTTGAGCGGGCCGCTCGGTTCGTGTGACAGCGTGTAGGTGACCGACAGGTTCTGTACCCTGACGCGACGGGCATACACCCAGCCGCGCAGCAGCTCGGAGGGCGACCAGTCGATCGCGAGGTGGCGTGCGTCGACCTCGACCCCTGCCATCGCAAACACGAAGCGCTCGGCGCTTAACGAATCCGCCAGCCGGCCCTTCGGTTGCTCCAGCCGGATCTGGCCGCGCGTTGCCACGTCGATCGCATGCGCGACAAAGCGCAGCCCGGCTTCGGTTCCAATCGACCAGCCGATCGCGACCCACGGCAGCACGGCCGCCGCCAGCCCCAGCAGGATCGCGAGCGGGCGCCGCGCGGCACGGCCGACAACGCTGCGTCGCGGCGCGGCTGCGGGCGCTTCGGTTTCGCGAGCGGCTTCGTCAGCCTGCATGCCGCGGTCGGCGCCGTGTCAGGCGAACAATCGCGCCAGCTCGGCGCCCGGGTCCGGCGCACGCATGAACGCCTCGCCGACGAGGAAGGCATTGACGGCCCCCGCACGCATGGTCGCCACATCAGCGGGCGACAGGATGCCGCTCTCGGTCACGACAATGCGATCGGCGGGGATGCGGTGCAACTGCGATAGCGTGGCATCGAGGCTGACCTCGAAGCTGCGCAGGTTGCGGTTGTTGATGCCGACCAGCGGCGTCTTCAACTGCAAGGCGATATCGAGTTCATCCGCGTCATGCACCTCGACCAGCACCGCCATGCCTAGCGCATGCGCCTCGGCTTCAAGCGCGGCGAGCTGCGCCAGCGCGGTCGCGGGTGCGTGCCCGACGGCACCTTCGGGCGGCAGGAAGGCCGCGACGATCAGCAGGATGCAATCCGCCCCCATCGCACGCGCTTCGTGTACCTGGTAGCTGTCGACGATGAAGTCCTTGCGCAGCACCGGCAGCGCACACGCGGCCCGCGCCGCCTTGAGGTAATCCGGTGAGCCCTGGAAGTAATCGCGATCGGTCAGCACCGACAGACAGGCCGCACCGCCCTGCTCATACGACGCTGCGATCTCGGCCGGGCGGAAGTCCGCGCGGATCACGCCTTTCGAGGGGCTCGCCTTCTTGATCTCGGCGATCACGCCGGACTGCCCGGCGGCGATCTTCGCGCGCAGCGCGCCAACGAAATCGCGTAGCGGCCCGCCCTGATCCGCGGCGGCACGCATTGCCTCGCGCGACACCATCGCGGTATCGGCGGCCACTTCCTCGCGCTTGGTTGCGATGATCTTCTGAAGAATGTCTGACATCGGTTCGTCCGTCGCTCAGGCGGCAAATTTCTTGGTGTACTCGACCAACTGGTCGACCTTGGCACGCGCCGCGCCGCTTGCGATCGTCGCAATCGCGCGCTCGACGCCATCCGCCAGCGAATCGGCGATACCGGCCACGTACAGGCTCGCTCCGGCGTTGAAGGCGACGATGTCGCGCGCGGCGGGCAGCTTGCCGGTCAGCGCGCCGAGCAGCATCTCGCGCGAATCCTCGACGGTCGCGGCACGCAAGGCCGAGGCGGCATGCAGCGGCAGGCCGACATCTTCAGGCGAGAGGCGGTACTCGCGCACCACGCCGTCGCGCAATTCGCCGACCATAGTTGGCGCGGAGATCGAGAGTTCGTCGAGACCATCCAGCCCGTGCACGATCATCACGTTGCGCGCGCTAAGGCGCTGCAGCACCCGCACCTGGATGCCGACCAGATCGGGGTGGAACACGCCCATCAACTGGTTCGCCGCGTTGGCCGGGTTGGTCAGCGGGCCGAGGATGTTGAAGATCGTGCGCACGCCGAGCTCACGCCGCACTGGCCCGGCGTGTTTCATCGCCGCATGGTGGCTGGGCGCGAACATGAAGCCGACGCCAATGTCGTCGATGCAGGCGCCGACCTGCTCCGGCGTCAGCGCGAGATTCACGCCCAGCGATTCGAGCACGTCGGCCGAACCCGACTGCGACGACACCGAGCGCCCACCATGCTTTGCGACGCGTGCGCCGGCTGCTGCGGCAACAAACATCGCGCCGGTGGAAATATTGAAGGTGTGCGCGCCATCGCCACCGGTGCCACAGGTGTCGACCAACGTCTGCACATCGGATTTGAGCGGCACCTTAGTGGCGAACTCGCGCATCACGGTGGCGGCGCCGGCGATCTCGCCGACGGTTTCCTTCTTCACGCGAAGGCCGGAGATGATCGCCGCGATCATCACCGGCGACACCTGGCCAGACATGATCTGCCGCATCAGGTCGACCATTTCCTCATGGAAGATCTCGCGGTGTTCGATGACGCGTTGAAGGGCTTCTTGGGGGGTCATGCTGATCCTCCGCACATGCGAATGAAGCGGCCCAAGGCCGCTTCATTCATGTGCTTTCACATGTCGAGAAAGTTCTTCAGCAACTGATGGCCGCCTTCGGTCAGGATCGACTCGGGGTGGAACTGCACACCTTCGATCGGCAGCGTGCGATGGCGTACGCCCATGATCTCGCCGTCTTCGGTCCATGCGGTCACTTCAAGGCACTCCGGACAGCTCTCACGCTCGATCGCCAGCGAGTGGTAGCGCGTTGCAGTAAAGGGGTTGGGCAAGCCGCGGAACACGCCCTTGTCGGCATGAGAGATCGGCGAAGTCTTGCCGTGCATCAGACGCTTGGCATGCACGATCTTGCCGCCGAGAGCCGCGCCGATCGACTGGTGCCCCAGGCACACGCCGAGGATCGGCAGCTTGCCGGCGAAATGCTTGATCGCCGCCACCGAGATGCCCGCCTCGGCCGGCGAACACGGGCCGGGGGAGACGACGAGCTTCTCGGGCTGCATCAGCTCGATCTGCTCAACGGTGATCTGGTCGTTGCGGAACACGCGTACATCGGCACCCAGTTCGCCGAAGTACTGCACGAGGTTGTAGGTAAAGCTGTCGTAGTTGTCGATCATCAGCAACATGGCGGAACTCCTTATTCGAATCGGGTATCGAGGCCGCGTTCGGCCATCTCGGCAGCGCGCAAGACCGCACGGGCCTTGTTCTGCGTTTCCTGCCATTCCGATTCGGGGTTGGAGTCGGCAACGATGCCGGCACCCGCCTGTACATGCAGCTGACCATCCTTCAGCACCGCGGTGCGAATCGCGATCGCGACGTCCAGCTCGCCATCGAAACCGAGGTAGCCGACCGCACCGGCGTAGATGCCACGCTTGACCGGTTCTAGCTCGTCGATGATCTCCATCGCACGCACCTTCGGCGCACCCGACACGGTGCCTGCCGGGAACGCTGCGCGCAGCACGGCGAGCGGCGCGGCGCGCTTGTCGTCGAGCTCCTTGAGCTCACCCTCGACGTTGGAGACGATGTGCATCACATGCGAGTAGCGTTCGACGATGAACTGCTCGGTCACCTTGACGCTGCCAGTGGCGGCGACGCGGCCGACATCGTTGCGGCCAAGGTCGAGCAACTGCAGGTGCTCGGCGCGTTCCTTCTCGTCCGCGAGCAGATCCTTTTCCAGCGCAAGATCCTCTTCATGCGTGGCGCCCCGCTTGCGGGTGCCCGCGATCGGCCGCACCGTCACCGTACCGTCTTCGAGCTTGACCAGAATCTCCGGCGAAGCGCCGACGACATGGAAGTCCTCGAAGTTGAAGTAGAACATGTAGGGGCTGGGGTTGAGCGCACGCAGACTGCGGTAGAGCGCCATCGGGCTCGCCGCAAACGGTTTGCTCATGCGCTGCGACAGCACCACCTGCATGATGTCGCCATCCACGATGTACTGTTTGGCGCGCCCGACCGCGGCCTTGAAAGCCTCTTCGCCAAAGCTGCTGACTGCCTCGGCCGGTTCGACCGACACATCCTGCGGAATCGCAACGGGCTCGCGCAGCTTCGCGAGCAGCTCCTTCAGGCGACGCTGTGCGCGCTTGTAGGCGCCGGGCACTTCCGGCTCGGCGTAAACCACCAGCGTGAGCTTGCCAGAAAGGTTATCGACGATCGCGATCTCTTCCGACAGCAGCAGCACGATGTCCGGTACGCCCAGCGGATCTTTCGGTTCGTGCTTGGCGAGCTTGGGTTCGATGTAGCGCACGGTGTCGTAGCCAAAGGCACCGACCAGGCCGCCGCAGTAACGCGGCAATCCGTCGCGCGGCGGCACCTTGATGCGCTGCATGAATTCGCCGATGTAGTTGAGCGGATCGCCGTAATCGCGGCGTTCAACCAGGCGGTCGTTGGTCAGCAGCAGCGCCGAGCGGCCATACACCTCGATGCGGGTGTTGGCGCGCAGGCCGATGATGGAGTAGCGGCCGAAGCGCTCGCCGCCCTGCACGGATTCCAGCAGGTAGGTCCAGGACTCGTTGGCAAGCTTCAGGTAGATCGACAGCGGCGTATCGAGATCGGCAAAGGTCTCGAGCGTCAGGGGGATTCGGTTGTAACCCTGTTGGGCCAACGCGAGGAATTCGGATTCGGTCATCATGACTCCACGTTCTTGTCCCGCGCCGGGCGCCCAATCGGTGAGGCGCACTTCAAGCTGGTCGCGGGCGGATTGTCCTGAACATCTGGGCGCGAGCGGGCCGCGCCGGAACTGCGGTATGGGGGCTTAAAGCGCCCGCCACGAGCACCCGATGCGCTGCCATCGTGCGGCGGCGCGAGACGGGAGGTGCTCCTTTCCGATGTTCAGGTTCTCGCTGGTCATGAGGGTAGAGGTTCAGGCCGAAGCGCGCCCGATCAGGCGCAGCAATCCGGGGAAGGCCGATACTAACCCGTCGCATTCGATGGTGTCCACGGCGCGGCCCTCGCTGTAACCGTAGGTCATCAACAGCACCGGGATGCCCGCCGACTGCGCAGCCAGTGCGTCGTTGGCCGAGTCGCCGACCATCAACGCACGCGTCGGCGATACGCCCAGCGCGTCGCATGCATGCAACAGCGGCGCGGGGTCCGGCTTCTTCACCGGCAGCGTGTCGCCGCTGACCACGCAGCCAAAGAAACGCGCCAGCCCCATGTGATCGAGCAAGGGCAAGGTGAAGGCGCCCGCCTTGTTCGTGATGCACGCCATGCGGATGCCTTGCGCCTGCAGGGCGGCAAGCGTTTCTGCAACGCCTTCGTAGATCCGCGTCGAATGGCCGTTCACCACGCCGTAGTGACGGCGGAACACCGCCACCGCAGCCTCTATGGTTGCAGCGTCACGCGGCGCGCGGCCGTCGGTCAGACAGCGTTCCACCAGATTCGGAATGCCGCGTCCAACGAAACGTGTGACCTCGTCGATCGAGCGCACCGGCTCGCCCAGTTCTTCGAGCATGCGGCGCGCGGCCTCGTGGAGATCGGGGATGGTGTCGAGCAAGGTGCCATCCAGATCGAACAGCACCACATCCACATCAAAGCGGGGCGTCGTCATCGTTCAGACCTGCGCCAGCTGCTCGCGCAGCGCCGCGATCACGCTGTCGTAACGGTTGGGGTCGCTGGCCTTGCCGGCACCGAACACCGCCGAACCGGCCACAAAGGTATCCGCCCCCGCGCGGGCGATCTCGGCGATGTTGTCGACTTTCACGCCACCGTCGATCTCAAGCAGCACCTTCTTGCCGGTTTGCTGTTCCCAGGCATCGAGGCGCTTGCGCGCTTCGGCGAGCTTCACCAGCGTCTGCGGGATGAATTTCTGCCCACCGAAGCCGGGGTTCACCGACATCAGCATGATCAGATCTATCTTGTCCATCACATGGTCCAGCCACGACAGCGGCGTGGCCGGATTGAACACCAGGCCAGCCTGGCAGCCGTGGTCGCGGATCAGCGCCAGCGTGCGATCCACATGCCGGGTCGCTTCCGGGTGGAAGGTGATGACATTGGCGCCGGCCTTGGCGAACATCGGCACCAGCGCATCGACCGGCTCGACCATCAGGTGCACATCGATCGTCGCGTTCGTCAGCGGGCGCAGCGCCTCGCAGACCAGCGGGCCAATCGTCAGGTTCGGCACATAGTGGTTGTCCATCACGTCGAAGTGGACCCAGTCGGCGCCGGACGCCAGAACATTCAGAACCTCTTCGCCAAGCTTGGCGAAGTTTGCCGACAGGATGCTCGGCGCAATACGATAACTCACGGTGTTCCCCCACCCCAAAAATGCGATTTTCCCAGATGCGCGCAGATTCCGGAAACGGACCGTGAATTCGAACATGGCGCGCCGCGCGAATGCCCGTTTGAATGAGGGTCTGACTCAAACCCGGCCAACCCGCCATGCCTGAAGCAAAGTCGCCAGCGATTACCGTCTCCGCCCAAGCGCAATACATCGAAGAGCAGTCGGACGCGGAAGCGGGCCGTTTCGTCTTTGCCTACAAGGTGACGATCGAAAACACTGGCGACGCGCCCGCGCAACTGATCAGCCGTCACTGGGTGATCACCGATGCCGCAGGGCATGTGCAGGAAGTAAGAGGCATTGGCGTGATCGGCGAGCAGCCCCGGCTCGCTCCGGGCGAAGCCTTCGAGTACACCAGCGGCTGCGCCATTGCGACCGCGGTCGGTACGATGCGAGGCGCCTATCAGATGGTGGCGGAAGACGGCACACAGTTCGAAGCCGAGATTCCGGAATTCGTGCTCGCCGCGCCCGGCATGCTTCACTGAACGCGGCCGCGGACCGATCCGCGCCGCAGGGCCTCAGGCGAGGCGCAGCGTAGCTATCGCGTGCAGCGACTCGGGCGCCGTCTCGTCACCGACCAGGCGGACGACCACCGGCACGCCGGCCGACTCCGCCGCCGCCGCAACGGCCGCCACGGCGCGGCGGTGCAGATCGTCTCCTGCGGCGGAGACGCTGACGTAGTGCAAGGCACTGCCAAGCAAGGTTTCAATTCTCAAACGCACCGGATCCGACACCCGCAGAGCGCAGCGCAAGCCACGCGCGATCAGATCCGACAGCGCTTCAGGACGCACCATGCCTGCATCGAACTCGAGGACCAGCGTTGCGCCCACCGCGCCAATGCGCGCCACGACACCACGACAGGCCGTCACGAAGCGAGGATCGCTGAGACTGGACCGCGCAGGCGCCATCGCCCACACACCGCCTGCGGCGCCCTCTGCCGCCACCGCGAGGCGCTCAAGCAACTGAAGATCTGCTTCCAGCGCCAGCCCGGCATCCGGCGCCACAAGATCCGGCAGCAGAACATCACGCGCCTGGTCTCGCGACCACGCCGCGGCGTGCAGGCGTCGGGTCCAGATCTGGCCGTCCGCACCGACGAGCACGTCCCAGTGGGCCCCTAGCGCCCCCTCGGCCATGGCAGCACGCCAGCTCGCCTCCGCCGCGTCCTGCTGCGCCACCAACTCATCGAACTCCGGTGCGGCGAAGCGGAAGCAGTTCTTACCCGCATTCTTCGCGCGGTACATGGCCACATCGGCAATCGCAACCAGGGCGTCGTCCTCGCCGTCATGCGGATACACGGCAACGCCGATGCTGGCCGCGACGCGCAACAGATGATCGCCGTATTCGATGACCTCGGTGGCACAGGCCACCAGCTTGTAGGCCAAGCGTGCCGCCGCGAGCGGATCGGCCAGCTCATCGGCGATGACCACGAATTCGTCGCCCCCCAGGCGCGCAACGGTATCGCTCTCGCGCACCGCGGCAACGAGGCGGCTTGCCACCGTGCGCAGAACCTGGTCACCCGCAGCGTGGCCCTGCTGATCGTTGACCGGCTTGAAGTTGTCCAGGTCGATGAAGAACAACGCGAAGCCAGCCCGGTTGCGCCGCGCCTTGGCTTGAATGGCGTTGAGCGCCTGACGAAAGCCCGTCCGCGTAAGCAGGCCGGTGAGCTCGTCGATGCCGGCCAGCGAACGACTCTGCGCATGCGCCTCGCTCTGCGCAAGCGTCTGGCGTGCAAGCTCGGCACGGGCCTCTGCGAGCAATGCCGTCTGGCGCCCGATGTCCTCCCGCAGTCGATTGCTGCGCCGACTTGCGACGACGCCGACCACCAACACCGAGACCAGCACGGCAAACGCGATCCATACCGCCATCGGCTGGCGATCCACCGCCTGCCGCGCCACTGCAATGCCGGACTTGATCGGCATCGCGCCCGGCTCGGTCGCGTAAAGCTTCGGGTCGCCAGCGATGACCCACACTTCGCGATTGAACTCGTCCAGCGGTAGCAACTGATCCGTGGAAACGCTCTTCTCGGCGCCGCGATGGATGATGAAGTTAAGTTGGGTCGCCTCCTCGGCGACTGGCACGTCGAAATAGACACCGAACTCGGTGGTGCCTGCGGGCTTCAGCGGCTCGGTCCAGCGGGTGTCTTCGCCGAGGTTGTGCCCTTCACCCCATACGTGCAGCCCCCAACCGTTGTAGAGGCCATCCGCACGATGAAAATGAATGCGCGCGAAGCCTTGCGGCGCAACCGCCCATGCGGAAAAGGATGCGCCCAATACCGCCAGCGCCAAGGCAAGCCAGGCGAAAAGTCGAAGAGGTATCGGGCGTCGTGACATCAGGAACGGTAGTCAGCGTTGATCTTGACGTAGTCGTAGGAGAAGTCGCAGGTCCACACCGTTGCTACCGCCGGACCACGGGCGAGGTCGATCCGCACCGTGATTTCTTGCGATTTCATGATACGTGCGCCATCGGCCTCGCGATAGGCGGCGGCACGACCACCCAGCTCGGCCACCAGCACCTCGCCTTCGGCGTCGCCCAACCACACGCGCAACCGATCGACATCCAAGTCCGCAATACCAGCGTAGCCGATGGCGGCAAGGATGCGACCGAGGTTCGGATCGGAGGCGAAGAAAGCGGTCTTCACCAGTGGCGAATGTGCAACTGCATAGGCAACCTTGCGGCATTCCTCGCGGTTGGCACCACCCGACACGGCAATGGTCATGAACTTGGTAGCGCCCTCGCCGTCCCGCACGATCGCTTGCGCCAGCCACACAGCCACGTCGATGACCGCTGCGCGCAGCGCCGCATACTCAGCCGATGCAGCGTCGGTGATTTCCGGCGCACCGGCGGCCCCGGTTGCGATCAGGATGAAGGAATCGTTGGTGGAGGTGTCGCCATCCACCGTGATGCTGTTGAACGACTGGTCCGCCGCTTCACGCACCAGTTGCTGCAACAGCGGCTGCGACACCGCCGCATCGGTCGCCATGAAGCCGAGCATGGTCGCCATGTTCGGCTTGATCATGCCGGCGCCCTTGCTGATGCCGGTGATCGTCACCGTCTTGCCGCCCAGTTCGATGCGCTGCGACTTGGCTTTCGCGACGGTATCGGTGGTCATGATGCCGTGCGCTGCGTCGTACCAGCCATCAGCGCGCAGATCGGCCTGCGCGGCAGGCAGCCCAGCCACCAGGCGATCCATCGGCAGGTGCTCGAGGATCACGCCGGTGGAGAACGGAAGTACGGAAGTCGCCTCGATACCCAACCGTGACGCAACCGCCTTGCAGGTCGTTTGTGCATTCTGCAGGCCGAGCGCGCCGGTACCGGCATTTGCAATGCCGGTGTTGATCACCAGCGCACGGATCGCGGCGCTTGCGGCAAGGTGTGCCTGGCAGACCTGAACCGGCGCGGCGCAGAAACGGTTCTGCGTGAACACGCCAGCCGCGCGGCTGCCTTCTGCCAGTTCGATCAGCGTCAGGTCGCGCCGGTCGGCCTTGCGGATACCCGCCTGCGCGACGCCCAGTCGGACGCCGGCAACCGGCAGCAGTTCGGAAGCGATGGGCGGATTCAGGCAAACAGGCATGTTGGCTCCAGGCAGTTAAAGCCGCGACAGGGCGGCCGATCAGCCTGCAAGTTTAACGGATCAAGCACGCGCGCCCCGAGCCGCAACATGTTCAAACCCCATCGAGGCCTGTTGGACGAAATGCAGCACCCCGGTCGCGTCCTCCTCGGACAAGGCCGCCTCGGCTTTTGTACGGTCTGCGTAGAAAACGCCGATCGTGCGACCGTGGACGACGATGGGCGCAATCACAAAAGGCGGCACGCCACCCGCACGCGTCAGGCGCTCCAGCCTTACCGGTGCGTCGAAGGCGTTGGTGACGACGAAGCTCTGTTGCCGCGTCACCACCGTATTGATCAACTCCCCGGGACTGCCGTCCAGCGCAAAGTGGAAGGCGCGCACCAGCGCATCGGCGCCAGGGCCAAGCCCGGCCTTCCCCACCAGACTCTGGCGATCAGGCGTCAACATCGCGAACAGCGCGCGATCCATCCCGATACCGCGAAAGATGCCTTCCAACGCCAGGGTCAGCACGTCGTTCAAGTTCGGCTTGCCCGCTATCAGCATCGAAAGATCGCGCAGAATCTTGAGTTGCAGCAAGGGGTTCGGGCCGCTCGACTCATCTTCTTCCTGTACGGTCACCGCGCCACCGCTTCGCGGCAGAGGTATCAGCCGCGCCGCCTCATGCGCACCGTAATTGACGGCCGCTTGTGCGGCTGAGACTGCGTTGTCGGTGATCAGCGGCAGGACCTCGTCGAGCGGACGATCGAGATGCTTCGCAATCTGATCGAGCACCTGTCGCGTCGGCGGTGCCTCCCAACCACCTTCCGCCTGCCGCGCCAGCGAGTGTGCCAGCGCGACGCACTTTTCGCGGTCACCGCCGCGCTCACCCTGTTCGATCACGCTGGTCAGCAAACCACCCAGGCGCCAGTCCTTCACCAGCCCGAGCGTAATCTGGCGCAGCCGATAGCCCAGCACGTTCTGCTCCGCCACTTCCGCGGGCACGCCAGTTGCCAGCGTGCTGTCGAGCGACTGCGCGGCTTCGTCACCAAAGCACCAGAAGGCCATTTCGCCGACCCGGGCAAGCAACGCCGAAATGAATACCTCTTCCGGGTTCGGGTCGGCTTTCAGCGCCGCCAAGGTTCGCGCCTGAACTGCCGCGTGAAAGGCGCGCGCCATCTCGGTGACGACGCGCTCGCGCACGCCGCCACGCAACAGCGCGTCGATCAGCACCAGCGACAGCGCCATATTGGCTACTGCATCGAAGCCGAGCACCACGAGCGCGCGGCTCACCGTGCTGATGTGCGCGCGGGACGGATTGAAGTAGGCGCTGTTGGCAAGCTTGAGCACCTTGGTCGTCAGCGCCGCATCCTGCAGGATGATCGCGGCCAGCGCCGAGGCCGAAGCGCGCTCGTCGTCCGCCACTTCCCGGATCGCATCCACCGTACGTCCGAACGCCGGCATGTCGCGCTCGCGGATGCGTGCGACGAAGCCCTGCGCCCCAAGGCGGCGAGCGTCCTGCAGCGTGGTCACGATGTCTCACTCCGGTATGTCACAAACCCTTAACGGCAGTGGTGCAGGCAAGCTGTAGCGCGAGAAAGCAAAACGCCGGCACGAGGCCGGCGTTTCTTTGAGCGGAAGATCAGCCGATCAGCTGAGCTTGCCGTGGCAATGCTTGAACTTCTTGCCCGACCCGCACGGGCAAGCGTCGTTGCGCCCGACCTTGATGCCGCCTTGCGCCGGCATCGGCCGCGCTTCGCTGCTGGCTTCCGCGGCGGCGAGCGCCTCGTCGTAGTCGGCGTGGTGGTACTGCACGTTGTCGACCGGCGCCGGCTGCGGTTCCGCCTCTTCCAGTTGCTCTTCGGAGCGGATCTGCACCGTCATCAGCAGGCGGGTCACTTCGATCCGCACGGTCGACAGCAGGCTCTCGAACAACTCGAAGGACTCGCGCTTGTACTCCTGCTTCGGGTTCTTCTGTGCATAGCCGCGCAGATGGATGCCCTGCCGCAGGTGGTCGAGCGAGGCGAGGTGCTCACGCCAGTGCGTGTCGAGGCTATTGAGCATCACGTTGCGCTCGAAACCGCGCCAGGCCTCCGGGTTAACCGGGGCGATCTTCTCGGCGTAAGCTGCATCCGCAGCCTCGATGACCTTGCGCAGCAAGTCGTCATCCGACAGGCTCTGGTCGTCCTTGCTCCACTGCGCGACCGGCAGCTTGAGCTGGAATTCGCCTTCCAGCGCACGCTCGAAACCTGGCAGATCCCACTGTTCCTCGACGCTCTCGGCGGGCACATAGGTGCGGAACAGATCGTGCAGCACACCCTGACGCATCGCGGTGATCGTTTCGCCGATCTCGCTCGCCTCAAGCAACTCGTTGCGCTGCAGATAGATGACCTTGCGCTGGTCGTTCGAAACGTCGTCGTACTCAAGCAGTTGCTTGCGGATATCGAAGTTGCGTTGCTCGACCTTGCGCTGGGCCGATTCGAGCGAACGGGTAACGATGCCCGCTTCAATTGCTTCGCCTTCCGGCATCTTCAGCCGCACCATGATCGCGTTGAGGCGATCGCCGGCGAAGATCTTCATCAGCGGATCTTCCAGCGACAGGTAGAAGCGCGATGCGCCCGGGTCACCTTGACGGCCGGAACGGCCACGCAACTGGTTGTCGATACGACGCGATTCGTGGCGCTCGGTGCCGATAATCTTGAGGCCGCCGGCCGCAATGACCTTCTCGTGCAGCCCCTTCCATTCGGCGCGCAGCGCTTCGATGCGAGCCGCCTTTTCCTCTTCCGGTACCGAGGCGTCCTCGCGCAGCAGCGCAATCTGCTTTTCGACGTTGCCGCCGAGCACGATGTCGGTACCGCGGCCCGCCATGTTCGTCGCGATCGTGATCACGCCCGGGCGGCCCGCCTGCACGATGATCTCGGCCTCTTTGGCGTGCTGCTTGGCGTTGAGCACCTGATGCGGCAGCTTCTGCGCATCGAGCAGGTGCGACAGCAGTTCGGAGTTTTCGATTGAGGTCGTGCCAACCAGCACCGGTTGCCCGCGCTCGTGGCAGTCCTTGATGTCGCGGATGATCGCGTCGTACTTTTCCTTGGCGGTGCGATACACCAGATCGTTCGCGTCGATACGGATCATCGGGCGATTGGTCGGGATCACGACCGTTTCCAGACCGTAGATCTGGTGGAACTCGTAGGCTTCGGTGTCCGCCGTACCGGTCATGCCGGAGAGCTTGGCGTACATGCGGAAGTAGTTCTGGAAGGTGATCGACGCGAGGGTTTGGTTCTCGGCGTTGATCTGCACACCTTCCTTCGCCTCGACAGCCTGGTGCAGACCATCGGACCAGCGGCGTCCGGCCATCAAACGACCGGTGAACTCATCGACGATCACCACTTCACCGTTCTGCACCACGTAGTGCTGGTCGCGGTGGTACAGCGAATGCGCGCGCAGCGCTGCATACAGGTGGTGAATCAGCAGGATGTTGGCCGGGTCGTACAGGCTGGAGCCTTCGGCCAGCAGGCCCGCCTTGGCGAGCAGCCCTTCGGCCGTCTCGTGGCCTTGTTCGGTGAGCAGAACCTGATGCGCCTTCAGGTCGACCGTGTAGTCACCCGGCACCGTCACGTTCTCGTCTTCGCCTTCCTGCTTCTTCAGCAGCGGCGCGACGGCGTTCATCTTGACGTACAGATCGGTGTGATCGTCCGCCTGGCCGGAGATGATCAGCGGCGTACGAGCTTCGTCGATCAGGATCGAGTCGACTTCGTCGACGACGGCGAAGTTCAAGCCACGCTGCACGCGCTCGCTGGTCGAATAGACCATGTTGTCGCGCAGATAGTCGAAGCCGAATTCGTTGTTGGTGCCGTAGGTGATGTCGCAGCTGTATGCGGCCTGTTTGGCCTCGTGCGTCATCTGCGACAGATTGCAGCCACAGGTCAGGCCAAGGAAACCATAGACCCGCCCCATCCAGTCCGCGTCGCGGCTGGCCAGATAGTCGTTAACCGTGATGACGTGCACGCCCTGGCCCGACAGGGCGTTCAGATAGGCGGGCAGGGTCGCCATCAGCGTCTTGCCTTCACCGGTCCGCATCTCGGCGATCTTGCCGTAGTGCAGTACCATTCCGCCGATGAGCTGCACATCGAAATGCCGCATGCCGTGCACCCGCTTGCCAGCTTCGCGCACCACGGCGAACGCCTCCGGCAGGAGCTTGTCGAGCGATTCGCCGTTTGCGTGGCGTTGCTTGAACTCGTCCGTCTTCGCGCGCAACTGTTCGTCGGTCAATGCCGCGATGCCCGGCTCCAGCGCGTTGATCGCGCGCACGGTGGACATGTATTGGCGAACCAGCCGCTCGTTCCGGCTGCCGAAGATCTTCTTGAGTAGGCCTGCAATCATGGTGACTCGGGGGTCAGGCGTAAAAGTGGCGATTCTAACACGCGGTCCGCAATGCCCCCGGACGCGGGGGGCAAACGTATGAGTCGGCCACCTCGCGCACGTCTGATCGGCACCCTCGTGGGCGGCGATTCGCCGCTCGCAAGACTGCAGGAACACGCACGCCAGTTGGTGCGGCTGCAACGCCAGCTCGACCTGCAACTACCCGACTACCTGCAGGGCGCAGTCGCAGTCGCCAACCTGCAGGGCGGCATTCTCGCCTTGCATGTGCAGAACGCCACGGTGGCGGCGCGGCTCAAAATGCTGCTGCCGCGGCTGCGCGAAGGCCTGTCGGCGCAAGGCGCGCCGGTGGAAGAGATCCGCGTTCGCGTCCGTTTGCCGAAGAACACCGACGCCCGGCGCCCACCTCCGGTGCGCGAAATCGACGACAACGTATTGGCCGGGCTGGAACACCTGAAGGAACAGCTGACCGAACGCTCCCCGCTCGCAGGACCGCTGGCGCGTCTGATTGAACGGGCGGCGCGGCGCCGCTCCTGATCAGAAAACCGGCATCAACACGCGCTCGAGCAGCAAGAGGGCGAAGAACACCAGCACTGCGACGAGGGCAAAGCGCGCAAGGTTCTTTGCCACGCGCAGGTAAGCCGCGCCGCCGGTGAACAGATAGGCGAAATAGCTCGCCACACCGCCGATCGCGACCAGCACGACAAGCAGGCGAAGTATCAGCACGCCTTAAGCCGCGGCAGGAAGTTCAAATGCGTGCGCCAAGGACCGCGGCACATCTTCGTCGCGATCGAAGCTCACCAGATCCCAGGCACTCTTGTCTTCGAGCAGCGCCCGCAGCACCTGGTTATTGAGCGCGTGGCCCGACTTGTGCGCCGAGTACGCAGCGAGCAAGGGGTGGCCAGCAAGGTAAAGATCACCGATCGCATCCAGCACCTTGTGTTTGACGAACTCGTCGCCGTAGCGCAGCCCGTCTGCGTTCAGCACGCGGTATTCGTCCATCACGATTGCGTTGTCGAGGCTGCCGCCACGCGCCAGACCGGCATCGCGCATGTACTCCACCTCGTGCATGAAACCGAAGGTACGAGCACGCGAGATTTCCCGAACATAGGAGTGCTCGGCAAAATCCACCGCAACCGCGGTGCCGGTACGATCAATCGCTGGATGATTGAACTGGATCGAGAAGGAAAGGCGAAACCCTTCGTACGGATCAAGGCGAACCCACTTGTCGCCCTCCTTCACCTCCACCGGCTTCAAGACACGCAGGAAGCGCTTTGGCTTGGGTTGTTCTTCGATGCCGGCCGACTGAATGAGGAATACGAACGGCGCCGCAGAGCCATCGAGGATCGGGATTTCGGGGCCATCAACATCGACATAGGCATTGTCGACGCCGAGCCCGGCCAGCGCCGACATCAAATGTTCAACGGTACCGATCTTGGCCTCGCCCTGCTGCAGGCCGGAGCACAAACGCGTGTCGACGACCGAATACGGCGACGCAGGCAGATCGACCGGCGGATCGAGATCGACACGGCGGAAGACAATACCGGTATCCGGTGCGGCCGGGCGCAGGCTGAGCGTTACCTTGATACCGCTGTGCAGACCGACCCCGGTGGCGGTGACGATGGTCTTCAGCGTGCGTTGTCCGAGCATAGACGGGCTCCGGCAAGAGATTGATCGGAAACGATTTTATCACGCAGGCCAAGGGCGACGATTGGCATCCCCTATCGTCAGCATAGGCGATCAATATCCGGAAACGAAAACGCCCCGCCGAAGCGGGGCGTTCGATTCATCAGCGACTGCTCAGTCCGCCTGCTTGCGCAGGAAGGCCGGGATATCGAGCGTACCGAAACCGTTGGCGCTCATCGCCTCAACCGTCGAGCGGCGATGCTGGCGGCGAATCACGGCGGGCTGCTCCAGATCCGCGTAGTTGACCTCGATACCGACGTTGTCGGTACCAGTGCGGATCACATGCATCGGGGGCTTCTGCGCGGCAGCCTTCGCAACGCCAAGGCCGGTCGCAACGACGGTCACGCGGATGCGGTCTTCCATCGCTTCGTCAAACACGGTGCCGTAGATCACGAAAGCATCGGCATGGGCAAAAGCACGCACGGTGTTCACCGCTTCGCGCACTTCGCTCATTTTCAGCGAGCGGCTCGCCGAGATGTTGATCAGCACACCACGCGCGCCAGAGAGTTCAACGCCTTCGAGCAACGGGCAACAGGCAGCCTGTTCAGCAGCGATACGTGCGCGGTCGATACCAGCCGCTTCAGCGGACCCCATCATCGCGCGGCCCATCTCGGCCATCACGGTGCGGACATCCTGGAAGTCGACGTTAACCAGGCCCGGGATGTTGATGATCTCTGCGATGCCGCCGACGGCGTTGCGCAGCACATTATCAGCCGAGCGGAAGCACTCTTCTACGCTGGCGTCATCGCCATGCACTTCCATCAGCTTGTCGTTCAGCACGACGATCAGGGAGTCGACATGCTTCGCGAGCTCTTCGATGCCGCTGTCGGCGACGCGGTTGCGGTTTTCGAAATCGAAGGGCTTCGTCACCACAGCGACCGTCAGCACGCCCATTTCGCGAGCAACCTCGGCAACGACAGGCGCCGCCCCGGTACCGGTGCCGCCGCCCATACCTGCGGTAATGAAGGCCATGTGCGCGCCGGTCAGCGCGTCGGCGATACGGTCGCGCGCGTCCAGCGCAGCGGTGCGGCCAGCTTCAGGCTTGGCGCCCGCACCGAGGCCGGAATCGCCGAGCTGGATTTTGGTCGGAGCGCTGCTGCGCTTGAGAGCCTGGGCATCGGTGTTGGCACACACGAACTCAACCCCCTTGACCCCTTCGCGGATCATGTGGTCGATGGCGTTACCACCCGCACCGCCAATCCCGATCACCTTGATGACGGTTCCGACGGCTTCTTTTTCCCTGATCTCAAACATCTGCCTAGCCTCCTGATTCAGCCCTGGCGCAGGTGGTTAACCCCGCTGTCGGGGAATTTAACAACCACCTAAATATAGTACGCCAATGAAAGTTTACAACTAAATATCGGCGTCATGCCACATGCAATTGCGACGCCGTGAAATACTTTGGCTCGCGCGCTTAGAAATTGCGTGCAAACCACGCCATAACTCGTTGAAATGACTGCTTCACGCTACGCGTTTCGCTTGCGTGCAGCCCCCGCCTGCGTTGCGCCGCAGCCTCAAATAGCAGACCCATCGCCGTTGCGTACTGCGGATGGCAAACCATGTCTGCGAGGCTGCCCTGGTAATGCGGAATGCCGATGCGCACCGGCGTGTGGAAAATCTCTTCGCCCAGCTCCACGACGCCAGCCAGTACGGCAGAACCGCCCGTCAGAACCAGGCCGGACGACAGCAACTCTTCGTAACCGCTGCGACGCAGTTCGGCCTGCACCAGCTCGAACAATTCGGATACACGCGGCTCGATCACATCAGCCAGCGCCTGGCGTGAGAGCTTGCGCGCCGCGCGCTCGCCAACGCTCGGCACATCAATCATCGCTTCCGGATCAACCAAGGCCGGCATCGCAACGCCGTAGCGGATCTTGATCTCCTCGGCCTCGGCGGTCGGCGTGCGCAGCGCCATGGCAATGTCATTGGTGACCTGATCGCCCGCAACTGGGATCACGGCCGTGTGTCGGATCGCGCCTTGCGTGAACACGGCGATGTCGGTCGTGCCGCCGCCAATATCAACGAGGCAAACGCCAAGTTCTTTTTCGTCCTCGGTCAGCGTCGCGAAGCTCGATGCGAGCGGCTGCAGCACGAGGTCATTCACCTCCAGCCCGCAACGACGCACGCACTTGACGAGGTTCTGCGCCGCAGACACCGCGCCGGTGACGATGTGCACTTTCACTTCGAGCCGCACGCCGCTCATGCCGATCGGCTCGCGCACACCATCCTGGCCGTCGATGATGAATTCCTGCGTCAGGATGTGCAGGATCTGCTGGTCGGCCGGCAGCGGCATCGCCTTGGCCGTCTCGATCACACGCTCAACGTCGAGCGGCGTGACTTCGCGATCCTTGATCGGCGTCATGCCATTGGAATTGAAGCTGCGGATGTGGCTGCCCGCGATGCCGGTATAGACGTCGCGGATCTTGCAGTTGGCCATCATCTCGACCTCCTGCACGACTTTTGAGATCGCTTCGACGGTGGCTTCGATGTTGACCACGACGCCCTTGCGCAGCCCGCTGGAAGGCTGCGATGCGGCACCGACCACCTCGAAGCGACCGTCCGGCTTCATCTCTGCGACCAGCGCGGTGATCTTCGAGGTGCCGATGTCGAGGCCGACGATCAGATCCTTGTATTCCTTGCTCATTGTTTTGCCTTGTTGCTGGGGGCCGCGGCGAGTTGAACCGCAAATCCGGTCGGGTAGCGCAAGTCCGCCACCGTCGCGGGCGCCTGCAGGCGAGTGCGCGCCTGCGGCCAAACTGATACGAATCGCGCAAGGCGTTCGCCAAGCGGGGTGTTGGGCTGATCACGGCCGAGCTCGATCACGAGCCCATCTTCCAGGCGGATCTGCCAAGCCTGTCGGGGCGAGTAATTGAGGGCTGCCGGCACTGCGCTGATCGATGCGAGTTGCGAAGCGAAATCGCGATAGCGTTCGAGCACCTGCGAAGCGCTGCCCTCGGGGCCCGAGAACACCGGCAGATGGGCGTTGGTCGCCGCGACGAATACCTCGCCCTGCTGGTTCACGAGCCGCGTATCGCCATTGTCGCCGGCGCGCCAGTACGCCGCCGCGACATGCTCTTCGAGCTTGACCTCGAGCGTTGCTGGCCACACGCGCCGCACTTCGGCACGACGCACCCACGGCAGCTTCTCGAATGCAGCGCGTGCATCATCGAGACTGACACTGAAGAAGTTGCCTTTCAGGCCAGAACGCGCCGCAAACTCCAGCTGCGCGGCGGTGACTTGCGACAACGGCGACACCACCACAACTTCACGGAAACCGAACAAAGGCATCGCGAGCGCCGCACGCATCGCGGCATAGCCGAGCGCAACCGAAGCGAAAAGCAGCAGCGCATCCGCAATGCCATTCATCCACTCCGGTCGGTGCCAAAGGCCGCGCGGCTCCACGACGGCGCGCGCCGGGCGTGCCGTCGAAGTGCTGCGACCGAAGGCGGGTTGGTGCTCAGCCAAGCGCGGCCCCCTTGAGGATTTCGACGCACAGGTCTTCGAACACGATGCCCGCCGCACGAGCCGCCATCGGCACGAGCGAGTGCGAAGTCATACCCGGCGCGGTGTTCATTTCGAGCAAGTAGGCGCGACCGTCGGCGGTCAGCATCAGGTCGGCACGCCCCCAGCCGCGGCACCCGAGCACCGCCGCAGCACGCATCACGATCGCCTGCAACTCAGCTTCACGCTCGGCCGACAGGCCGCACGGGCAGTGGTACTGCACGACATCGGTGAAGTACTTGTTCTGGTAGTCGTACTTGCCGTCCGGCGCGGCGATGCGCACCAAGGGCAACGGTTTGTCGCCCAGGAAGGGGGCTGTCAGCTCCTGGCCCTCGATGAATTCCTCGGCAATCACCAGCGAATCGAAGCGCGCTGCAAGCGCCCAGGCCTCCTTCAGTTGGCCCACCTCGGTGACCTTCGTCGCACCCATGCTGGAACCTTCATGCACCGGTTTGACGAAGATCGGCAGGCCAAGATCGCGCGCGACATCGTCCCAGTCGGTTTCGGCATCCAGCAGGCGGAAGCGCGGCGTCGGCAGACCGGCCGCCAGCCACACCAGCTTGGTGCGCCACTTGTCCATCGAGATCGCAGAGGCCATTACGCCACTACCGGTGTAGGGGATACGCAGTGTCTCCAGCACGCCTTGCAGTGTGCCGTCCTCTCCGCCACGACCGTGCAGGATCACGAAGGCACGATCGAAGCCCTCGTCGCGCAGCGCCATCACATCGCGCTCGGACGGGTCGAAGCGATGCGCATCCACGCCACGCGCACGCAGTGCGTCGAGCACCGCGCCCCCCGACATCAGGGACACATCGCGCTCGGCGGACGAGCCGCCCATCAATACTGCAACCTTGCCCAGCTCTTTCACGTCCGTCATTTGCTACACCTGCGCCAGCTTGCCGGGGACCGCACCGATCGAGCCGGCCCCCATCGTGATCACGACATCGCCGTCGCGCGCGGACTCGAGAATGCGCGACGGCATTTCCGAGATGTCCTCGACGAACAGCGGTTCCACCTTGGCGGCCACGCGGATCGCGCGGGCCAGCGAACGACCATCTGCGGCCACCAGCGGCGCCTCGCCCGCTGCGTAGACTTCCCCTAACAACAAAGCGTCAACCGTGCCAAGTACGCGAACAAAGTCTTCGAAGCAGTCGCGCGTGCGGGTGTAGCGGTGCGGCTGGAAAGCCAGCACCAGGCGGCGCCCGGGGAAAGCGCCGCGCGCGGCGGCCAGCGTTGCCGCCATCTCGACCGGGTGATGGCCGTAGTCATCGATCAGCGTGAAGCTGCCGCCCGCGGGCAGCGCGACTTCGCCGTAGCGCTGGAAGCGACGGCCGACCCCCTGGAATTCGGCAAGACCGCGCGCGATCGCTTCGTCCGGCACGCCGACCTCGGTCGCCACCGCGATCGTCGCAAGTGCATTGAGCACGTTGTGCATACCCGGCAGATTCAGCGTGACCGGGTAACGCACCGTGCTGCCGTTCTGGCGCACCACATCGAAGTGCATCTGCCCACCCACGGCGCGCACGTTTTCGGCGCGCACCTGCGCGTCCGGGCTGAGACCGTAGCGGATGATCTGCTTCGAGACGAAGGGCATGATCTCGCGCACATTCGGGTCGTCAACGCACAGCACCGCGACGCCGTAGAAGGCGAGGCGATTGAGGAAATCCACGAACGCGTGCTTCAGCCGCGCAAAGTCGTGACCGTAGGTTTCCATGTGATCGGCGTCGATGTTCGTGACGACCGAGATCACCGGGCTCAGCATCAGGAACGAGGCGTCGGATTCATCCGCTTCGGCGACGAGGAACTCGCCGGTACCGACACGCGAGTTCGCACCGACGGCGTTAAGGCGGCCGCCGATCACGAAGGTCGGGTCAAAACCACCAGCATTCAGTACGCTGGCGACAAGGCTTGTTGTGGTGGTCTTGCCGTGCGTGCCGGCAATCGCGATGCCCTGCTTCAGGCGCATCAGCTCGGCCAGCATCTGGGCTCGCGGCACCACCGGAATCTGGCGCGCGCGCGCGGCCTGCACTTCGGGGTTGTCGCGCTGCACCGCCGTCGAGGTCACGATTGCATCCGCGTCGGCCACGTTCTCAGCGGCGTGGCCCTGCACCACCTTGATTCCGAGGCCGGCAAGGCGACGGGTGGTCGCGTTGTCGGCCAGGTCAGAGCCGCTCACGGCGTAGCCCTGGCTCGCCAGCACCTCGGCGATCGCGCTCATGCCGGCTCCGCCGATGCCAACGAAGTGGATGCGTTTGATCTTGTGTTTCATGACTCACACCCGGGAGGGAAAAACCCTCTAGTGTACCGGGCCGCGCGCGTCAGACCGGGGGCCGTCATGCCTTACCCCCGCTGGCGAGCGACTCGATGATGTCTGCGATGCGTTCGGTCGCATCGGGCTTGCCGATGCTGCGCGCCGCGTTGGCCATCGCAAGGCAACGTGGGCGGTCGATCTGCTGTAGGAGCGAGGCGAGTTTTTCTGCCGACAACTCGGCTTGCGGCAGGTGAATCGCGGCGCCGGCCTTGGCTAGCAGCTCGGCGTTGTCGCGCTGGTGCGAGGTCGTCGATACAACCAGCGGCACGAGGATGCTGGCGACGCCCGCCGCAGTCAGTTCGGCCGCGGTGACTGCGCCAGCACGACAGATCACCAGATCCGCTTCCGCCAGGCGGCGCGGCATGTCGTCGATGAAGGCCACGAGTTCGGCTTCGATGCCGGCTTTCGCATAGCGTTCGCGCAGCGAATCGATGTTGGCCTTACCCGATTGGTGCGTCACCTGCGGGCGCGCAGCCGGCGCCACCGCGGCCAGCGCCGCAGGCACGGCCTCATTCAGCGCGCGGGCGCCGAGGCTGCCGCCCACCACCAGCACCTTGAGCGCCCCGGTACGGTCGGCATAGCGAGTCGCCGGTTCCGGCAGCGCGCATATTTCGCGGCGCACCGGGTTGCCGGTCACAACGGCCTTGCTGGCCAGCGAACCAAAGTCACCAGCGAAGCCGAACAGCACACGCTTGGCGAATGGTCCAAGCAGCTTGTTCGACAGCAACGGCGCCGCATCGGCGTTGACCAGCGCGAGCGGGCGACCACTCAGGCGCGCCGCGATACCACCCGGCACCGTCACGTAGCCCCCCATGCCAAGCACAACATCAGCTCCCGCCGCACGTATCAGCTTGACGCTGCGAAACAGGCTGGAGAAGAAGGCAAACGCACCACGAATCGCATGCCCGAGGCCCTTGCCGCGCAATCCGGCGAACTCGATCGTATCCAGCGCGAGTCCGTGGCGCGGCACGATGTCGCCTTCCATGCCATGTGCGGTGCCGAGCCAACGCACGGACCAGCCGCGCGCCTGCATCGCCTGTGCAATCGCCAGTCCGGGGAAGATGTGGCCACCGGTGCCGGCCGCCATCACCGTGAGCTTACGGGCGGGCGCCGTCACGCACGGCCTCCGCGGGTAAGCTGACGCGTTTCCCAATCAATGCGCAACAGAACAGCGAGCGCCACACAGTTAGCCAGGATGCCTGAGCCACCAAAGCTCATCATCGGCAGCGTGAGGCCCTTGGTCGGCAGCAGGCCCATGTTTACGCCCATGTTGATGAAGGACTGAACACCCAGCCAGATGCCGATGCCCTGCGCAACGAGGCCGGCAAAGTGGCGCTCGATCAGGTGCGCCTGACGGCCGATCGCGAACGCACGTTGCACGAGGATCGCGAACAACGTGATCACCGCCAGCACGCCGACAAAGCCAAGTTCCTCCGCGATCACCGCGAGCAGGAAGTCGGTATGTGCTTCGGGCAGGTAGAAGAGCTTCTCAACGCTTGCACCGAGCCCAACGCCGGTCCACTCGCCTCGCCCGAACGCAATCAGCGCATGCGAGAGCTGATAACCCTTGCCGAAGGCGTCCTGCCACGGGTCCATGAAGCCAAGGATGCGCTCGCGCCGGTACGGCGAGAGCCAGATCAGCAGAATGAAGCCGATCACCGCTGCGACGATCAGGCCGCCGAAGATGCGCGCGTTGATGCCGCCGAGGAACAGGATGCCGAACGCGATCGCGGTGATCACGACGAATGCGCCGAAATCCGGCTCGCGCAGCAGCAGGAAGCCGACAAAAAGGATCATGCCGGTCATCGGCAGGAAGCCATGGCGGAAGCTCTTCATCGCGTCGAGCTTGCGCACGGTGTAGTCGGCGGCGTAGAGCGCGACACCCAGCTTCATCAATTCGGATGGCTGCAGGTTCGCAAAGCCAAAGCCGATCCAGCGCCGCGCGCCGTTCACATCGCGCCCCACATGCGGAATCAGCACCAGCAGCAGGAGCACGACCCCCACGGCGAACAGCACTGGCGCGAGTTTCTGCAGCGTCGCGATCGGCACCTGAAAGACCATCGCGCCCGCTGTAAGCCCGATCAGCAGGAACACGACATGGCGAACCAGGAAGAAGGTTGGTTGGTAATGCGTGAAACGGTTGCCCTCGGCTGTCGCGATCGACGACGAGAACACCATCACCACACCAAACAGCAGCAGAGCGGCGGCAGACCATATCAGCAACGGATCAAGCTCGCGCGGCGCCTGCGGCGCGCCAGTCAGACGCCCGACAGCACGGTGCGCCGCGTGGGAACCCATCGGCAGGCCCGGCTCAGTGCGCGCGAACATTGTCGCGAAGCGGGCGAGGACGCTCATGAAGGCGTTACCCCCGGCAGTTGCCACACCGCTTCGCAGAACACTTCGGCCCGGTGGGCGTAATTGCGAAACATATCGAGGCTGGCGCATGCCGGCGACAGCATCACCGCATCGCCCGCCTGCGCATGGGCATTGGCCAGCGCGACCGCGGCAGGCAGATCCGCCGCGTGAATCATCGGGACACCGCAGCCTTCGGCTGCTGCTTCGATCCGGCCTGCATCGCGTCCGATCAGCACGACAACGCGGGCGTGCTGCGCGAACGCGTCGCGCAGCGGGGAGAAATCCTGTCCCTTGCCATCGCCGCCTGCGATCAGCGCGACGCGTTGACCGAGCCCTTCGAGGGCCGCCAGCGTTGCGCCGACGTTGGTGCCTTTGGAGTCGTCGTAGAACACCACACCGTCGGCCCGCTTGGCGATGGGCTCAACGCGATGGGGCAAACCGCGGAACTCGCGCAGCGCTTCAAGCATTGCCGGCATCGGCAACCCGATCGCATGCCCGAGCGCGAGCGCTGCGAGCACATTCGCGACGTTGTGCGCGCCCGCGAGCGGCAGGTCGGCACGCGGCATCAGCGGAGCGTCACCGAAGGCCAACCACTGAGCACCAACATGATCGATGAGCCCGAACTCCGATGTGTTCGCCGGACGGCCAAGGCCGAAACTCAAGGCAGCGCCGGCGCGGCGCATCGCCACCACGCGCGCGTCGTCGCGGTTGATCACCTGCACACGACAACGATCGAAGACCACCGCCTTGGCGGCGGCGTAGGCATCCAGACCGTCGTAGCGATCCAGGTGGTCGTCGCTGATGTTGAGCACGACGGCGGCGTCCGGCGTGAAGCTGTCGCAGGTTTCAAGCTGGAAGCTGGAGAGTTCGAGCACCCAGGCCTGCGCCGGCGTACCCGCATCTTCGCGGCGCATCCACTCATCGAGTGCCGCCGGGCTGATGTTGCCGGCGACTGCGACGTCGAGCCCTGCGGTGCGGCACAGAGCGCCGGTCAAAGCCGTAGTGGTGGTCTTGCCGTTGGTGCCGGTGATCGCGATGACCGGCGCGCGCCAGCCACTCGCTGCCAGCGCCTGCGCGAACAGCTCGATTTCGCCGGTGACACGGATATCACGCGCACGCGCCGTCGTCACCAGATCCTGACGCGGGTCCAGACCGGGGCTGATCGCGAGCAGTTCTATGCCGTCCAGCAATGAGGCATCGAATGCGCCGCAGCGCAGTTCAACCTGCGGCATTTCAGCCAGAGCCTCGCGCCCGGGTGGCACCGCACGCGAATCCGCTACACGCACGCGCGCGCCCTGCCGCACCAGATGGCGCGCCATGGCGAGGCCGGATTCACCAAGCCCCAGCACCAGTACCGGTTTGTCGCGGAAAGTCACTGCGTCGTCCATGCTCAGCGCAGCTTCAGGGTGGAGAGGCCGAACAGCACCAGCATCAGCGTGATGATCCAGAAGCGGACGACCACCTGCGTTTCCTTCCAGCCGCCGAGTTCATAGTGGTGATGCAAAGGCGCCATACGGAAGATCCGTTTGCCGCCGGAATACTTGAAGTAGGCCACCTGCACCATCACCGACATCGCTTCGGCGACGAACAGACCGCCCATGATGAAGAGCACGATTTCCTGGCGCACGATCACCGCGACGGTCCCCATCGCAGCGCCGAGCGCGAGCGCGCCGACGTCCCCCATGAACACGTCGGCCGGGTAAGCGTTGAACCACAGGAAGCCCAGCCCGGCCCCGCACAGCGCACCACAGAACACGGCGAGTTCACCCGCGCCAGCTACATAGGGCACGCCAAGGTATTTCGAGAAACCGACGTGGCCCGCGACGTAGGCGAACACCGCCAACGCGGCAGACACCATCACGGTCGGCATGATCGCAAGGCCATCGAGGCCGTCGGTCAGGTTGACCGAATGGCTGGTGCCGTTGATGACGAAGTAACCGAGCACCATGAAGCCGACCGCACCGAGCGGATACACCGCGCTCTTGAAGAAGGGCACGATCAACTCGGTCTGCGCCGGCACCGTGGCGGTCATTCCGAGATATACCGCCGCTGCGCCTGCAATCAGCGAGGTCCAGAGGTATTTCCAGCGCGAAGCCAGCCCCTTCGGGTCGCGGTACACGACCTTGCGCCAGTCGTCGACCCAGCCAACCGCCCCGAAGCCCAGCGTCACCAGCAACACGACCCACACGTAGCGGTTCTTCAGGTCGCCCCACAGCAGCGTGGTAATCGCGATCGCGATCAGGATCAGCGCGCCGCCCATGGTCGGGGTGCCCGCCTTGGTGAGATGCGACTTGGGGCCGTCATCACGCACCGCCTGGCCGATCTTCTTTGCGGCGAGCCAGCGGATCACGCCGGGGCCGAAGATGAAGGAGATCACCAGCGCCGTCAGCGCAGCCAGCATCGTGCGCAGCGTGATGTAGCCGAACACGTTGAAAGTGCGGATGTCCTGACCGAGCCAGAGAGCGAGTTCGAGAAGCATTGCCTTGAGTCCTGCCGATCAATCGACCGACGCCAGCGCGTCGACCACACGTTCCATTTTCATGAAGCGAGAACCCT
This sequence comes from Niveibacterium sp., assembly GCF_041909475.1. Taxonomy (NCBI): domain Bacteria; kingdom Pseudomonadati; phylum Pseudomonadota; class Betaproteobacteria; order Rhodocyclales; family Rhodocyclaceae; genus Niveibacterium; species Niveibacterium sp. The sequence goes on along the minus strand of NZ_JAYRDJ010000022.1, from coordinate 42,474 downwards.
TCACCAGCACCACGGTGTCGGGTGTCAGGGTTTCGCGCAGCGCGGTGACCAGCGCGTCGATGTCGTCGAAATGGCGACCACCCTCGCCGAAGTTGCGTGCGGCAACAGCCGCGTGCTCGCCCAGCGCGAACATCACGTCCACGCCCTGGCTCTTCGCATAGCCGCCGATCTCGTCGTGATACTGCGCAGCGCGATCACCGATCTCGCCCATGTCGCCGAACACGAACACCTTGCGGCCCGCAGTCATTGCAAGCACGTCGAGGCCTGCACGAACGGAATCCGGATTTGCGTTGTAGGTGTCGTCCAGCAGCGCGGCGCCAGAACCCGCAGCGCGACGCAACTGCAGTCGCCCCTTGGTGCCGGTGTAGCCACCCAGACCATCCACAACCGCTTGCAGCGACGCCCCCGCTGCGAGCGTCGCAGCCGCGGCCGCCGCCGCGTTGCGTACGTTGTGCAAGCCGGGCACCTGCAAGGTGAAGCGCGCCTCGCCCTGCGGCGTCTCGATCACCACCCGCGCGTCGAGCGCACCGAGTTCAGCGGTCGCGCGGACTTCCGCAGCGGCGTTCATGGCAAAGCGGATGCAGCGCCGGCCGGCGTTCGTCGCGATCCAACGCTCGGCATGCGGATCATCCGCGTTGACGACCGCGATCCCCGACTCTCCGAGTCCGTTGTAGATCGCACCCTTCTCGATCGCGACCGCATCAAGCCCGCCCATGCCTTCAAGGTGGGCGCGCTGTGCGTTGTTGACCAGCGCGACGGTGGGCCGCGCGATACGTGTCAGGTAATCGATCTCGCCCGGATGGTTCATGCCCATCTCGAGCACGGCAAAACGATGTGCCGCGCGCAGACGCAGCAGCATCATCGGCATACCGATGTCGTTATTCAGGTTGCCGACCGTCGCGAGCACGGCGGCATCGTCGGCGCCATCGATCCGTGCCTGCGCGCGCAGAATCGCGGCGCACATTTCCTTCACCGAGGTCTTGCCATTGCTACCTGTGACGCCGATCAAGGGCAAGCTGAATCGGCTGCGCCACCAGGCAGCCATTGCGCCCAACGCGAGGCGCGTATCCGGCACCACAACGCAAGGCAATGGCAGCACCGCGGCCGCCTCTGCGTGGCGCTGATCGATCAGCGCAGCGGCTGCGCCACCTTCGGCAGCCTGCTCGAGAAAGTAGTGCCCATCGAAGTTGTCGCCGCGCAACGCGACGAAGAGTTGCCCCGTCGCGAGCGTGCGCGTATCACTGCCAACCGAATGCAACTCGGTATCGGCCCCGCGCAACGCCGCGCCCAGCGCACTGGCGACTTCACTCAGTTTCATCATGCTGAGGCTCCTTGCGGATCCTTCCAGTGCTTCAACGCGAGTTGTGCATGTTCGAGATCAGAAAACGGATGCCGTTCGCCCGCCACCTCCTGGTAGGGTTCGTGCCCCTTCCCGGCAAGCAGGATCACGTCATCAGGCGCCGCCTGAACGATCGCCTCGGCGATCGCGCGGTCGCGATCTGCAACGATGACCGCGGTTGCGCCTGCGCCTGCGCGGATCTGGTCGAGAATCGCGAGCGGGTCTTCGCTACGCGGGTTGTCGCTGGTGAGCACGACACGGTCTGCAAGTCGCGTCGCGACCGCGCCCATCATCGGCCGCTTGCCGGGGTCGCGATCGCCGCCACAACCGAACACACAAACGAGTTGGCCACCGCGCGCCTGGGCAGCAGGGCGCAGCGCCTTGAGTGCCTGCTCAAGGGCATCGGGGGTGTGTGCGTAGTCGACCACCACCAGCGGCTGCATGACGCCACCGATCGCCTGCATCCGCCCGGGCGGCGCATGCAGCGCCTGCAGCACACCAGCCACATCGTCTAGCGCATGGCCGGCGGCAAGCAGGCTGCCGGCCACGGCCAGCAAGTTGCTGACGTTGAAGCGGCCGACGATGCCGACTTCGACTTCCTCGCGCATGCCACTCCACATCAGCGTGAAGCGCTGGCCGGTCGCGGTGCCGTGGATGTCTGCGGCGACCAGCGGACGGACACCTGCGGGCAGATGCTCCGGACAATCGCCCGCGGTGTAGCCAATCGTCAGCGGCAAGCGACCACCGCAATCTGCCGCGAGTTCCAGCCCGAATTCGTCGTCGAGGTTGATCACCGCCGCACGCAGCGCGGGCCAGCGAAACAGCTTCGCCTTGGCGGCCGCGTAGGCTTCCATCGAACCGTGGTAGTCGAGATGATCCCGCGTCAGGTTCGTGAATACAGCGGTGTCGAAATGCGCGCCGGCAACACGATCTTGATCGAGGCCGATCGAAGAGACTTCCATCGCGGCGGCGCATGCGCCATCCGCAACAAAGTTCGCCAGTGCTGCGTGCAGCACCAGCGCGTCCGGCGTGGTATTGAGGCCTTCCTCAAGTGCGTCGGGGTAGCCGATGCCAAGCGTGCCGACCACGCCGCAGCGCTCATGCAGCGCCGTGAAGCAGCGTGCCAGCCACTGCGATGACGAGGTCTTGCCGTTGGTACCGGTAATACCGACCAGGCGCAGCTGGCGAGAAGGCTCACCGTAGACGAGGCTCGCCAAGTCGCCGGCGACATGCGCGAGACCTTCCCAACCGAGGTGTGGCACGACCACCGCGCCATCCCAGTGATAACCCACGCGCTCCCACAGAACGGCAGCGGCGCCACGGCGAACCGCCTCTGCGATGTAGCGGCGACCATCGCTGCGCGCGCCAGGATACGCAAGGAACACATCGCCCGGCTCGACGGCGCGCGAATCCGCGCACAGACGCCTCGGCACAACGCCACTGGAGGCCAGTGCATCGAGAATCAGGCGTGCTTCGCGCTGGCTCACATGCCCTCCTTCACGTCCGCATCGGAGCGCTGCGTTTGCGCAACCTGCATCGGGCGCAACGGCGCGTCAGGCGGCACACCCAACGCGCGCAGGGAGCCCGCCATCACCTCGGAGAACACCGGCGCGGCGACTTCACCGCCGTAGTGTTTGCCACCGCTCGGTTCGTCGATCATCACCGCAACAACCAGCCGCGGGTTGGAGATCGGACCCAGGCCCACAAAGGAAGAGACATACTTGTTGGCGTACACGCCACCTTCGATCTTCATCGCGGTACCGGTCTTGCCGCCCACGCGATAACCCGGCACCTGCGCAAGCGTCGCCGTACCGCCGGGTTGCGTCACGCTCTCAAGCATGGCGCGCACTTCACGTGCGGTCTGCTCGGTAAAGACAGCCTTGCCGTGCAGCGGCGGGGTGTCGACGCGGGTGAGCGAAAGCGGGATCAGATCGCCCTGGCGCGCAAACACCAGATAGGCCTGTGCCATCTGCATCAGGTTTACCGAAATCCCGTGGCCGTAAGACATCGTCGCCTGCTCGATCGGGCGCCAGATCCGCGCCGGACGCAGGCGGCCAGGCGCCTCACCGGGGAAGCCGAGCTTGAGCTGCGAGCCGAAGCCGAGCGAGTCGAACATCTGCCACATCTCTTCCGGCGGCATCGACAGCGCCATCTTGGCGGAGCCGATGTTCGACGACTTCTGAATCACCTGCGCAACCGTAAGCGCACCATGCGGATGCGCATCCGAAATCGTTGCGGAGCCAATCGTCATGCGGCCCGGCGCGCAATTGATGATGGTGTCGAAGCGGAACTTGCCTTTGTCCAGCGCCAGCGCGGCGGTGAAGGGCTTCATCGTCGAGCCCGGCTCGAAGGTGTCGGTGAGCGCGCGATTGCGCAGCTGCGCACCGGAGAGACGGACGCGGTTGTTCGGGTTGTAGGTCGGGTTGTTGACCAGCGCGAGGATCTCGCCCGTCTTCACATCGAGCACGACCGCACTGCCGGCCTTCGCCTTGTTGACCGTCACCGCCTGCTTGAGCGCACTGTAGGCGAGGTACTGGATCTTCGAATCCAGCGCCAGCACCACATCAGCCCCTTCACGCGGCTTCTTGATCGATTCGACGTCCTCGACGATGTGGCCGCGACGATCCTTGATCACTCGGCGACTGCCGGCCTGACCAACCAGGTCTTTCTGGAACGCCAGCTCGATACCTTCCTGCCCCTTGTCGTCCACATCGGTAAAACCAACCACATGGGCCGCGACCTCGCCAGTCGGGTAGAAACGGCGGAATTCGTTCTGCTCGTGAATGCCGGGCAGGTTCAAGGCTGAAATGCGATCCGCGAGTTCCGGCGGCACCTGGCGCTTCAGGTACACGAACTCCTTCTCGGACGCGAGCTTGCGGTTGAGCTCGCTCGCATCCATGCCCAGCATGCGCGCCAGCTCGCGCGACTGCGCAGGCGTCAGATTCACATCGTCCGGAATCGCCCACACCGAGCGCACCGGCGTGCTCACCGCGAGCACGTCGCCATGGCGGTCGACAATCTTGCCGCGATCGGCGGGCAACTCGATCACGCGCGCATAACGCGACTCGCCTTTCGCTTGCAGGAAATCGGTTTTGACGCCCTGCAGCCACACCGCGCGACACACCAGCGCCACCGACGCCGACAACAGCACCACGAGCACGAAACGCGCGCGCCAGACCGGCAGCTTCTCGGAAAGCAGCGGGTTATGGTTGAAGGTGAAATTCTTCTTCACCGCGAAGCTCCAGCATCGCCATCGAGCACCAACACGTGGCGCGGATCGGGGGTAACAAGGTGAAGTCGTTCGCGCGCCACCTTCTCGACCCGTGCGTGGGCGGCCCAAGTGCTTTGCTCAAGCTGCAACTGCCCCCACTCCACCTCCAGCGCGCGCTCACGGCTCTGCAGGCGTTCGAGCTCAATGAACAACTTGCGCGACTGGTGCTGCGCCGACACCAGCGCGAGCGCGCTTGCCAGCACCAACACGATCAGAATCACATTGACGCGAACCATCGCTCAGATCCGCTCCGCAACACGCATGATCGCGCTGCGCGCGCGTGGGTTAGCCGCCACCTCGGCAGCGCTCGGCCGCACCGGTTTGCCGATCAGGCGCATCGGCGGCGGCGGCAGATCTGCCGCGCGCACCGGCACGCCACGCGGCGGCTCGACCGAATGCGACGCATCACGCAGGAACTGCTTGGCGATGCGGTCTTCAAGGGAATGAAAGGCAATCACGGCAATCCGCCCGCCTGTCGCAAGCCGATCCACGCATTGCGGCAGGATCAGCGACAGCTCCTCAAGCTCGCGATTGACGTGAATCCGTAGAGCCTGGAAGGTGCGCGTCGCAGGGTGCTGCCCCGGCTCGCGCGTGCGCACGACCTTTTCCACGAGCGCGGCAAGTTGCCGTGTGGTTGTAACAGGTTGCCCTGCCCGAGCAGCAACAAGCGCCTTTGCAATCTGGTAAGCAAACCGTTCTTCACCGTACCCCCTCACTACTTCGGTGATTTCCTGCACGGAGGCCCGTGCAAGCCATTCCGCGGCGGTTTCGCCGCGGGTTGTATCCATGCGCATGTCGAGCGGCGCATCGAATCGGAAACTCATGCCGCGCTGGGCGTCGTCGAGCTGCGGGGAAGACACCCCCAGATCGAGCAGCACGCCATCCACTTTCGCCACGCCCAGCTCATCCAGGGCGCCGGAGAACGCTGAGAACGGCTCGTGCACCAGCGTCAGTCGCGCGTCGCCAAGCGCCTTGCCGGCTGCGATCGCAACCGGGTCGCGATCAAACGCAATCAAGCGACCGTTTGGCCCAAGGCGTTTCAGGATTGCGCCGCTGTGGCCACCACGACCGAAGGTGCCGTCGACGTAAACCCCGTCCGGCCGGATGGCGAGCGCTTCGACCGCCTCGTCCAGCAGGACTGTCACGTGCGCCAGTTCGGCGCTCACAGCGACAAGGTCTCCAGACCAGGCGGAAGCAGATCGGCGCCCAGGGCCAGCATCTCTTCCTGCTGCTTCTGCCAGCCGGCGTCGGACCACAACTCGAAGTGATTGCCCTGCCCCACCAGCCAGACCTGTTTGTCGAGCTGGGCGAACTGGCGCAGCTCCGGCGCGATCAGCACGCGGCCAGCGGCATCCATTTCCTCGTCGCGCGCAAAGCCGACCAGCAAACGTTTGAGCAACGCGGAACGCGCCTCAAGGCTGGGCGCGGCGAGGACCTTGTCGCGGATCGGTTCCCAGGCGGGCACCGGATAGACGAGCAGGCAGCGATGCGGGTGCGCAGTGATCACGAGCTGACCGCTCGACATGACGGTCAGGGCGTCACGATGCCGCGACGGGATCGCCAGGCGACCCTTCGCATCGAGACTCAGCGCGGCAGCGCCCTGAAACATCGAAACCCTTTCAGCTCATCGGGAGGCGGCTCTGCCACTTTGCGACACGCGCAGAGGGCTTACGTCCACTTTTTCCCATTTTTCTCCACTTCGCACCACTTTAGGTAAAAGAAACAACCCGGTCAAGCGAGCCCCGCGACGTTTTTCTCAAGCAACACAATGACTTATCGCTCCGAGCGAAATTTCACGCAGAGAAATATTCAATTAATCCAATGGGATAGCGAAACAAGCGCAGAAAGCGCTTGAATTTTGTCGCCTAGCGGAAGATCGTCATCGCCTGGAGCGCAGGCGCGGCGAGCGATTGGCCGGATACAGCAAATGCGTATCGCGGCCGAACATCGCTGCAGAAAACAGGCGGGAAGTGGAAGTCCGCCGATAAGCCGGGTTCTGTCGCGCCCCCTTGCGGTGACGGGGCAGTCATTCCTCTGGTCGACGCATTGCTGCGAAGCTCTAGCAGCCTACCCGGGAGCTCAGCGGGCCGCCTCAACGCTCCCCTATTTGGCCTTGCCCCGAATGGGGTTTACCGTGCCGTCCGTGTCACCACGTCCGCGGTGGGCTCTTACCCCACCGTTTCACCCTTACCTGATCCCCTCGCGGGGCCATCGGCGGTCTGCTCTCTGTTGCACTTTCCGTCGCCTTGGGCCTTTCGGCTTATAGCGCCCGGCCGTTAGCCGGCATTCTGCCCTGCGGGGCCCGGACTTTCCTCGATACCTCGCGGTACCGCGACTGCCTGGCGGACTTCCAAGGCGGATTGTACCGCGTCAGGGGTTCAGCTCGGTCATTCGCCACCCGCTGCGGGTCGCCGACCAGCTCAGGTGTCGATTCGGCGCCGCACGTAAATCAAGTCGCCCGGCGCGCAGCGGCGACAAGACAAGCAAACCGAAGCTCGCTGGCGGGCTATTCGGTGTTGACAAGCTGGCGTCGATCGATTCGCCAAGCGCTTGCCCCGGCGTCGGCCACAGGAAACGCCGGCGCGACGATTCGGAAAGGAGAGCCCAGACCTCGGCACGAAGGGTTTGATACGTACGCGAACGCGGGCCAGCAACGCCGACACGGCCGCGCAAGCGCCACTGCACCCGCGCGTCGGCGAAGTACCAGCACGCTTCGGCCTTCGCGTCGTGCGCGATCTGCTCGCATTTTTGACTACGAAGGTCGGTCGTGAAGACCAACTCGCTGGTCTGACCAAAGCGACGGAACGTTAGGGTGCGATTCGCCGGAAAGCCGTCGACATCGAGCGTTGCTAGCTGCACGAAACTCGCGGCGGGATGCTGCGCGTGTGCAGCCAGATCGGCACTGAGAACATGGCGCCAAGCCGGCACGATCTCGGCCGGCGTAGGGGGGCGGGAGGACATTCGTTCGAGCTTCAGGGGAATGGATCAACGAAACGCCTAAGCGGGGCTTAGGCACAGAGACTTGGCGGATCAGCCTGGCGCTGCAGCGCACCGAGGAGCATAGGCCGCCAATTAACGAATTATTGCATGCACCTGTGCCGCCCCCGCCTCCGCTGCCGTTCAGATCTGGCCGGCACGGCCGTTAAAGCGTTGTCGTCAACATCGTCCGGAATCCCCGCCGTGTCCTCGATCAAGAAGATATCCGCCGAACAATTGCGCGTTGGCATGTTCCTGCACGACCTCGATTGTGGATGGATGGAACACCCCTTCCTGCGCAACCGTTTCCTGCTCTCCGACGATGCTCAGATCGAAAAGGTAATGGCAGCCGGTATTCACGACGTTTACATCGATACGTCGCGCGGCCTGGACGTGACCGATGCGCCAACCGCCGAAGAGGTGAAAGCCACGATCGAGCGGGAAATGATCGAACTGGCGGCACAGAAGCCGGTCGTGCCGCTGAAACTGGACGTTGCCGCAGAAATGGCCCGCGCCAAGCAGATCAAGAGCCAGGCCGAAGCGATGGTGCGCAACGTGATGCAGGACGTGCGGCTGGGCAAGGCCGTCGAGATGGAAGCCGTTGAACCGTTGGTGCAAGACATCACAGAGTCGGTTCTGCGCAACGGCGGCGCACTGCTGACGCTGCTGCGCATCAAGAACAAGGACGACTACACCTTCCTGCACTCGGTCAGCGTCGGCACGCTGCTGATCGCCTTCTGCCGCGGTGTCGGCATGGACGCCGAGCTGACCCACCAGGCCGGCCTCGGTGGCCTGCTTCACGACACCGGCAAAGCCTTTGTGCCGGATGCGGTACTCAACAAGCCGGGCCGGCTGACCGACGAAGAGTTCGACCTGATCAAGCGCCACCCCAAGGACGGCTGGGATGTGCTGCTGAAGACGCCGGACATCGGCGAGATTCCACTCGACATCACACTGCACCACCATGAACGAATCGACGGCAGCGGCTATCCGGACAAGCTGCCCGGCGACAAGATTTCGACCCTTGCGAAGATGGCCGCGATCGTCGATGTGTACGACGCCATCACAGCCGACCGCTGTTACCACAAGGGCATGCCGGCCACCGACGCACTGCGCAAGCTCTACGAATGGAGCAAGTTCCATTTCGAGCCGACGCTGGTGCAGGCCTTCATGCGCATCGTTGGCATCTACCCGGTCGGCACGCTGGTAAAGCTTGAATCCGGCAAGCTGGGTGTGGTCACCGAGCAGAACGAAAGCAGCCTGCTGACGCCGGTAATCAAGGTGTTCTTCTCGGCCAAGTCGAACGGCTATGTCGAGCCGTATCTGCTCGACCTTTCGCGGCCGCTGGGCAGTGGTGGCGGTGACCGTATCGTCGGCCACGAAGATCCGGCGAAATGGAAGCTGGACCCGATGCGTTTCCTGGGCATCTGAGTCGGCGGCGGCGACCGGTATAATCCGCGTTTTACCCGGATTCCTGCCATGACCCAGCCGCTCTTCGAGTCCTCGATCAAGAGCCTGCCGCTCCTCGGACGCGGCAAGGTGCGCGACATCTACGCCGTCAGTGATGACAAGCTGTTGATCGTCACCACCGACCGCCTGTCCGCTTTCGACGTGGTGCTACCCGACCCGATCCCGCGCAAGGGCGAAGTGCTGACCGCGCTTGCGAACTTCTGGTTCGACAAGCTCGCGCATGTGGTGCCGAACCAACTGACCGGCATCAACCCCGAAAGCGTGGTGGCCGAAGACGAACGCGAGCAGGTGCGCGGCCGCGCACTGGTGGTGAAGCGCCTGAAGCCGCTGCCGATCGAAGCAGTGGTACGCGGCTACATCATCGGCGGAGGCTGGAAGGATTACCTCGCGACCGGCGCCGTATGTGGCATCGCGCTGCCGGCCGGCCTGCAACAGGCCGCGAAGCTCCCGCAGCCGATCTTCACACCGTCGACCAAGGCCGAACTCGGCACACACGACGAGAACATCGACTTCGCGAAATGCGAGGCGCTGGTTGGCCCCGCCCTCGCCGCTCAGGTACGCGACACCGCGATCCGCCTGTATTCCGAAGCCCGTGACTACGCCGCCGGCCGCGGCATCATCATCGCCGACACAAAGTTCGAGTTCGGCCTCGACGCTGCCGGCACGCTGCACATCATCGATGAGGCATTGACGCCGGATTCGTCGCGCTTCTGGCCCGCCGACAGCTATCGCGAAGGCATCTCGCCACCGTCGTACGACAAGCAGTACGTGCGCGACTACCTGGAAACACTGGACTGGAACAAACAGGCGCCGGGCCCGAAACTGCCGACCGAAGTCGCCGAGCGCACCGGCGCCAAGTATGTGGAAGCCTACGAACGCCTGACCGGCAAATCGCTCGGTTAAGTCACCCGCAACACCATGAAAAACGCCCGCTTGATGCGGGCGTTTTGTTTTGCCGCGCCGCGGCGGGCTCAACCCGCCAACGCAGCAAGCGCCTTGCGCCGCTCGTCCGCCGCATCCAGGTGCAGTTGTTCAAGCACGTCGTCCGGGATCCCGTGCGCGACGATCTTGCGCAGACTGGTCCGCGCGTCCTCGCTCATCAGCGTGAGCGGGTTCGGGGTGTCGGCCAACAGACAGGCCACCATCAGCACATCCGGCAGGCTTGCGGGCGGCCACATCGAGCCGTATAGCTCGCGATCATTGACCGCATCCGCCAGCTCCGGCGCCATGCCAAGCGCCTTGAGCACCGCCTCACCGATCGGTTTGTGCCAGCACAGCAGCATGTCGGAGAGTTCGCTCTCCGAATCCAGCAGTGCCGGGTAGTCCGCTGCCTTGCCGAGCAGGTAGAACTGGCCGATGTCGTGCAACATGCCGGCAAGCAGGGCGTCGTCAGGCCTCACGGTGCGGAAGGTGGCACTGATCGCGTAGGCCCAGCCGGCTACGTCGAGGCTGTGATCCCACAACAGCGTTGCATAGCGCCGCGCTGCACCAAGCCGTTCGCCGTGCGCCAACTGGGCAGTGGCAACCGCGAGCGCGAGGCTCCGCACCGCGGCGTGTCCGATCCGCATGACTGCGGACTTCACATCCTTCACCTGCGTGCCACTCCCCGCATACAGCACCGAATTGGCGAGACCCACCACGCGCGCCGCCAACACCGGCTCGAGCTGAATCAAGGGAACCAACGCATCAAGTCCGGCGTCTTCCCGTTCAAGCGTCTTCTGGATTTTCTGCGACACCTCCAGGAAGGTCGGGAAGTTCAGGCTGCCGTCGGCAAGTTCGCGCTCGATCTCGGCACCAAGTGCCTCGCGCTGCGACTGGGCGTTGTCCATCTGGTACTACCTCCGGAAAAATGGCGCCCCCGATGCGGGGGTATTCGGGTGGCAGTGGCCTGGTTTCAGGCCCGCACCGCCCAAGCAGTGTTTTCGGCACAATAGCGGCACAACTTTTGGGTCATCGACATGAACAATCCCCTGCTCGACTTCTCCGGCGCACCGCGCTTCGACATTGTCACCCCGGAACACGTCTCGCCGGCAATTTCCAGTCTGCTCGATGAAGCCCGCGCGCTGGTCGAAACGCTGACCAGCCAGCCCAGCGGGCCGACCTGGGAGAACTTCGTTCAGCCCCTGTCGGATGTCAGCGATCGGCTTGGCCGCGCCTGGGGTGTCGTACGCCATTTGCATTCGGTGCTGGATCTGCCTCCCTGGCGCGAAGCCTACAACGCGATGCTGCCGGAGGTAACGCGCTTCTTTGCCGAGCTGGGTCAAAACGCTGCGCTGTTTAGTGGCTACAAGGCGCTTGCCGCGCGCAGCGATTTCGCAAACTGGCCGCGCGCGCGCCGCAAGGTGATCGAAGATGCCGTGCGCGATTTCCGTCTTTCCGGCGCCGAGTTGCCGGACGCCGACAAACCCCGGTTTCAGGCGATCCAGGAGGAACTGGCAGGGCTGTCGGCCAAGTTCTCGGAGAATCTGCTGGACGCGACCAACGCCTGGCACGAGGACTTTGCGAGCCCGGAAGCGCTCTCCGGCCTGCCCGCCGACACCATCGCGAACGCCAAGGCAGTAGCCGAAAAGGCAGGTGTCACCGGCTACCGGCTGACGCTGCAAGGTCCGTGCGTGATGGCCGTGCTGCGGCAAGCTGACGACCGCGGGCTACGTGAACGCGTGTGGCGCGCCAATGCGACGCGCGCCTCGGAATTCTCGGCAGAGATCGGCCACCCGGAATGGGACAACGGCCCGCTGATCGCGCGCATCCTGACGCTGCGCGAGGAAGCCGCGCGCTTGCTGGGCTATCCGAATCACGCCAGCGTATCGCTGGTGCCAAAGATGGCCGGCTCGCCGGAAGAAGTGATTGAGTTTTTGCTCGACCTCGCGCGTCGCGCACGGCCGTCGGCCGAGCGTGACCTGGTCGACCTGCGCGAGTTCGCGGCAGCGTCGCTGGGTATCGCAGACCTTCAACCCTGGGACATGGGCTACGCCGCGGAGAAGCTGCGGCAGGCGCGCTACGACTTTTCGGAAGAAGCGCTGCGCCAGTACTTCCCCGAGCACAAGGTGCTCGACGGGCTGTTCGGCGTGGTCGGCCGCCTCTACGACGTGACGATCCGGCCGGACTCAGCGCCCGTATGGCATCCGGATGTCCGCTACTTCACGCTGACGCGTGACGGCAAGGACATCGGCCACTTCTACCTCGACCCCTACGCGCGCGACACCAAGCGCGGCGGCGCGTGGATGGACGAAGCCCGCTCGCTGCGCGAGACCGCCGCCGGCCGCGAAACGCCGATCGCCTACCTGGTCTGCAACGCATCGCCGCCCGCCGATGGCCGCCCCGCGCTGTACAGCTTCGACCAGGTCATCACGCTGTTCCATGAGGCCGGCCACGGCCTGCATCACCTGCTCACCCGGGTCGCAGAGCCCGGCGTGTCCGGTATCAACGGCGTTGAATGGGACGCGGTGGAGCTGCCGAGCCAGTTCATGGAGAACTTCTGCTGGGAATGGGAAGTGCTGAGCAACATGACGGCGCACGCGGAAACCGGCGCCCCGCTGCCGCGCGAGCTGTTCGACCGCGTGCTGGCGGCGAAGAACTTCCACGCCGGGCTGGGCATGCTGCGGCAGGTGGAATTCGCCTTGTTCGACATGCGCCTGCACAGCGAATTCAACACCGCAGCGGGCGACGTGATGGCGCTGCTGCGCCAGGTGCGTGACGAGGTGGCGGTGATCCACCCGCCGACCTGGCAACGCTTCCCGAACGCGTTCAGCCACATCTTCGCGGGTGGCTATTCGGCCGGCTACTTCAGCTACCACTGGGCAGAGGTGCTGTCGGCCGACGCGTATTCGGCCTTCGAAGAAGCCGCCGAAAAGACTGGCAGCGTGCTCGACCGCGCCACCGGCGAACGTTTCATGCAGGAAGTGCTCGGCGTCGGCGGCTCACGGCCGGCGCTCGAATCCTTCACCGCCTTCCGCGGCCGCCCACCAAAGCCTGACGCATTGCTGCGCCATCACGGTATGATTACGGCATGAACACCAAAATCGCTTGTTCCGCCATATTTGCGATCGGGCTCCTTGGCGCGGCGCCCGCCTCACACGCCGAGAGCATCATCCGCTGGGTTGATTCAAGCGGCCGGGTGCACTACTCGGACATGCCGCCGCCGGCCGATGCGAAACGGGTGGAAGAACGCATGCTGAAGGGCAGCTCGATCCAGATGGACAGGATGTCTTACGCGACCCGGCAGGCGGCGTCTCGTTACCCGGTAACCTTGTACACGGCAGCAGAACGTTGCGATGGCTGCGACCCCGCGCGCAAGTATCTGCAGGGCCGCGGGATCCCGTTCTCTGAGGTCAGGCTGACAAACGCCGAAGAGGCCGCGTCCGCGGCCAAGATGCTCGGCAAGAGCAAGCCCGAAGAGATCGGTCTGCCGGCTTTGCTCATCGGAGCGAAGCCGATTCACGGTTTCCTTGAATCCGAATGGTCGTCGGAACTGAGTGGGGCGGGCTACCCATCCAAGCCTCAATAACCGCTCCGTACCCCCCAAGAAGACCCGCCGGTAGAATCGGCGGGTCTCTTTCTTTTGGGGTCCGCCTTGAAGCTCGCCACCTGGAATGTGAATTCGCTCAAGGTCCGCTTGCCGCATCTGCTTGACTGGCTCGCACGCGAACAACCCGATGTCGTATGCCTGCAGGAGCTCAAGTGCGAAGACAGCACCGTACCGCGCGCCGACATCGAAGCTGCCGGTTATCGACTCGAAACGCACGGCCAGAAAACCTACAACGGCGTGGCGATCCTGTCGCGTGCGCCGATGGACGCGGTGCAACGCAATGTCCCCGGCTTTGCTGATCCGCAAGCGCGCGTGATCGCCGCGACGATCGGCGATGTGCGCGTTGTCGGCGCCTACTTTCCGAATGGCCAGGCAGTCGGTTCGGAGAAGTTCGCCTACAAACTCGAATGGCTCGCTGCACTGACCGAATGGCTGCGGGGCGAGATCGCTGCGCACCCGAAGCTGGTGCTGACCGGAGACTTCAACATCGCGCCAGAAGACTGCGACGCGCACCCCGACTGGAAAGACGAAATCCACGTCTCGACGCCCGAGCGCGACGCCTTCAAAGCCCTCACCAACCTAGGCTTGGTCGACGCTTTCCGCCAGTTCGAGCATCCGGAAAAGAGCTTCTCGTGGTGGGATTACCGGATGAATGCCTTCCGCCGCAATTTCGGTCTGCGCATCGACCACATCCTGTTGACGCCGCCGTTGGCTGCGGCGCTGTCGCAGTGCAGTGTCGACAAGAGCACCCGCGTGCTTGAAAGGCCGAGCGACCACGCCCCGGTTGTCGCCGTCCTCGATCTATGAGCGACGCGCTCGACCGCTACACCGCGCTTGACGCCCTCTCGCCAGCGGCGCGCGAACGCATCCTGCAGTGCGGGCAACGGATCTGCGTGCCCGCGGGCGCGCAGGTGTTCGACGAGCACCAGCGCTGCGGCGGATTTCCGTTCGTACTGGAAGGCGCGATCCGTGTCATCAAGCGCTCGGCGCAGGGGCGTGAGCTACCGCTCTACCGCGTGCTGCCGGGCGAGACCTGCATCGTGTCGACGAGTTGTCTGCTCGGCCACGCGGACTACAACGCCAGCGGCATCGCGGAGCGCGACAGCACCCTGCTGCTATTGCCGCAGCCCGACTTCGAAGCGCTGATGGCCGAACCCGCATTCCGCGACTTCATCTTCCGCCTCGTCTCGGAGCGCATGGCGGATCTGATGCAACTGGTCGAGGAAGTGGCCTTCCGCCGGCTCGACGCGCGGCTCGCAAACCACCTGCTCGGGCGCGGACGCCTGCTGCAGATCACGCACCAGCAACTCGCCGACGAACTGGGCAGCGTGCGCGAGATGGTCAGCCGGCTTTTGAAGGGCTTTGCCGACCAAGGGCTGATCCGCCTCGGGCGCGAGCGGATCGAGGTCATCGACCCGGCCGGCCTGCGTCGGCTCGCCGCGCCCGAGGCTGTGTAACCAGGGTTACATACGCGCCGCGGCAAGCCGGTATCCAATCACCCCCACACAAACCGGCAAGGAGCACGACATGGCTGCAAACGTGGGTGGCATCGACAAGGTGGTTCGCATCGGCGGCGGTGCGGTACTGGTGGGGCTGGCAGCGGCCGGCATCGTGGGCGCCTGGGGCTGGATCGGCGTCGTGCCGCTCGCAACCGGCCTGTTCGGCGTATGCCCGGCATACGGGCTATTGGGCATCAACACCTGCCCGATGAAGAAGCAGTAGACCTCGCATGCCGCAGATCAGGGCCGACCCGCGCTCACGCCGGTCGGCCCTGCTGCATTCAAGTCTGGCCGGGTGACGCCGATATTCTTGGAATACAGTCCGCCGGAGCCTGATCGTGAGCACCATCGAACAACTCTTTGAACGCATCCCCGACCTGCCTGCAATGCCCAAGGTCATGCAGGATCTGGTGCGGACGATGGAAGACGACAGCGCAGACCTCAGCGACCTCGCCGACTCCGTCAAACACGACCCGACGCTTTCCGCCCGCGTGCTGCGCATGGCCAATTCGGCCTACTACGGCGCCACGCGGAAGATCGGTGCGATCGAAGAGGCCGTCACCCGCATCGGCCTCAACGCGCTGCGCACACTGGTGATTGCCTCGGGCATGACCAACACCTTCAAGGCCGTGCCCGGCGTGAAACTGCAGCCGTTCTGGCGCCACGCCTTGCTGAGCGCCGCACTGGCGCGCTCCATCGCGCGGCGGGCGCGGATCGATGTGGAGTTCTCCTACACCGCCGCGCTAATGCACCGCATCGGCGATCTTCTGCTGCATCTCGCGCACCCGGCGGAAGCCCAGGCGCTTGCCGCTGAAATGGTTGATGCGAGTCCTGCCGAGCGTTGCGAAGCTGAACGCGAGCGCTTTGGTGCCGACCACTGCGCGGCCGGCGCAGAGCTCGCCCGCCTGTGGCAGTTCCCGGTCGCGATCCAGAATGCCTTGGGGGCTTACGCCTACCCCGTGTCCAAACAAGCCAGCCCCTTTGCGGCCGTCGTCGCCATTTCGAGTGTGTGCGCGCAAAGCCTGATGGAAGGCATGTCCGGCGACGCCATCGCCGAGGCGGTGCCGACCGAATGGCTGGACAAGCTGGCTTTTGACGCCGAACAGCTGAGCGCAATCCTCGAAGACGGCCCGGCAATGCTCGCCGAGGCACAGTCCTTCATTTAGGGTCGAATACGGAACATCAGGCGGTTGGCGCTACCCGCCGCAAGGGCCGGAACTGGCGCGTGTCCGCGTAATAGTCCGGATTGTCGCTGTCCGCGACCACGCCAGGCACGCCGAGCAAGGGCAACGGTTGCAAGCGCAGGCCGCCGCCGATCCCAGCGGGGTCTGCGATGACGTCGGCCAACCACAGATCAAGCGGTTCACAGCGCGCAGCGAGCGGCTGCGCAAACCACGCTGGCGACACCGCACGCAGCAGCGCCTTGCCACAGAGCCCGACAAACGGGGCGCGCAACTGATCGAGCGTTGCATGGCCAAACACGATCACCTCGATCGCCCTGCCCCACGCGCCGCGCCGGTCGAAGAAGAACTCCCGCCAACAATGGCCGCGTAACACATCCAGCAGCGCCGGCTCCGACGCCAAGACCACGACCCCACACTCATCGAATTGGGTCAGCGCATCGCGGCGCGGGCCACGTGGCGCAGCTGGGCCTCGCTCCTGCAATGCCGCGATGTGCGCGGCGTTCAGCGCCGCCTTGGCACGCGGGAAGCGGCGCCAGACGAGCGCGTTGAAGTAGTCATGCCAGTCGAATTCGCGGGTCGGCACGCCGCCACTGACGGCGATACCGGCCTCGTAGCCTTCGGGCTGAGGCGCATCGACCAGATGGATTGGCGAGCCGTCCAGCAGACAGGGGCGAGGCCCCGGCCGCTCGAACATGGCATCGAGCAGCTCGCGCGACGGAAGCTGTCCGCCGCTGGCGCGAAGGCCGTCCGCGTAGGATTCGAACAGAGGCCGATCGGCGAAGTCCGCCGGGCCCGGGCCACTCACTGCGGCGCCGACTGCTCTGCCGTGGCTGCAGCACCCGCCGCGCGTGCAGCCGGGTCTGGCACGAAACTCAGCACATCGTCCTTGCGCACGAAGGCCCCAAGCAACTGCCCCGGCGGCGTGTCGCCGTTTGGCTCCATCTTGGCAACCTCGCACTTCTCAGTGCCGATGGCATACCAATGCTTGCCCTGCACGGCCACAAACAAGCCGTCGCGGATCTCGTACAGCGACATCTTCGGGCCTTCGGTGTTGCCCGGCACGATCTCCCAGCGGCGCTGGCAAACCGGAAAGCGCGCGGCGACGAGCGCCTGCTTCACCTCATCGCTCCAGATGTAGTTGCGCTCGCGCACCAGCGAGATCGCATGGTTGCGACCATCCACTTCATACGCGGCAGCGTTGTTCTCGCAACCCGTCAGCCAGAGCGGGAGGGATGTTGCGGCGACAACGGCGAACAGTGCAGGCAGGCGCATGGTTCAGCTCAGGCGAGTTTCCAGGCGATCGTCTCGCCGGCGCGCAGCGGCACCAGCGGATCACCGTTGAGGTAATCGAGCTGCGCGGGAACAGTCCAGGCATCCTTAACCAGCGTCAGCGTGTCCGCGTTACGCGGCAGGCCATACCAGTCCGGGCCATTGAAGCTCGCGAAGGCTTCGAGCTTGTCGAGCGCGCCGGCCTGGTCGAAGGCCTCGGCATACAGCTCGATGCCGGCGTTGGCGGTGTAGCAACCGGCACAGCCGCAGGCTGCCTCCTTGGCCGACCTGGCATGCGGCGCCGAGTCGGTACCGAGGAAGAACTTCTTCGAGCCGGAGGTTGCCGCAGCCACCAGCGCCTGCCGATGCGTTTCGCGCTTCAAGACCGGCAGGCAATAGTGGTGCGGCCGAATGCCACCGGCAAAGATGGCATTACGGTTCATCAACAGATGATGCGCGGTGATGGTGGCAGCGATGTTGTCTCCGGCCTCGCTCACAAATCGCGCGGCATCCGCCGTCGTGATGTGCTCGAAGACCGTGCGAAGACCCGGGAAACGCGCCGTGACCGGCGCAAATACGCGATCAATAAACACGCGCTCGCGATCGAAGACATCCACGTCAGCATGGGTCACCTCCCCGTGTACCAGCAGCGGCAGGCCAACACGCTCCATGCGTTCGAGCACCGGATAGACCTTGTCGATCGCAGTCACGCCCGCGTCCGAATTGGTCGTGGCGCCAGCCGGATACAGCTTGACCGCATGCACGAAGCCGCTTGCCTTGGCGCGGTCGATCTCGTCTGGCGACGTGTTGTCTGTGAGGTACAACGTCATCAGCGGCTCGAACTTGAGGCCCGCCGGTAGCGCAGCGAGGATTCGCGCACGGTACTCGGCCGCCAGCGCGACGGTGGTGACCGGCGGGCGCAGGTTCGGCATCACGATCGCACGGCCGAAACGGCGCGCCGTATCGGGCAGCACGGCGGCCAGCGCGGCATCGTCGCGCAGGTGCAAGTGCCAGTCGTCGGGGCGGGTGATCGTGATCGTCTGCATGGCTGAATCCGGAAGAACGGTGAATGCGACAGTTTACCAGCCGGGCTCGCCGGCCCAGACTTAGCCCGCGTCCTTGAGCGCGAGCGCCCGCTCGTACAACGCGTTCTTGTTCGCGCCAGTCAATTGCGCGGCGAGCTTGGCGGCCGTTTTCAGCGGCAGTTCATCGAGTAGCAGGCGCAAGGTGCGCTCCGTGTCGGGCGACAGACCTTCCACGACGAGCGGCGGCGCCACGATCAGCACGAACTCGCCGCGGCAGCGGTCGGAATCCGCCGCAAACCACTCGGCCGCGTCGGCCAGCGGCATGCGGGCGATCTGCTCGTGCAGCTTGGTCAGCTCACGCGCCACCACCAGTTCGCGCTGCCCGCCCAAAACCGCCGCAATATCCGCGACGCACTCCACCACCCGGTGCGGGGCCTCGTAGAACACCAGCGCCGCCTGCGTGCCGGCCAGCGCTTCGAGCTCTGCACAGCGTGCCGACGATTTGGGCGGCAGGAAGCCGACGAACAGGAAGCGCCCTTCAACCAGGCCGGAAGCCGACAGCGCCGTGGTCACCGCACTCGGGCCCGGCACCGGCACGACCGGGAAGCCGGCCGCCTGCACCCGCGCCACAACGCGCGCTCCGGGGTCCGACACGGCGGGCGTGCCGGCATCCGTGACCAGCGCAATGTGCTGCCCCTGCTCAAGCAGTCCTACAAGGCCGTCGGCGGCGGCCTGCTCGTTGTGCTGATGCACCGCCAGCAGGCGCGTACGGATACCAAAGTGATCGAGTAAGCGCCGGGTGTGACGTGTGTCCTCAGCGGCGATCGCGTCCACCTTGCCAAGCACCGCGACGGCACGCATGGTTATGTCATATAGATTTCCGAGCGGGGTCGCGACGATGTAGAGCGCCGGCTTCGAGAGCAAAACGCGGTTGGCAGGAGGTAGGGCGTGCGACTGATCCGACGAATCCATGAAGGCTTCTCAAAGGTGCTGGGCGGCGGGCATTCTGCGGCCGAGCCCGAGGCACCGCAAGTTCCGCCGCATCTGCGCGACGGCTCGCTTGCCGAACGCCTGGCCGAAACCTGGCTTACGCGGCAAGGGCTCAAGGTGATCGCACGCAACGTCCGCTGCAAGCTGGGCGAGATCGATCTCGTCGCAACCGACGGTGAAATGCTTGTGTTCGTGGAAGTACGCATGCGCACCGACCCGCGTTTCGGCGGGGCTGCGGCGAGCATCACCCCCGCCAAACAGGCCAAGCTCGTGCGCACCGCCGAGTGGTTTCTCGCCAATGGCGGCAAGGCCTGGGTCGGGCGCCCCTGCCGCTTCGACGTCGTGCTGCTCGACCGCCTCCACCTCGCGCATATCGAATGGATTCGCGGGGCCTTCGACGCCTACTGATCGCGGCGACGCTGCTCGCCGCCCTGGCGCCAGCCTTCGCCGCACCACGCCTGCGCGTGCTGGTGCAGCGCGCGCAGCTGGCCGGATTTACCCACTACGAAGCGCCCTCGGTGTGGGCGCAGTTGCGCGCCGGCGCCCCGCTCGCTTTGCAGCGAGAAGCCGACAACCCGCACGACGCCCGCGCGATAACGGTGCATTGGGATGGGCACAAACTCGGTTACCTGCCGCGCGCCGAAAACGATGCCGTGTCTGCCGCGATGGACGCCGGCACGGCGGTCGAGGCGCGTATCGGACAGCTGCGCGACGACAAGGATCCGCGGCGCCGCATCGTGATCGAAGTGTTTGTAGTGCCCTGAAGTGCGTGGGTTCTGGCTTGGGGCGGCGCGTGCCAGAATCTCGGCACAAAACCAATACATGTTTCACATTGACCCTTCAAGCAGAGAGAGCCCCCCATGAATCGGCCTATCCGGCAGTACAAGTACTACGACCTGGTGATGGTGGCCTTCGTCACCGTCCTGATCTGTTCCAACCTGATCGGCCCCGCCAAGGCGGCGCAGCTGAACCTGCCGCTGGTCGGCACGCTGACCTTCGGTGCCGGCGTGCTGTTCTTCCCGATCAGCTACATCTTTGGCGACATCCTCACCGAGGTGTATGGCTACGCCTACTCGCGACGGGTGATCTGGGCCGGCTTCGCGGGCCTCGCGTTCGCATCGGTCATGGCCTACGTGATCGTGGCCTTGCCGCCTGCGCCAACCTGGCCCAATCAGGCGGTCTATGAAACCGCCTTCGGCTCGACCTGGCGGATCGCGATCGCGTCGCTGATTGCTTTCTCCTGCGGCGAGTTCGTGAACTCCTTCGTACTCGCGAAGATGAAGATCCTGACGCAAGGCAAGCATTTGTGGAGCCGCACGATCGGCTCCACAATCTTCGGCGAAGCGGTCGACTCCTCACTCTTCTATCCGCTCGCGTTCTGGAACAGCGGCATCATGCCGAACGAGCTGGTGCCGACGCTCATGCTGTCGCAATTCATCACCAAGACCGCCGTCGAAGTACTCTTCACGCCGCTGACCTATGTGATCGTGAACAAGCTGAAGAAACACGAGAACGAGGACTGGTACGACCGGCACACCGACTTCAACCCGTTCAAGCTCGATACCCGCAACTGACTTCGGGCATAACAATAAAAAAAGGGCCGCGACAACGCGGCCCTTTTTGTTTCGGGCGAGCAATCAGTTCGTATAGCCGAGATAGAGATAACCGGCCCACTTGCCGCCGTTGTAGTCCGCCCAACCGACACCCATGTAAAGCGGCCCGAGCAAGGTATCGACGCCGAGGTAGGCCGATCCCGCCGGAATCACCTTCGTGTTGCTGGCGGTGAAGATCTGGTTCCACACCTTGCCGGCCTCGAGCGAGCCGCCGACGTAGAGACCTGAACCCAACTGCGGCAGCAACGAGCTGATCTGCTTGTACGCCATGACGCGGCCCAGCGCGGTACGTGCGCCGGTCAGTTCGTTGGTCTGCATACCCGAAACCTGCAGGAAGCCACCCAGCTGATACGGGATCGGCACCGACGAGAGTTTCTGATCCAGGGAGCCCCGTACCCGCACCGTGGACCGCACGGTGAAGGTGCCGAAGGTGCTCGCGGCGTCGCCATCCACCTCAACCAGTTGAGCGAGATCGTCCTCGTCCTTGATGCGGCCGGCCGCGTAGTCGGTCCGCAGGAAATACCCGTGACGTGGCCACTTCGGATTGTCGAGCTGGTCGATCACGAGTTGAGCGCGTCCGCCATACAACCGCGTCGTGGCGTTGGATGTGATGCCCAAGCCGCCGGTCAGCACCTCGCCCTCGACATGCTCGGTGAAGGCCGTGAGTCGAAGCTCGCCATAACGGCCAAGGCCGTAGCCCCCACCCACTTCAGCACCGCGACGATTGACGCCGATTTCCAGCAACTTGTTGCCCTCGGAATCGAACAGCGGCAAGGACGAACTTCCGAACGAGACGCTGCCCACCAGGAAGGTCGGTGAGTGACCCAGCGGTTGGTAGATCTCCGACTTCAACGACGATTCGGCACCGAGCCGGATGTCGTTGCGCCACTGCGCGCCCCAGCGGTTCAGCCATGTCATCTGATAGTTGCCAAGGAAGCCGATCGTCGCAGTGCGGTAGGTGTCGAACTTGAAGTCGATGCCCATTCGCAGGTAGTTGGGGCCCACGCTACGTTCCAGCGGCGTGACGGTTGCGACCTGCTGGCCTCCTGCGTTGTGCAGGCGATAGTTGATCGAGTCGAAGTCGCCGGTGTCGTAGAGCGCATCGAAGCGCTCAAGCAACTGCTCCTGCGTTGCAGGCGGCACCTTGCCGCTGATCACGCCCTCGACCCGGTCGGGCGGCACGAAGCGCGTCTGCGTGACCTCCAGGCGGTCGTAAGGTTTCTGCGACTCGGTTGCGCGCGATGCGATCCCTGCAAGCCATCCCCGGTACTCGGAATCGTCCACCGCGAGGGCGCTCAGTTGCGCCTCCAGCGGCTGTGCTGCGGCCCGGCCGCGCTCGATGATCTCCTTCACCGAGGTAAAGCTCGCCGGGGAGTAACCGGTCAGATCCGGTTCAATGAGCACGTCGCCCGGTGCAAGCAGCTTGCGCTGTTCCAGCACATTGCGCCCGGTCGCGATATTCATCGCCTGCGCGGCGACGTCGACAAAGGTACGGATTTCATCGGGTTTGAGCATCGGCGTGCCGACGTCCACCACGATTACCACGTCCGCACCGCAGGAGCCCGGCGCCTTGTCCTTGAGGTTCTCGATCGGCAGGTTGCGCACGAACATGCCGTCCACCAGCAGCCGGCCGTTGTCGTTCACGACATCGAACACGCCCGGCACCGCCATGCTGGCGCGCAGCGCAATCGCGAGATCGCCGCCCTTGAACACGCGTATGTCGCCCTTTTCCAGATCGGTCGCAACCGCTTCGAACGGGATAGGCAGATCGCTGAACGACTCGCGATAGATGTCGCGTGTCATTTCGCGCAGGAAACGGTCGATCAGTTGCGAGCCGACGACGCTGCGGGGCACCTTCAACCCGCTGTCGTCAACGCCGAACGTCATCGCCGCCAGGTTCTGGTAGTCGTCTTTCTTGCGCAGGTAGGGCAGGTTGCGGCGGTCTGGTGATCCGGCGATCAGCTTGTCCCAGTCAGCGTCCTCAAGGCGCCGGCGGACTTCCGGCAACGGCATGCCGGACGCGTAGATGCCGCCGATCAGCGCACCCGCGCTGGTGCCTGCGATGCAGTCGATCGGCACATGCAGGCGCTCCAGCGCTTCAAGCACGCCGACATGCGCCAGACCGCGCGCCCCACCCCCTCCGAGCACCAGGCCGACACGCGGGCGCTTGCCCGTTACCGGCGTCACCGCTGCGGGTACCTCGGCCTTCGGCGCAGTCTTGCTCGCAGCCAGCACATCAGGGCCGTAGGTCACTGCAAGCGCGGCGCACAGGGTCGGAATCAGGCGTTTCATGGGGGGATACCAGCAGGGACAAGGGCTCCGCCGCTTATACCACAGCCCGATCAGGCGCCGTTTGCGCCCACATGCCTCAGCGCCGGGGTGGCAGCACCGAAAGATGCATCGATTCCAGCCACGAACCGCCCGGCGCAATCTCGCGCCAGCCAGCCGCTTGGCGCGCCGCAAACGGCAGGTTCGCGGCATTGGTCACATGGCTAACCGGCTCTACACAGACCAAGGGTGCCGACTCGGGCGAGTACACGACAAGGTGATCGAGCCCCGGCGTGGCCGTCAGCGCAATCGAGTAATCCGCGTAGTCCAGCCGCGCGCGGCGGTTCCAGCCAGAGAATCCGTCATCCAACCCGGTGGTGAGCACTTTCGTGCCATCGAGCGGAAAGCGGCCGAGCGCACGCTCGGTACCGTGGGGGATCCGGTCTGGCTGCACGAGCCAGTGGTCACGCACGCGGGCGCGCAAGCGAGTGCCGGCCGGGCGCGGGAAGTACGGATGGAAGCCCATGCCACAGGGCATTGGCGTACTGCTTCGATTGGTGACCAGCATCGATATCGTGAGGCCACCCGGGTCGAGCGTGATCGTCTGTTCGGCCGTAAACGCCCACGGCCACTCGCCCGCCGGCACATCGAGCCGCATCGTCACGGCACGCTCGTTTTCGGTGTCGACATCCCAGGGTCGAACCCAACCGATGCCGTGGATCGCATGGGGTGCACCGAGCGGGTGGGCCGCCAGTCGCACATCGTTGCCGTTGTGACGGAACTGCCCCTGCGCGATGCGGTTCGAAAACGGCACCAGCGGATAGCAGCCTGCATTGCGAATCGCCTGCTCGCGCGGCAGGCCGAGGGGAACCGGCACCAACACTTCGCGCATTGCGCCGCCGAATTCGGCTTGGCATGAGAACAGCCGGCCGCCACACTCCGGCGCAACCTGCGCCGTCCAGCCGTTTGCCTGGAGCGTGACAAGCTCATCGTAAGACATCAACAACCTCTTTTTCTTTTTTAGTTCGCCAATCGTACCAAATGCGCGCTGCATGGAATTGGGGGCATGCTGAATCGCGCAATCGAGATATGCCGGTACGTGCTTGATCCTAGCGGGTGTTGCTACTGTCAGGACTGCCGCGGGCCGCGCTTGGGGACTCGCGCGCGGGCAGCGTCGCTTTTGTGCCACAGGCCGACAAAATGGGCGCCAGAAAACGTCTGCGGCCAACGCGACGCGGAAAACTCAGCGGCCCTGCGCCTCGCGCTGCTGCCAGGCGTCGAGCGCCTGCCGGCTCTGCCGACGGATCGCCGCCTGCATCGGCGGCGCCCAACCCAGCAACGCACCGCTGGGCCCCAGCGCCATACCTGCCCAGCGCCAAAGGCTGAAGCGATCATCGTGTTGCAGGATCTTGCCGTCGCGAAAACGGAAACGCGCGTCGATCCGGTTGAGCACCGTTCGACCCGTCTTGCTGAAGGTGTAACTCGCGTCCCAATGCGCCGAGCCCGTGTCAGCGTCAGCTTGCACATCGCTCAGCACGACACTCAGATCCGCCGCACGCGCCGTCAGCATCCGCCACATCGCGCCGACCTCGCTGGCATTCAGCACACCGAACGCCGGGTCACTGAACTGGCCGTCCGGCGCGTAGCAGGCAGCCATCGCCGCGCCGTCCTTACGTGCCAGCGCGGCGTAGAAATCGTGGATCAGTTGCGCGTTCGGATGCATGCCGTGTCCCTGTTGATGTTGTCGTGCACGTTCAGGCTTTCAGGTACTCGCTGCGCCCGCCATGCCACCGCTCCAGTATCGCAGCGGCCGCAGCCGGTTGGCGCGCGAGCAGTTCTTCCGCTGCAGTTCGGGCAGCCTCGACCAGATCGGCGTCGGCTTCCAGATCGGCGTAGCGCAGCAGCGCACTACCGCTTTGCCGCGCGCCGATGAACTCGCCGGGGCCACGCAGCCGCAAGTCTTCTTGCGCGATCACGAAGCCGTCGGTGTTTTCGTAGATCACCTTGAGTCGCGCGCGCCCCGTCTGAGACAGCGGCTGACTGTAGATCAGGATGCAGGCCGAGGCGGCCGCGCCACGCCCTACCCGCCCGCGCAACTGATGCAGCTGCGCGAGGCCGAAACGCTCGGCGTGCTCGATCACCATCAGGCTCGCATTCGGCACATCCACGCCCACCTCGATCACCGTGGTCGCCACCAGCACCTGGACTTCGTTGCGAATGAAGCCGTCCATCACGGCGGCCTTCTCGTCTGCCTTCAAGCGCCCGTGCACCAGCCCGACACGGAGTTCCGGCAGCTCGGCTGTCAGGCGCTCGCAAGTCTCCACCGCAGTCTGCAATTGCAGCGCCTCGCGATCACGTCCCTTGCCACCCCGCCCACTATCGCCCCCGCCTTCGGTCTCCTCAATCAGCGGGCAGACCCAGTAGGCCTGCCGTCCTTCACGGCAGGCATCGCGCACGCGCGAGACCACGTCGTCGCGGCGCGTATCGGCCACCAGTTTGGTTACGATCGGCGTACGGCCAGGTGGCAGCTCATCGAGCACCGACACATCGAGGTCGGCGTAGAAACTCATCGCCAGCGTGCGCGGGATCGGCGTGGCGCTCATCATCAGCATGTGCGGCAGCGGCGAATCCGAGCCTTCGTACTTCTCACGCAGCGCCAGACGCTGGCGGACGCCGAAGCGGTGCTGCTCATCGACCACCGCGAGCCCCAACTTCGGGAAGGCGACCGGGTCTTCGATCAGCGCGTGGGTGCCGACGGCCAGCAAGGCTTCGCCGGAGGCCAGCATCGCCAGCGCCGCCTCGCGCGCCTTCTTCTTCTGGCTGCCGGCAAGCCACGCGACCTTGATGCCCAGTGGCGTGAGCCACGCGTCGAGCTTGCGGAAGTGTTGCTCCGCAAGGATCTCGGTCGGTGCCATCAGCGCCGCCTGCCAGCCCGCCTCCGCTGCCTGCAGCATCGCCAGCGCGGCGACGATGGTCTTGCCGGAGCCGACATCGCCCTGCAACAAACGCTGCATCGGATGCGGAGTCGCCAGGTCGCGCGCGATCTCGTCTACCGCGCGTTGCTGCGCGCCGGTCAGCGCAAACGGCAGACTCGCCAGCAGTGGGCCACTTAGCGCGCCAGAGCCGCGCAGCACCGGTGCACGGCGCGCGCGGCGGGCGGCATAGGCTTTGCGCAGCGAGAGCTGCTGTGAGAGCAATTCCTCGAACTTGATGCGACGCCACGCCGGATGCGTGCGATCCTCCAGCGCGGTGATCGACATGCCTGGCTGCGGGTGATGCAGCGCGCGCACAGAACGCTCGAACTCAGGCAGGCGCAGCGATTTTCGCAGCGCCTCCGGCAGCAGATCCGCGAGTGACATCTGCTTCATCGCGCGGTCGATCAGTTTGCGCAGCGCACTTTGCGCAAGCCCCGCCGTGGTCGGGTACACCGGCGTCAGCGCCGCGGGTAACGCCTCGCCCTCCCGCACCGTCTTCACCCTTGGGTGCACCATCTCGTCGCCAAAGAAACCACTGCGGATTTCGCCAAACACCCGCACCCGCGCGCCCTCGGCGAGCTGCTTCTGCTGGCTTGGGTAAAAATTCAGAAAGCGCAGCGTCAGCTCGCCGGTCTCGTCGGCGATGCGCGCGACAAGCTGCCGACGCGGGCGAAAGCCCACCTCGCAACTGAGCACCACGCCTTCGACCTGCGCACTGACGCCCAACGGCGCACCTGCGATCGGCGATACCTGCGTTTCGTCTTCGTAGCGCAGCGGCAGATGCAGCACCAGATCCGCTTCGCGAAAAAGGCCAAGTTTGTTCAGCCGGCTCGCGAGCGGCTTGGGCAGGGTCGAGAATCCGGAAACGTCCGAGGACGTCGGCTGGGCAGCGGGCATGGCCGGCATTCTAGAACGCGACGCCAATCACTGTAAGGGGTTACAGCTTCGTAGCTATCACGCCCGCCGCGACGCAGCCTGCGCACGCGTCTTCAGTCCTGCTCCGACGGCGCGACGTCGGCAAAGTCGAACTGCTCGATCAGCCCCGAGACCGTCACGGTCTCAACCCGATCTGCACCAGTCCATTTACCAAAGCGGGCGCGGCAGATGCGTCGCGCAGCTTCACGCGCATCCCCGGCAACGGTGATGCCACTCATCACCACGGACTGGTGGGCGCTGTCGATCACGCGGACCAGGTAAAGCTGGGTTGTAGGCATGGTTAGCGCGATGGATGAACGCGAGAAATGGTGAGTGTGCCTGCGATCGGTCGTTTGCGGCTTGCTGTCCGCACCAATCGATGACCGCATTGTCGGAAAAAGTGGAGAATTCGAAGCGTCGCAGCGCGCCAGTACTTCACCGCGCCCATCGACATCGGGCTGCAGATTGTTTTCGCTGCAATGGGGGGAATGATGGACCTGAACCGAAAATACTCTGACGCAGAGCTGGAAAAGATCGTCGACGAAGCGGCGATCTACATGTGCGCTTGCCCGGGGCAAGTCGCAAACGAGATTCGACAATTGCGGCAGTTGATCCGCTATCAGGGCGAATGCATCGTCGAAGCCCGAACGCCCAAGGCCGTGCACGAGACGATTGCGGCCTCGGCGCATCAAGCGCACGCGATCATGGAAGC
This sequence comes from Niveibacterium sp., assembly GCF_041909475.1. Taxonomy (NCBI): domain Bacteria; kingdom Pseudomonadati; phylum Pseudomonadota; class Betaproteobacteria; order Rhodocyclales; family Rhodocyclaceae; genus Niveibacterium; species Niveibacterium sp. Next base: position 14,440 of record NZ_JAYRDJ010000022.1, on the reverse strand, counting down.
CTGCCTTGATCGCGTACTCGAGCTCGAAGGCTGGGATCGAACAACACTGCAAATGCCACCGGGGCTGCGCAAACTGCGTGACGAGGTGATCCAGCGCAGTACCTGATTGCGAGGCGCCGGGCAGCTATCGGCCCACGAGCGCCCGGCGCACTCAGCGTTCGGGCGTATCGCCGACCACCACTGGGGCAGAGACGCCGTGCGCCGAAGCTTCGCGCAGGCCTCGGTTACAGCTCGCGCGCCTTGAAGGTGTCGCAGGCGGCAATCTCGCCCTGCTCCAATCCGCGCGAGAACCAGCGTACCCGCTGTTCGGACGATCCGTGCGTGAAGCTCTCAGGCACCACCACACCGCGCGCCTGTTTCTGTAGCGTATCGTCGCCGATCGCGGTTGCGGCGGTCAGTGCCTCTTCGACGTCACCCGGCTCGAGCGTCAGGTTGCCCGACGCAACCGCCTGCTTGGCCCACAGGCCGGCGAAACAGTCCGCCTGCAGCTCAAGCCGCACCGAAAGCGCGTTCTTCTGCGCGGCGCTGCGCCCCTGCTGGGCTTGCCGCATCTTGTCCGAGATGCCCAGCACATGCTGCACATGGTGGCCCACCTCGTGCGCGATCACGTAGGCCTGCGCGAAGTCTCCGGGCGCCTTGAAACGCTGCGAAAGCTCGTCGTAGAAAGCCAGGTCGATGTAGACCTTCGTATCCCCCGGGCAGTAGAACGGCCCCATCGCCGCCTCGCCGGTGCCACAAGCGGTGGGCGTCTGGCCGCGGAACAGCACCAGCCTGGGTTTCGGATACTCGGCACCGCCCGCTTGGAAGATGCGGCTCCAGGTCTTTTCGGTGTCGTGCAGCACCACGCTGACCAGCTTGCGCGCCTGCGCCTCGCTGGCCGATTCCTGCACCGGGCCTGCGGGGCGCTGCTGCTGTGGCGCGGGAGCGTTGGAGGCGAGGTTCAGAACCACCGACGGGTCGATGCCGAAGTACCACGCGGCAATCGCAAGCACGATCGTGCCGACGCCGATCGAACGCCCGCCGATCGGCAAACCGCCGCCACCGCTGCCACGGCGGTCTTCGATATTGTCACTTCCGGTGTCGTCTTCGAATCGCATGGCGGCCGCCCTCAAAGCAAGAAGGCCCGCAAGTTGCGGGCCCCGATGTGTACAAACGCGCTTACGCGCCGAGCACGAGAATCGCGTCGGCTTCGACCAGCGAGCCGCGCGGCAATTCCTTCACGCCCAACGCGGCACGCGCCGGATACGGTTCGGTGAAGTAACGCGACATCACGGCGTTGACGGTGGCAAAGTTCGACAGGTCGGTCAGGTAGATCGTCAGCTTGACGGCATCGGCGAGCGAACCGCCCGCCGCCTCCGCAACGGCCTTGAGGTTTTCGAACATCTGCACCGTCTGCGCCTCGAAGCCCCCGTCGACGAGCGTCATCGTCACCGGATCGAGCGGAATCTGGCCTGACAGATAGACCGTATTGCCGGCTTTCACCGCCTGCGAATAGGTGCCGATCGCGGCGGGCGCCTTCGGGGTCGAGATGATTTCCTTGCTCACAGCAAACTCCTGAATGGGTTGAGGCGACTCAGTCGGCGGAACGCAGCGTGATGTCGCAACCGATATTGGCGATGGCCTTCTGCAGCCCCATCTGCGAACCGAGGTTGATCACCAGCGGTGCAGTCAGGATCGCGCGCAGCGGGCTGGTGGCGCTGTCCGGATCATCACGCCGCAGGATCACCATCACCGCCGCATCCTCGGCGCGCTGCAAGCCGATCGAGGCGAGCTCCACATCGCTGAGGCTGAACTCGTAGTGGAGCCCGAACTGATCGGGCGACGCGATCGAGAACGCCACATCCGGTTGCTCGACCGACTGCAGGTAGAACACGCGCGGCTGGGCCGCATCCGGGTGCAGCAGGGCGAACCGGCGGCAGTCCTCGAAGCCCGGCAGGCCTGCCGGGAACGTGATCAGTTTGTCGTCGGCGACTTCAATACGGCCGAACTTCGGGCTGTCGATCTGCATGCTTCCCCTCTCCTTTGTCCGGCCGACAAGGGCCGTCTTCTGTCATTCGTTACGGCTGCTTCACGGTCACCAACTGACCACGAGCGAGCCCCAGGGCCTTGAGCTTTCCTTGCGCCTGCTCCGCCTCCTGACGGGTGCGGAACGGGCCCACCACGACCCGGGTTTCGAGTTGTGCCGGCACGCCCGCCAACTCCAGCCGGGCACGCAACTCTTCGGCGTTCTTCGGTGTGGAGAATACGCCTGCCTGCAGTGCAAAGGCGCGGCCGACTGGCGGCTTTGCACCGGCGGGTGCAGGTTCGGTCTGCACGATGAGGCGCGGCGCAGGTGCGGGCGTTGCCGGCTCGGCCTGCAGATGCACGCGGCCGCCGGTGCTTTCAGCCGCCGCAGCGGGTTTGCGTGTGGCGTGCTGCGGCGCCGGTTCCGGCGCGGGCTCGGGCGCCGACACGCCGCGGGTTTCTTCCGCCACGTCCGCCGACGCGGGTTCGCTCTGCGCGGGCGGCTCGACCACGGCAGCCGGTACCGGCGCAGAGGCCTCGGTCAGCACCGCGGACTGCGCAACCGGCGCGGCATCGCCGCTCGCCGCGCGGATCTGCGCCGGCGTAGGCACCACGGCCGTCTTCGTTTCCACCGCCGGCAGCGGCTCTTGCGCGGTGCGCTCCCAGACGAGCAGGCCGACCAGCAAGATCCCCACGACCACAGCGGCAACGCCGCCGCGCATCAGCAACTGGCGTCGCTCGTCGTTCTCCGGCGGGGCGGCGGGGCGGGCTGGGGCCATGCGCATTACTCCTGGGTTCGGGCGCCGCGGGCCAGCGCGGCAACAAGTTCGGCTTCAGAGATCGATATACCGCAACGCTCGGCGATGGCGTCGGTTTCAAGGCCCCGCTGCGCGAGCACGACGGCTTCGCCGTATTGCGGCGATACGCTGCGTGCGTTGCGCAGCGCGGCGATGTCGGCGCCCAGCGTCTCGCGCAAGCTGGCGACCTCTTCGCGCAGCTCAGCGTTGGAGGCTTCCAGCGCTTCAACCTGAAAGCGCAAACGCGCCAGTTCGACCAGCGCGTCGAAGGTTTCGCGTTCGGTGCGCGACTGGGCCGGGTCGGCTTGCGTGAGGGATTCGGCTGCGATCTGTGTCGCCGGGGGTGCGGGCGAAATGTCCTCGACGGTATCGAGGATCGTTTCGTATTCGGGTTCGATCGGCGTGGCGGGGCGCGGCGGGCGCGAGACGCGGAACAGGCGCATGACGACATAGGCGAGATAGAGGCACAGCAGCACCACTACGCCCAGAATGACTTCACGCACACCCAAGATCGCTCTCCAATGAACCGTCGCGCGGCAACGGGGTGAATCCTACGCCGTGGCGGCGATTACCGCCTGCGATAATACTGGCCCCGCCCCGCTCGCCACAACGCCGACCATGGAACAACTCTCGATCGCATTCGTCGCCAAGAAGCTGATCGGCATTTTCCTGCTGCCACCGATGCTGCCGCTGGTGATCATCGCCGCGGGCCTGCTGTGGCAGAGCTGGCGGCCACGCGCAGGCCGCTGGATTGCGTGGGCAGGGCTCGTGATTGGTCTGATCGTGTGCTGGCCCGACAGCGTTGCGTGGCTGCTGCGCGGGCTGGAACACGACCGGCCGATTGCCGCCGCGCAACTGAAGCAGGCGCAAGCGATCGTGATTCTCGCCGGCGGGCGTCGCAGCAACGCCCCCGAACTCGGCGGCGAAACGGTGAACCGTCTTACGCTGGAGCGCGTGCGCTATGGCGCGCGACTCGCGCGCGAGACCGGCTTGCCTGTGCTGGTCAGCGGTGGCTCGCCCACCAGCGGCACCTCCGAGGCCGAACTGATGCGGCGCACCCTGAAAGAGGATTTCGGTATTGCGACGCGCTGGGTTGAAGGCGACTCACTCGACACGCACGAGAATGCGCTGTACAGCGCGAAGCTGCTGCAACCCAAGGGCTACACCCGCATCGCACTGGTCACCCACGCGGCTCACATGCCGCGCTCCGTCGGCGAATTCGAACGTGCCGGCTTCACGGTGTATCCCGCTCCCACCGCGTACCTCGGTTCGCAAGGCGGCGAAGCGCAAGCCCTGCCGGCGTTGCCCAGCGCCAGCAGCGCCTACGGCGGCTTCTACGCTCTGCACGAATGGGTCGGACTGCTGGCACTACGGCTACGTGGCAATTAACGCTTGACTTGGAGTGCACTCAAAGTTCGATGCTCGGGGCCATGGAGAAACCGATGGACGGATTCCTGTCGATCGCGCAGATGGCGCAGCACTTTGGCGTCAGCGCACACACGCTGCGTTACTACGAGCGTGCCGGACTGCTGGCACCGGTGCATCGCGATGCGGGCGGCCGGCGGCAGTACGCGCAACGGGATGTTGCCTGGCTGGCCTTCCTGATGCGCCTGCGCGCGATGGGCGTGCCGATCCGCGATATGCGCCGCTATGCGCAGCTGCGCGCCGCCGGGGATGCGACGCTCGTCGAACGCCTGGAGCTGCTCAGTAAGCACCGCGAAGCCGTTGCCGCGCGCCTCGCAAGCCTGCAGGACAACCTCGCAGCGCTGGACAGCAAGCTCGCCTGGTACCGCGACGCGATTGCCCAATCGGTCTCTCTGCCATCCACATCAACCGGAGCAGACGATGAACAGCGAACGTTACACACAGGGCTGGAAAACCCTTCAACAGATCGACGGCGAGGCCGGTGAGCGGGTCGTCGACAGCCTGCGCGACATTGCACCCGACTTTGCGCGCTATCTGATCGAGTTTCCGTTCGGCGACGTCTACCGGCGCGAACAGCTCGGGCTTCGCGAACGCGAGATCGCGACGATCGCCGCGCTCACCGCCCTGGGCAACGCCACCCCGCAACTCAAGGTGCACCTGCACGCATCGCTGAATGTTGGAATCAGCGCGGACGAGATCGTCGAGGTGCTGATGCAGATGGCGGTGTATGCGGGCTTTCCGGCTGCGCTCAACGGCCTCTTCGCCGCGCGCGGGGTGTTTGCCGAACGCAGTATCTGGCCAAGCTGCGCAGCGGCCTGATCAGGCCCTGCCGAGACGCTGGGCGAGTTGTTCGCTCAGCATCGCGGTGATGCCGTAGATCGTCAGCTGCGGGTTCGCCCCCAGCGAAGTCGGCAAGACAGAGCCGTCGTGCACCGACAGATTTTCGAGCTGGTGATGCACGCCATCGGGCCGCACCACGCCGCCCTTCTCGTCCGGCGCCATCGCCGCGCCGCCCATCACATGCGCGCTCACAACCTTGGTGCGCCGCGTAGCGAGCTTCAGTGCATCGATCTGCGCATGGGCGTCGGAAGCGCGAGTGCTCGCTGTCGCATCAAGATGAATCGGCAACACCGTCTTCGCACCGACGGCGTACTGCAGATCCGCCATCGTATGGAAGGCCTTGCGTGCGCCGTCCCAGATGTAGTCGGTCAGCGGGTAGTCGAGCTGCGGGTCACCATGGCCGTCGAGCACCACACGGCCGCCCTGGCTCTGCTCATGGAAGCCATCGCGCAGCAGCGCAATCGCCACGTACCAGTGATTCATCTGGCGCATGTAGTGGCGGTGCGCGGCGCCGAAGTCGGACATCACGACCGACGCTATCAGCGGATGAATCGGCGGCACTTCGAGCTTGAAGCCCATGCTGCCATCCTTCGGCCACAGGTACTCATCGATGTAGATCGACTGCGGTGCGCCGGTGAAGGCCTCCACCGGTTCGGGCATCAAGGCGGCCGACAGCACTACCGGATGTAGGAAGGTGCGCGCACCGGTGTGGCGATACGGGTCGGGCGCATTGGAGCGCAGCAGCAGCGCGGGCGTGCCGATCGCCCCGCCCGCCAGCACGAAGTGCTTGGCCTGCAGCCGTACCGCGTATTCGCGCCTGACCTGCCCTTGCGCGGTGATCGGGTGGGCCAGCAGCGCAGTGACGCGGCCGTTCGCATGCTCCAAACGTTCAGCGCGCATATGCGAAAGCAGGCGTGCGCCATGGTCCATCGCTGCGGGGATGGTCGTCACCAGCATCGACTGCTTGGCGTTGGTCGGGCAACCCATGCCGCAGTAGCCCAGGTTCCAGCAGCCTTTGACGTTGCGATGAATGGTCACCGGCTCGATCGCGAGCTTGTAGGCGCCGTCACGCAACAAGGCGTTGTGTCGGTTAGGCTGCGTCGGCCAGCTGGCAATCGACAGGCGTTCTTCGCGCCGCTCGAACCAGGGGGCGAGCGCTTCAGGCGTGAACGCACCGAGACCGTGCTGCTCACGCCAGTGCTTGAGCGTGTTGTCCGGCGTGCGGATGCTGGTCGTCCAGTTGACGACGGTGGAGCCGCCGACGGTACGGCCCTGCAGGATGCCGACGCCGTGATCCATCGTCTTGCGGCCGGCAGATTCCTGATACAGCGCGGGGTAGGACAAGCGCTCTTCCAGTTGGAAGTCACGCGAGGTCTTCAGCCCCCCCTCTTCCAGCAAGATCACCGACAAGCCGGCCTGTGCGAGCCGCTCGGCGGTGGTGCCGCCACCCGCGCCAGTGCCGACGATGACGACATCGGCTTCGAGCGTAAGGTCTCTGTCGAGCGCCGCGCCGTCGATGTGATGGTCGCGCCACTTGCCGGCGAAGGCATCGCCGATCGGATCGGGTAGCTGATTGTGCAGGGGCGTGCTCATGGATTCAGCTTCAGTGAAGGCGGGCCGCTGTAACCGCAGTCCGCAAAATGCTCGGGGTTGCCGTACCAGACGCCGAGGGTGAGGTCGTGCAACCCGCCGTAAGCCTGCTGCATCAGCGCCAACGAATGGTCGCGCCAGCGCGTGATGATGGCGGCTGCGCGGATCGGGTCGACCTGCACCCAGCCTGCCAGCGAACCGGCGGCCAGCACGCGGCCCGCCTGACGGTTAAGCAGGCCGAAGAGCTTGCGCATGTCGTCGCGCACCCGCGGCGGCATCCCCATCAAGGCGGTATCGATGCCGCGCAGCAAGCTCAGCGTCTCGGTCGTGGCCTTCGCGGCATCCGCAGGCCAGGCGCCGGCCAACATTGCGGGCGCGAGCGCGGCGAGAATCGCGCGGTCCTGCGCGGTGAGAAAGCCGTAGTGGTAAGCGTCGTCTTCCAACGCGGCGCTGTCGGGCCACGCAGCGGTGATGCCCAGCGCGGTGGCGACCCCGGCGCTGATGCCGAGAAACAGGAAGCGACGTCGTGATGCGTTGATGCTCATGATGCGAAGGCCCGACTCCATGCTTGCATTTCTACCTGCGCGAGTCCGATCACTCTTGTGATTGGACGCCAGCGGCACCGACGGAATTCCACAAGCACGGTGCCGCAACTGACTCAGCGCAACATCAGCTTGATCAGTTTGTCCGCAAGCGGTTTGCCGAACGGCGGGTGCAACAGCGAGGAACCGTTGAGCGCCGCCTGCCGGAACACTGCACGCTGCTGCGAGAAGGTCTTGAAGCCTTCCGGCCCGTGGTAACGGCCCATGCCTGACGGGCCGATACCGCCAAACGGCATGTCGTCCTGTGCGATATGAAGGATGCAGTCGTTCACCGTGACGCCACCGGAGGCGGTGCGATCGAGCAGCGCTTCAACGCGGCCGCGCTGGTCGTCGAACACATACAGCGCCAGCGGGCGATCACGCTCGTTGACGTAGGCGATCGCGTCATCAAGCGAGTCATACGGGATCACCGGCAGGATCGGCCCGAAGATCTCTTCCTGCATCACGCGCATCTGCGGTGTGCCACCGAGCAGCACCACTGGCGCCATCTTGCGCCCGCTGATCGCGCCGTCCGGCAGCAGCGGCTCGATCCGCGCGCCCATGCTGCGCGCCTCATCGAGCAGGGCCTGCAGGCGGGCGTAGTGGCGGTCGTGCGCGACACTCGCGTAATCCGGCGAGGCCGCATCACCGTAGAGCTTGTGTGCGAACGCACGCATGGCGGCGAGGAAGGCCTCTTCCTGTCCGCGCGGCAGCAACACATAGTCCGGCGCGATACAGGTCTGGCCGCCGTTCATGGTTTTGCCAAAGCCGATACGCTGCGCAGCCGTCTTGATATCGAATCCGGGTGCGACGATCGCGGGCGACTTGCCACCCAGTTCCAGCGTCACTGGCGTCAGGTTCTTTGCCGCGGCGGCCATCACGATGCGGCCGACCGGCGTCGAGCCGGTGAACAACAGGTGATCGAAGGGCAAGGCAGAGAATTCGGCCGCCACATCGGCACCGCCCAGCACCACGCTGACCAGATCCGGCGGAAAGGCTTCGCCGATCAGGCGTGCGAACAGCGCGCCGAAGTTCAGCCCGAATTCGCTCATCTTGATCAGCACGCGATTGCCCGCCGCCAAGGCGCCAACGAGCGGGCCAATCGCAAGGTAGAGCGGATAGTTCCACGGCACGATTACGCCCACCACGCCGAGCGGCTGATAACGCACCTCGGAACGGCCCGGCAGGAACCACAGCCCGGTGTGCCGCCGCGAAGGTTTCATCCAGCCCGCGAGCTTGGCCCGCGCATAGCGGATCGCCTCAAGACTCGGGAATATCTCGATCAGCCGGGTTTCAGTGTGGGAGCGGTGGCCGAAGTCGGCACTGATCGCTTCGCAGATCGCCTGCTGGTTCTGTTTCAGCAGCTGCGCGAGGCGGTCGAGGTTCGCGCGGCGCGCGGCGGCATCCGGCATCGGCTCGCGCGCAAACGCGGCGCGTTGCGCGGCAAATGCAGCAGCCAGGCCGGTTTGCGGCAGGTCGGTGAGCTTCATGTCTGTCTCCTCGGCGGCTCTGTTCTGGATCGCGTCCGGCCGCTCGTATCAGTACGGTACGGTATGGCACAACAAAACGGAAGCGCCAACGGAACGCTTAGGGAGCACAGCCTAATCCGCGCGGGAAGATTTGCTCACCGTTCGGCGTTTGTGCGCCTTGGGGCCATCGGCTAGACTCGACGCGTTTTCTTGCCCCGGCGGCCAACCGCAGCGAGGGATGCACGCCCGATGCGGGCATCCCTTTGCACCACCAAGACTTGCGCGAGCCCCGCTCGACGCGCCGCCCCGAATCTGCTGGAGGAATCCTTCTCGTGTTCACCACCCGCTCGCGCGCCGTCGCGCTCGCCACGCTGACTTCGCTCGCCCTCCTTGCCGGTTGCGGCAGCAGCAGCAACGACAACAAACCGGATGCGCCGACCGGCCTCAAGGTCGTTCCCGGCGACGGCCAAGTGACGATCACCTGGGATGATCAGAGTGCCACGTCCGACCTCCGCTACTGGCTTTTCAAGGCGCAAGCAGAAAACGCCACGCGCGACGACTATCGCAAGTACCCGGAGGCGGGGATCATTGCGCCGGTCACCTCGCCGTATATTTTGAGCGGCCTCACGAATGGTTTGCCGTACTCGTTCTTTTTGAATGCAACACACGGGAACGGCCCGGCAGGCGGCGAAACACCGACGGCTGGAAACATCATCCCCCGGCAATCGGGTTCGGTCTGGACGACCAACGTTGCAGCGGGCGCTGGCAATTTGAACCATGTTTCGTTTGCCTACAGCCGCTTCCTCGCCGTCGGTGACAGCGGCGCCGTGCAGGTGGGTACCGTGTCGTGGGCGACGGGCACACCAGTGCTCACATGGGCGAGCGCAGGCACCGTTCCGGCGCTGGCGGGGAGTGCGAGCTCACAGCCGAAACTTTACGGTGCGGCCTACAACAGCACGACGCCACGCACGGTGACCGTCGGCGACCTCGACGGCAACGGGAAAGCCGCAATCTGGACGAGCGACGGTTCGTCCACAAACTACCTCGATCAATGGGTCGCCCGCAGTTCGAACACCACATCGGCCCTGCACGGCATCGCGCTGGGCAGCGTCGGTTTCGTCGCAGTGGGCGACAGCGGTGCGGTGTCGATCAGCGCCGACGGCGTGACCTGGACGGCGTATCGGCTAACCGTGGATACCGCCGCGAATACCGCCAACAACGCCACCGATCGCTACACAGCGTCGGCCTCCGCGGCGGCCGACGCCAGCATCAACCTCAAGTCCATCAGCGTGCTGAACGGCACGTATTACGCTGTGGGCGACAATGGCTGGATCATCACGAGTTCCGACGGCATCAGCTGGCGTAAGCACACAGTCACCGCCAGCGCCCCCGCCAACCTGACCTCAGTCACCTACGGTTACTACAACGAGGCGATCTATCTCGCGGTCGGCAGCGATGGCAAGGTCTATCGGAATACCGACCCGAGCACGCTTGCCTGGACCGAAATCGCAGTGCCTGGAATGGGTGACATGAAGGCCGTTGCGCATGGTTCGCGTTTCATGGCCGTTGGCGCAGCCGGCCAGGCTTGGGTCAGTAATGACGGCAAGACCTGGGTCGCCACAAGCACCGGCGCGAATGAAAATAGCGTGCTGTGGTACAGCGGCGGCTACATCGCGGTGGGCGACGGCGGCAACGTCGTAACGTCGTACTGATCCGCCCGGACTAAAAAAAGGCCCGCAAAATGCGGGCTTTTTTTGGGCAGGCCGACGAAGAAAACGCCGCCCGCCTCGCGCCGACAGGTTAGACCGCCTCGAACAAGCCCGCCGCGCCCATGCCGGTGCCGATGCACATCGTCACCATGCCGAGCTTGGCGTCGCCGCGCTTCATTGCCGACATCAGCGTCGCCACGCGGATCGCGCCGGTGGCGCCGAGCGGATGGCCCAGTGCGATGGCGCCCCCGAGCGGGTTCACCTTGGCCGGATCGATCTTCAGATCACGCATCACCGCCAACGCCTGCGCGGCGAAGGCTTCGTTGAGTTCGAACCAGTCGACATCGCTCAGGTTCACGCCGGCGTGCGACAGCACTTTCGGAATCGCGGCGATCGGGCCAATGCCCATGATTTCCGGCGGCACGCCGGCGACCGAGAAACCACGGAAGCGCGCGATCGGGCGGGCTCCGGTGCGCTTCACTGCGGCCTCAGACATCAGCAGTACCGCGCCGGCGCCGTCCGACATCTGCGAGCTGTTGCCCGCGGTGACCGAGCCGCGGGCGGCGAACACGGTCTTCAGCTTGGCAAGGCCTTCGATCGAGGAATCCGGGCGCGGGCCTTCGTCGTTCTCGAACAGGCGCTCGACGACCTTGATGGCGCCGCTCTTGAAATCGGGCAACTGTTCGCGCACGAGGTAAGGCGTGATCTCGTCCTTGAACTTGCCGGCCGCGATCGCGGCGCAGGCATTCTGGTGCGAGGCCATCGCGAAGGCATCCTGATCTTCACGCGACACGCCGTACTTCTGCGCAACCTTCTCGGCGGTGAGGCCCATGCCGAAGGCGATGGCGCGGTTCTCGTCGGTGCTGGCGAAAGCCACCGGGTTGATCGAGACCTTGTTGCCCATCATGGTCGGCATGATGGTCATCGACTCGGTGCCGGCACCGATCGCGATGTCGCATTCGCCGATCATGATCTTCATCGCCGCATCCGCCACGGCATTGACGCCGGACGAGCAGAAGCGGTTGATGGTGATCGCCGGCACGGTGTTGGGGAAGCCGGCGAGCAGCGTGCCGATACGGGCCACGTTCATGCCCTGCTCGGCTTCCGGCATCGCACAGCCGACCACCACGTCGCCGATCTCGTTGAGATCGAAGGCGGGGACCTGCTTCACGACGGCGGACAGCACATGGGCCAGCATGTCGTCGGGGCGCACGTTCTTGAAGGCGCCGCGGCGTTTGGCAACCGGCGTGCGCGTGGCGGCAACGATGTAGACGTCCTGAATCTGACGGGTCATATCTGTTCTCCTTGGCGTGCCGGTCAGTTACGCAGCGGCTTGCCGGTTTCGAGCATGTGCGCGATGCGCTGCTGGGTCTTCTCGGTCTTGAGCAGGTCGACGAACTGGGCGCGCTCGATGTCGAGCAGCCACTTTTCGGAGACCAGCGAGCCGGACTCGATCTCGCCACCACACAGGGCGACAGCGGCAGCGCGGGCAACCTTGTAGTCGTGGGCGCTGATCATGCCGCCTTCGACCATGTTCACCAGCATCATCTCAAGCGTGGCAATGCCGTTGCGACCAGCGACCGGGATGCCGGCCGGCGACAGCGCCGGGCGGTAAGCCGATTCGTACATCGCCAGCGCGTTCTTGCGCGCCACATGCAGGATCTCGTTCACGTTGAAGACGACGAGGTCTTCCTGCTTCAACAGGCCCAGCTCCTTCGCGTTCTTCGCGCTCTTGCTGACGTTGGCCATGGCGATGGTCGTGAACACCGATTGCAGGAAGTTCATCGCATCGTTGGTGGCAGTGCGCGAAGCGGCCTGCGCGGCGCGGATCGCGAATTCCTTGCAGCCACCACCGGCCGGGATCAGGCCGACACCGGCTTCGACGAGGCCGATGTAGCTCTCCAGCGCCACCACGGCGCGCGGCGAGTGCATCACGAACTCGCAGCCGCCACCCAGCGCCATGCCGGCCACCGCGGTGATCACAGGCACCTTGGCGTACTTGATCGCCATCGAGGTCGCCTGGAAGTTGGCCACCACCTTGTCGAGCGTGGCGAAGTCACCCGCTTCGAGCACCGGCTTGATCTGCTGCAGGTTCGCGCCCACCGAGAACGGCGGCTTCGCTTGCCAGATCACCAAACCGTGGTAGTCACGCTCGGCGCGCTTGATCGCTTCCTGCACGCCATCGAGCACATCGGCGCCAACCGCGCACATCTTGGACTTGAACGAGAGGATGGGGACGCGCTTGCCGTCCTCGTCACCCGTGGTCCACATACGCACGCCTTCCGATTCCCAGATCGTCGTGCCGCGCTCTTCGGCTTCACCGAAGACGCGCTCAGGGAATAGCTGGCGGCTGTACACCGGCAGCGTGGAGCGGCCCTGGATCGCCTTGGCCGACGACGAGTAGGAACCGGCAGCTTCGTGTACACCTTCACGTTCAAAGACCCAGGCCGGCAGCGGCGCGCTGGCCATGGTTTTACCTTCGGCGATGTCGGCTGCGATCGCGTCCGCAATCGCCTTCCAGCCCGCAGCCTGCCAGGTCTCGAACGGGCCTTGCTGCCAGCCGAAGCCCCAGCGCATCGCGAAGTCGATGTCGCGCGCGTTGTTGGCGATGGTTTCCAGATGCACCGCCACGTAGTGGAAGATGTCGCGGAAGATCGCCCACAGGAACTGCGCCTGCGGGTGCGCCGAGGCACGCAGCTGCGCGAACTTCTCGGCCGGGTTCCGGTTCTTCAGGATCGCGACGACTTCTTCGGCGGGCTTGCCGGTCGAGTCACGATAATCCTGCGCCGCCAGATCCAGCACCTGGATCTGCTTACCCTGCTTGCGGAAGATGCCCGCCTTGGTCTTCTGACCCAGCGCGCCCTTGGCGATCAGCGCCTGCAGCCACTGCGGCGCGGCGTAGTACTGCGCCCAGGGGTCGTTCGGCAGGTTGTCGGTCATCGTCTTGATGACGTGCGCCATGGTGTCCAGACCCACGACATCGGCGGTGCGATAGGTGGCGGACTTCGGGCGACCGATCAGCGGGCCGGTCAGCGCATCGACCTCGTCGAAGCCCAAACCCATGCGCTGGGTGTGGTGCATGACGGCGAGGATCGAGAACACGCCCACGCGGTTGGCGACGAAGTTCGGCGTGTCGATCGCGCGAACCACGCTCTTGCCCAGGGTGGTCGTGAGGAAAGCTTCGAGGTTGTCCAGCAGCGGGGCGTCGGTGCCCTTGCAGGGGATCAGCTCCACCAGCGACATGTAACGCGGCGGGTTGAAGAAGTGCACGCCGCAGAAGCGCGGGCGCAGCGAATCGGGGCAACCCTCGGCGAGCTTGTTGATCGACAGGCCCGAGGTGTTGGTGGCGAAGATCGCATCCGGGCGGATGTGCGGTGCGACCTTGGCGTACAGGTCCAGCTTCCACTCCATGCGCTCGGCAATGGCTTCGATGATGAGGTCGCACTCGGCGAGCTTTGCAATGTGCTGCTCGTAGTTCGCGGCCTCGATGTACTGCACGCGGTCGGCGGTGGCGAGCGGGCTGGGTTCGAGCTTCTTGAGCCCGTCGAGCGCGCGCTTGACGATGCCGTTGGGGTCGCCTTCCTTGGCGGGCAGGTCGAACAGGACGACGGGTACTTCGGCGTTTGCACAGTGCGCCGCGATCTGCGCCCCCATGACCCCCGCGCCGAGCACCGCAACCTTGCGGATGATGAAGTTACTCACGCTAAGACTCCTTGCAGTTGGACAGCTCGCCGACCTCCCCGATCGACCCTGTCATGACAGCCATTGCACCATACGCATGCGTATGGTGCAAGCGTATTTTCGTGACAACGATTGATCGCGGCAGTGCGCAGACTGCCCGTTGATTGGCCCCGGCACAGAAGACATCGAACACGCGCCGGACAGCCCGAAGACCCAGTATCCCCATGCGACGTGGCCCCCACCTCATCGCATTTCCGGCAGTAAAGATGCCGGAAGGTTTCGCGGGGCGGCGCCCGCCGCCCCGCGCGTGCCCCGACTACTCGGCGCGCAGCGTTCAGGTTAGA
>NZ_JAYRDJ010000021.1:55709-78494 GCF_041909475.1 Niveibacterium sp. | reverse complement strand
GCCCGCACCGAATGGCTGCGGGCGCTTGGTTTTGAAAAGCAGCAGTTGCGCGAGGAACGCGGGCTCGTTTTCGTCGTCCGCACGGTCGAAGCGGAATATCTGAAGAGCGGTGTGCTCGACGACGCGCTGACGGTGGAAACCTATGTCGCCGAGATGGGCCGCTCGAAGATCGTGTTTGCACAGACCATCATGCGCGGCAGCGAACGCCTGTTCGAATCCCGCGTCGGCGTAGTCTGCGTAGACTGGAACAAGCGCAAGCCGGCCTCGGTGCCGCCTGATATCCGGACGCTGATGGCGTCCAACCTTGACTCTCATTCGGAATCCCATCGATGACCGGAAACGATGACCTATCCATCCTTTCGCTGATCGCGCACGCGAGCATCGTCGTCCAGCTGGTGCTGTTGCTTTTGATCGTGGTGTCGCTGATGTCGTGGTACTGGATCTTCCGCAAGGGCATCGCGATCCGCGCCGCCCGCGCCCGCACGATGGAGTTCGAGCGCGAGTTCTGGAGTGGCGGAGATCTTGGCGCGATCTACCGCAGCGCCTCGGCCTCGCGCGAAATGGTCGGGCCGTTGGGGCGCATCTTTGAAGCCGGTTACCGTGAATTCGCCAAACTGCGCGGCCAGAACAACCTCGATGCGTCGGACATCATTGACGGCGCCCGCCGTGCGATGCGCGCGACCTATCAGCGCGAGCTCGACGACCTCGAAGCGCACACCGCATTCCTCGCGTCGGCGGGCTCCGTCAGCCCGTATGTCGGTCTCTTCGGCACCGTGTGGGGCATCATGCACGCGTTCAAGGGCCTCGGCGATGTGGGCTCGGCCACGCTGTCGCAAGTCGCACCGGGTATCGCCGAAGCACTGGTCGCCACGGCGATCGGTCTGTTCGCCGCGATCCCGGCGGTCGTCGCCTACAACCGCTTCGCCTACGACATCGACCGCCTCGCCACCCGCTTCGAGAGCTTCCAGGAAGAGTTCTCGAACATCCTGCAGCGCCAGTTGAAGTGATGGCCCCGCACTCAAGCATTCGTTCACGGGCCCTCCAAGGCACGCGCGCCGCCCGTGGGGCGACTAGGCTGGAGGCGCCATGAGCCGTCGTCCGCGCCGCATGATGAACCAGATCAACGTCGTGCCTTACATCGACGTGATGCTGGTGTTGCTGATCATCTTCATGGTCGCCACGCCGATGATGACCACCGGCAACGTGAACCTGCCGTCGGTCGGCAAGGCGCCGCAGCCGCCCGCACAGCCGATCGAAGTACACCTGGACGAGAACCTCCAGCTCTCGGTGCTCGACCGCGCACGCAAGGGCGCGCAGACGAAGGAAGTGAGCGAGAACGAACTCGTCGGTCTGCTGCAGGACGCCCAGGCACGCAACGCCGAACAGCCGGTGCTGATCGCGGCGGACAAGCGCGTCAAGTACGAGGCGGTGATGAACCTGATGGATCTGTTGCAGAAAAATCAGGTGCAGAAGGTCGGCCTGCTGGTACAGCAGGGCAAGCGCTGAGGATCGCCCGGCATGGAGTTCAACCCCGCGCTGCGAACGCCCGAGGAGCCCGGCAAATGGCTCTCGGCGGGCATGGCTGCGCTGGTACATCTGGTGCTCGTCGGCATCCTGTTCTGGGGTGTGAACTGGCAGCGCAAGGCGCCGGAATCCTTCGAGGTGGCACTGGTGCGCGCCAACACGCCCAGCGTGGCCAGCGAGCCTCCGCCCCCGCCGCCGCCCGCTCCGCGCGAAGTCGCGCCGGCACCAACGCCGAAACCCGTGCCGAAAGTCGAGGCCGAGCCGCCCAAGCCCGTTGCAAAACCGGATATCGCGCTGCCGACACCAAAGCCGGAAAAGAAGCCCGAGAAGAAAGTCGAGCCCAAACCGGAACCCAAGCCCGAGCCTAAGCCGGAGCCCAAACCGAAGCAGGACAGCAAGCCAGAGAAACGCGAACCCCAGCCCGACCTGCGTGCAGCAGCCGAGGCCGAAACCCGCGCGGTACAGGCCAAGGCGGCGCGCGAGGCCGCAAAGGTCCAGCAGGATCGCGCACTGAAGGAAGAGATGGCACGCCTGTCGGGTGCCAAGTCCGATCGCGCCCGCGACGACTGGGTCAACAAAATCCGCGTCAAGGTCCGCGGCAACATCGTTGTACCGCCGGGCCTTTCCGGCAATCCGGAAGCGGTCTTCATCGTCGAGCAGCTCCCGACCGGCGAGGTCATGGACGTCCGCCTGAAGACCAGCAGCGGCAACGCGACGCTGGACGCCTCGATCGAGCGGGCCATCCGCAAATCCAGCCCGCTGCCGTTGCCGGAGAAGAGCGATCTGTTCGAACGACGCCTGGAGCTGGCTGTGCGCCCGCTGCAGCAGTAGGAATCCCGAAGGCCCCCAATGACTTATAATCGCAAGATGCTCTCCCGACGTGACTTCCTACACACCGGCGCCGCTGTCGCCGGTCTTGCGGCAGTTCCGGCACACGCGCAGCTGCGCATCGAGATTACCGGCGCTGGTGCGCGGCAATTCCCGATCGCGGTCGCCGCCTTCGATGGCGAAGGCCTGCTGCCGCGTTCGATTTCCGACGTGGTGCGCGCCGACCTTGAGCGCTGCGGCCTGTTCCGTATCGTCGAAACAGGCCCTCAGCCAGTCGGGGAAACCGCCAAGATCGACTTCGGCAACTGGAAATACCGCGGCGCCGATGCCTTCGTAGCCGGCAGTGTTACGCGCATGGCCGATGGTCGGCTGACGGTTCGTTTCCGCCTGTTCGACACGACCAAGGCAGCCGATCTGGGCGGGCTTGAGCTGACGATCCTGACCGAACAGTTCCGCTATGCAGCGCACCGCATCGCCGACTGGGTCTACGAAAAATTGCTCGGCGAACCGGGCGTGTTCTCCACGCGCATTGCCTATGTCGTGAAGAACGGCCGCCAGTACCAGCTGCAGATCGCCGATGCCGACGGCCAGAACGCCAGCGCCGCCTTGGTTTCGGATGATCCGATCATCTCGCCGGCCTGGTCGCCGGATGGCACCCGGCTGGCCTATGTGTCGTTCCAGACGAAGAAGCCGGTGATCTACATCCACACGCTGGCAACGCGGCAGCGCACCGTGCTGTCGAACTTCAAGGGCTCTAACTCCGCACCCGCATGGGCGCCGGACGGCAGTCGTCTCGCCGTCGTGCTCACGAAAGACGGCATCTCGCAGATCTACGAACTGCGTGCCGACGGCAGTGGCCTGCGGCGACTGACGCAGTCGAGCGGCATCGATACGGAACCGCATTACTCGCCGGACGGTCAGTTCCTGTATTTCACATCCGACCGTGGCGGTTCACCGCAGGTGTACCGCATTCCGGCCGGCGGCGGCGATGCAACGCGCGTGACCTTTGAAGGTAGCTACAACGTCAGCCCGCATGTATCGCCGGACGGCAAGACGCTCGCCTACCTGACGCGCAGCGAAGGCCGCTTCCGTATTGCTTTGATGGATCTCGCCTCGCAGCAGGTACAGATCATTACCGACTCGGACAAGGACGAGTCGCCAAGTTTCGCGCCAAATGGCCGTCTGATCCTCTATGCCACCGAGGTCGGCGGGCGCGGCGTTCTGTCTGCGGTGTCCGCCGACGGGCGCGTCAAGCAGCGCCTCTCGGGTTTTTCCGGTGATGTCCGGGAGCCCGCCTGGGGCCCGCTGCCAAAATGAGTGGCATGGGCACTATTTTTTGAATAACACAGGAGCTTCACATCATGCGTAAACTGCTTCTCCCCTCCCTGCTCGCAGCCGCGCTCGCCGCTTGTAGCACCGCGCCGACCGAAACCACCGCACCGGTCGCCGACACCAAGCCGACCAAGCCGGCCGAAGTCACCAAGCCGGCTGAACCGGTCAAGGTTGACCCGCTGGCAGCGCTCAAGGATCCGAACAACATCCTGTCGCACCGCAGCGTCTACTTCGACTTCGACAAGTACGACATCCGCGTGATCTATCAGCCGATGATCGAAGCGCACGCCAAGTTCCTGGTGTCGAACCCGCAGCTGAAGGTCCTGATCCAGGGTAACGCCGACGAGCGCGGTTCGCGTGAGTACAACCTGGCGCTCGGCCAGAAGCGTGCTGAAGCCGTGAAGAAGGCCATGGGCCTGCTCGGCGCCAAGGATGCTCAAATGGAAGCAGTGTCGCTCGGCGAAGAAAAGCCGAAGGCCACCGGCCATGACGAAGCTTCGTGGGAGCAGAACCGTCGCGCAGACGTGCTGTACTCGGGCGAGTACTGATATGCGCGGCATTGCGCTCGCAATGCTGCTCGGCGCGGTTGCCCTTCCGGCCCGCGCCGGGCTTTTTGACGACGACGTCGCGCGCAAGCAGATCGAAGGCGTGCGCATCGATCATGAAAACCGGCTGGAAAAGCTCGAAGCCTCCGCACGGGGCCAGATCGAACTCGCCAACCAGATCGAAGCACTGAAGCAAGAGCTCGCGAAGCTGCGTGGCCAGATGGAAGTGCTGACCAACGACCTGGATCAAGCACAGAAGCGCCAGCGCGATTTTTACGTCGACCTCGACACCCGCCTGCGCAAGTTTGAAACCGCCGCAGTTGCCCCGGATGCCTCGCAGTCTGCACCCGCTGCACCCGTCGCAGACCCTGCGAACGAGACACACGATTACGAAGCAGCGCTGAATCTGGTCAAGGCCGGCAAGAACAAGGACGCAGCAGCCGCGTTCATCGCCTTCACGAAGGCGTATCCGAAGAGTACTTTCCTGCCGAGCGCGAACTTCTGGGCCGCCTCAGCGCTGTATCAGCAACGCGAAGTCGCTGAAGCGGCACGCTACTACGGCAAGACCGCCGACGGCTGGCCCGACGACGCTCGTGCACCCGACGCCCTGCTGGGCCTGTCGAACTGCCAGACCGAACTCGGCGACAAGAAAGGTGCGCGCGCCTCGCTCGAGAAGATCGTCTCGAAGTACCCGTCCAGCCCGGCCGCACAGACCGCGAAACAGCGCCTGGGCAAGAAGTGAGCAACGCCGTATCGTCGGTCGGCGCAACACGATTGCGCCTGACCGAAATCTTTTTTTCGCTGCAGGGTGAATCCACCCGCGTCGGCCTGCCAACCGTCTTCATTCGCCTGACCGGCTGCCCGCTGCGCTGCGTCTGGTGCGATACGACCTACTCCTTCACGGGTGGCGAATGGTTCACGATCGATGCGATCCTGGCCGAAACCGCCCGCCACGGCACGCGCACCGTGTGCGTCACCGGCGGCGAGCCGCTTGCACAGAAGGCCTGCCTGCCGCTGCTGACGGCACTCTGCGACACAGGCTATTCGGTATCGCTGGAAACCTCGGGCGCACTCGACATCAGCGCCGTCGATCCGCGCGTGTCGCGCATCATGGATCTGAAGGCACCGGGCTCCGGCGAGGTCGCACGCAACCTCGATACCAACATCCCGCTGCTGCGTTCCGACGATGAAGTGAAGATCGTCCTCGCCGACGAGGCCGACTATCTCTGGGCGCGGGAACAGATCGGCAAGCATGCGCTCACCGAACGCTGCACCGTGTTGCTATCGCCGGTGCAAGGCACGCTATCGCCCGCACAACTGGCTGAATGGGTGCTGCGCGATCAATTGCCGGTTCGCATGCAGGTACAACTGCACAAGGTGATTTGGGGCAACCAGCCCGGACGCTGAGCCCAAGGGCTCACATGACGCACACAATGCATCAAGGAACCACCATGACCGAACGACGCGCCGTCGTCCTGCTTTCAGGCGGGCTTGATTCGGCGACCTGCCTCGCCATCGCCCGCGCCGAGGGTTTCACGCCCTACGCGCTATCCGTCTCTTACGGCCAGCGGCACGCCGCCGAGCTGCAAGCCGCCGCCCGCGTTGCCGCAGCGCTTGGCGCTCGTGAGCACCGCACCGCGCAGGTCGACCTCGGTCAATTCGGCGGCTCTGCACTGACTGATGCCGCGATTGCGGTGCCCACCGGTGGCATCGAAGCCGGCATTCCAGTGACTTACGTACCCGCCCGCAACACCGTGATGCTGTCGCTCGCGCTGGGCTGGGCCGAAGTGCTGGGCGCCAACGACATCTACGTCGGCGTGAATGCGGTCGACTACTCGGGCTACCCAGACTGTCGTCCGGAGTTCATCGCAGCCTTCGAGGCGATGGCCAACCTTGCCACCAAGGTCGGTGTCGAAGGGGCTCGCATGCATATCCATGCACCGCTAATCGAACTCTCGAAAGCGCAGATCGTTCAGCGCGGTGTCGCGCTCGGCGTCGACTACGGCATCACCGTGTCGTGCTACCAGGCCGACGACGAAGGTCGCGCGTGCGGAGAGTGCGACGCCTGCCGCCTGCGCCGCGCCGGATTCGAGGCTGCGGGGCTGGCGGACCCGACCCGTTATCGCACAGCAGGCTGATTTTCAGTTTTCAGCGTCGATGTTGTTGACAGTGAAAATTCTGCGGACTATAATTATTTGCTCTGTTTGACATGGGTCGGTAGCTCAGTCGGTAGAGCAGCGGACTTTTAATCCGTTGGTCGCGAGTTCGAGTCTCGCCCGACCCACCAGTCCGAACAACGTAAAGCCCTTTGGGGGTATAGCTCAGTTGGTAGAGCAGCGGACTCTTAATCCGTAGGTCCAAGGTTCAAGTCCTTGTGCCCCCACCAGATTCAAGAAAAAGCCCAGTCTTCGGACTGGGCTTTTTCGTTGACCTCTCCCCTTAGCGGCGGCGCGACGACGAACCGCCGAGGATCGAACCGAGCACGCCACGAACGATCTCACGACCGACCTGGCTGCCCAGCGTGCGTGCGACGCTCTTCGCGACGGTCTGCACCAGGCCGTCATGCTGCGCGCCGCGCGGGCCAGTGGTGCCGAACAGGATGCCGCTCAACATACCGCCCAACCCGCCTCCCTCGGCAGCAGCTTGCCCCGTGGCCGGCGCGCCGGCCGCGGGCTTGCCAGCGCCGCCGCCTGCCGCAGTGGTACCACGCAGGCGCTCGTACGCCGATTCGCGATCGAGCACTTCTTCGTAGTGGCCGTAAAGCAGCGAGCCTTTGATCAGCGCGTCGCGCTCAGGAGCGGTGAGCGGACCGATGCGGGTACCCGGTGCGGTGATGTAGGCGCGCTCGACAACGGCGGGCCGACCCTTTTCGTCGAGGAATGACACCAGCGCCTCGCCAACACCAAGCTCGGTGATCGCCGTCGCCGCGTCGAACTTCGGGTTTGCGCGCAAGGTCTGCGCCGCGGTCTGCACCGCCTTCTGGTCGCGCGGCGTGAAAGCGCGCAGCGCATGCTGCACGCGGTTGCCAAGCTGGCCCAGCACCGTATCCGGGATGTCGAGCGGGTTCTGCGTCACGAAGTACACGCCGACCCCTTTGGAACGAATCAGTCGTACCACCTGTTCGATCTTTTCCAGCAGCGCAGGCGGCGCCTCGTTGAACAGCAGGTGTGCCTCGTCGAAGAAGAACACCAGCTTCGGCTTGTCGAGGTCGCCCACCTCCGGCAAGTGTTCGAACAGCTCGGCCAACATCCACAGCAGGAAGGTGGAGTACAGCCGCGGCGAACCGTACAGCTTGTCCGCCGCGAGGATGTTGATGACGCCGCGGCCCTTCTGATCGGTCTGCATCAGGTCGGCGATGTCCAGCATCGGCTCGCCGAAGAACTTGTCCGCCCCCTCCTGCTCGATCGACAGCAGGCCGCGCTGGATCGCACCGATCGAGGCCGCGGAGACGTTGCCGTACTCGGTGGTGAACTGTTTGGCGTTGTCGCCGACATGCTGGACCATCGCGCGCAGATCCTTCAGATCCAGCAACAGCAGCCCGTTGTCGTCGGCGATCTTGAACACCAGTTGCAGCACGCCGGCCTGCGTGTCGTTGAGGTTCAGCAGCCGTGCCAGCAGCAGCGGCCCCATGTCCGAGATCGTCGCGCGCACCGGGTGGCCAGCGCCGCCAAAGACGTCCCAGAACACCGTCGGACAAGCTTCGAACGCTGGCAACTCCGTGCCCAGCTGTTCGGCGCGCGCCTTGAGCTTGGGCGTTTCAGCGCCCGCTGCGCCGAGGCCGGAAAGGTCGCCCTTCACATCCGCCATGAATACCGGCACGCCGATGCGCGAGAAGGATTCGGCGAGCTTCTGCAGCGTCACGGTTTTGCCGGTACCGGTGGCGCCGGTGATGAGGCCGTGGCGGTTGGCAAGCTGGGGCAGCAGGGCGATGTCCTGCTGGTCGACGCGGGCAATGACGAGCGGTTCGGTCATGGCGGACTCCGTATGGCTGCGGGATTTGGCTGCGAGCGTAGCACGAGCGGCTGCGCCAGCCGCCCACGCGCCATGACGCAGCGCAAGCCGCGCGAGCCGCGCCACAGCGGCCCGAGGTGTAGAATCGCCGGCTTTGCGATTAACCGGAATCTGGATCATGGCGGGTCACTCGAAATGGGCCAACATCCAGCACCGCAAGGGCCGTCAGGACGCCAAGCGGGGCAAGGTGTTCACCAAACTGATCAAGGAAATCACGGTCGCTGCCAAGATGGGCGGTGGCGATCTCACGGCCAACCCGCGTTTGCGGCTGGCAGTCGACAAGGCAAAGGCCGAGTCGATGCCGAAGGACAACATCGAGAACGCGATCAAGCGCGGCACCGGCCAGCTTGAAGGCGTCACGTATGAAGAATGCCGCTATGAAGGCTACGGCATCGGCGGCGCGGCGGTGATGGTCGATTGCCTCACCGACAACAAGGTTCGCACCGTGGCGGACGTGCGCCATGCCTTCTCGAAGTACGGCGGCAACATGGGCACCGACGGCTGCGTGGCGTTCCAGTTCAAGCACTGCGGCACCCTGCTGTTCGCACCGGGCACCAGCGAAGACGCGCTGATGGATGCCGCGCTTGAAGCGGGCGCGGAAGACGTTGTGACGAACGACGACGGCTCGATCGAAGTCGTGACCGGTCCGTGGGAATTCTCGGCCGTCAAGGAAGCGCTGGAAGCAGCCGGCTTCAAGGCAGAGTTCGGCGAAGTCACGATGAAGGCGCTGAATGAAACGGTGCTCGCAGGCGACGAAGGCGAACGCATGCAGAAGCTGCTCGACGCACTCGACTCGCTGGACGATGTGCAAGAGGTCTACACCTCGGCCGCAATCGACGAGTGATTCACCCCCAGCCGGGCGCACCCAGCGCCCGGCAAACCCGGAGCTTCCGGATGAGCAATGCCCCGGTGATTGAACGGCGTACGGACAGCGCACTGCGCGCCAAGGTCGACGCCGCTTACGCGCTGATCGCCCCGTTCTTCGACCCCGCGAACCAATGGGCTGGCCGCTCGCAGGACATGCTTGCCTACCGCACGCTACGCGACCGCATGCCCGAGCTCGACGCCAACCAGGCGCACCTGATCGTCAGCGTTGCGCGCCGCATGGCGCGCGAACGCGGCCTGCCCGGCTAAGCGCCGCATGGCACGCCTGACCCCGCTGCTCTTCGTGCTGCTGTGGAGCAGCGGCTTCATCGGCGCCAAACTCGGCCTGCCGTACGCCGAGCCCCTCACCTTCCTGCTGCTACGCTACCTGCTGGTGATTGCGCTGCTGTCGCTGCTTGCCTTCGCCACCCGCGCGCCGTGGCCACGTGACGCGCGCCAGATCGCGCATATCGGCGTAAGCGGGCTGTTGGTCCATGCGCTCTACCTTGGGGGTGTATTCACCGCGATCCACCACGGCCTGCCCGCGGGCATCACGGCCTTGGTGGTCGGCATACAGCCCCTGCTGACGGCGCTTGTTGCCGGCCTGTTGCTCGGCGAGCACGTGAGCAGGCGGCAGTGGGCCGGCCTCGCGCTTGGCTTCGCCGGCGTCGCGATGGTGGTCGCACACAAGACCGGCAGTGTTGAACTGGCCACGCTGGGCGGCATGATCCTGCCCGCGCTCGCAGCCCTGCTGGGCATTACGCTCGGTACGCTGTATCAGAAGCGCTTCTGCCCGCACTTCGATCTGCGCACTGGCGCCGTCGTGCAGTTCGGCGCCAGTGCGTTGGTGACCTTGCCGGTCGCGCTCGCGACCGAAACGATGCAGGTGCAATGGCATGGCGCTTTCGTCTTCGCGCTCGGCTGGCTCGTTTTGGTGCTCTCAATCGGCGCCATCACGCTGCTGAACCTGCTGATCCGCCGCGGCAGCGCGGTTAACGTGGCGCGGCTGTTCTATCTGACGCCGCCAACGACCGCGCTGCTCGCCTGGGCGATCTTCGGCGAAACTCTCAACGGCCTCGCGCTGGCGGGCATGCTCGCGGCCGTAACCGGCGTGTGGCTGGCAAAGGGGCGTTGAATGCAATCGACCGACGCGATCCGCATCCTCGGCATCGACCCGGGCTTGCAGAGCACCGGCTTTGGCGTGATCGACAAGCGCGGGTCAAAACTCAGCTATGTCGCCAGCGGCTGTATCCGCACCAACGAGCGCGAGCCACTGCCGCAGCGCCTTGGCGTGGTGTTCGACAGCATCCGTGAAGTGATCGCCGAGTACGCCCCACACCAGGCCGCGATCGAAGAAGTCTTCCTCAACAAGAATCCGTGGTCGACGCTGTTGCTGGGCCAAGCACGCGGCGCCGCGATTGCAGCGATGACGACCGCCGGCCTGCCGGTGGCGGAATACGGCACGATGCAGATCAAGAAGGCCGTCGTCGGCCAAGGCCGTGCCACGAAGGATCAGGTGTCGCACATGGTGGTACGCCTGCTCACCCTCTGCGGCGTGCCGCAGTCGGACGCGGCCGATGCTTTGGCATGCGCGATATGCCATGCACATACCGGCTCAAGTCTCGTGCCTGCGGTATCCGGCCACGACCGACGACGCGCCGGCCGCGTAGTCTCGCGCGCGCCCCTTAAGCGACTACTACCGTCCTGACACAGCCCGCGCTGCGACATCCGCACTTGAATCTGGAATCCGTGCCTGTAACCATGCGGGCACTTAATCCAAGGAGCCCTTCATGCACCAAAGGCACATGTTTTCGACTGCAGTCGCCGCATCGTCCCTGTTACTCCTCGCCGCCTGCGGGGGTGGAAGTGGCGGCGATACGCCGGCGCAAACAACGCCCCAGCAGATCAGCGCCGAGAACATGGACGCCACAGCGGCCATCGTGGTCGATACGGTGCTCGCCAGCGGCTCCGTCGGCGCCATGGCCGACAAGTACGTGTTGGGTTCGACGGTGTCGGGCTCAGCGCAGGTCCGGACTGCCGCCGACGCGCTGGGCCTAACCCCTCGCGCGGCGGCGCGGACGTCTCAGATTTCGAATGACTGTTGGCCCAGCGGCAACATCGGCGCGCAACTCGACGACGTCAACAACAACCGAATTCTGGACACCGGCGATACCGCAGCGCTGACCTTCAACGCATGCTCCGATGGCAGCAAGACAGTCAATGGCGTCTACACCCTAGGCGTGACCGCTGCTGACGGCAACTTCCAGCTCGGCACCGGACAGATGGGCTTCGCGATCACCATCACCAATTTCAAAGTGGCCCAAGGCAGCGAGCAGATTGGCCTGAGCGGCAAAGCGATACTGAACATCGCGCAGGATTCGACGACGCGCTCCACCGCCGTATTGACGCTCAGCAACGTTACGCTGAGCAGCGCGGGCGGTAGCTCAGGCGCCGCGACTGTCTCGATCCCCACCGCCACGCTGAACACCGTGCTCAACGGCAGGAGCGTCAGCATGACTGCGTCGGAACAGGTCGACATCACGCACAGCGCCTATACCGGCAAGCTCGCGATCGTGACCGAGCAGGCGGTGTTCTACACCGACTCCGCCGACCCCTACCCGAGCGCCGGACGCATCCGCACCAGCACCGGCAAGAGCACGCTATGGCTGACCTACCTGGGGGGTGACGCGGCCCAGCTGGATCTGGATGCAAACGGCGACGGCGGCGTGGATACGACCAAACAAGTAAAGCTCAGCGAGCTCGACAAGCTCTGACGATCACCGACACAGCAGCCCTGCCGCCCCGCATCGCCGGGGCGGTTTTGTTTATGGCGATGCCGCTTTATCTTCGCCGCAACGGTTTCGCTTGAGGCCCGCGCGGCAGCGGCCTAGCATCGACCCACGTCGACGCTTCCTGAGGGGCCCTGCATGTCCGAATCGCCGCGGGTCGGTTTGTTCGCCACCTGCCTGATGAACGTCTTCCGCCCGAACATCGGCTTCTCGGCGGTCGCATTGCTCGAACGCGCGGGCTGCAAGGTATCGGTGCCGATGGCGCAGACCTGCTGCGGCCAGCCGGCCTGGTCGGCGGGTGATGACGACACTGCTCGCGCGCTGGCGCGTCAGGTAATCGAACAGTTCGAGGGCTTCGACTACGTCGTCGCGGCCTCGGGCTCCTGCATCGGCACGCTGCGCAAATACCCCGAGATGTTCGCATCCGACCCGGACTGGGCGCCCCGCGCACTGGCGCTGGCGGGCAAGTCACACGAGCTGCTGAGCTTTCTTGCGGATGAGCTTAAGGTGAATGTCGATAGTGCCTATCCGGGCCGCGCGAGCTACCACGATTCCTGCAGCGGCCTGCGGGAGCTGGGCGTGAAATCGCAGCCCCGTTCGCTGTTGGGCAAGGTGAAGGGCCTGTCGCTGCTGGAAATGGACGATGCGGAGGTGTGCTGCGGTTTCGGCGGCAGCTTCTGCGTGAAGTACCCGGCGATTTCGGAAAAGATGGTGGACGACAAGATCCGCTCGCTGGAAGCGACCGGCGCGGACACCCTGCTGGGCGGCGATCTGGGCTGCTTGCTGAACATCGCCGGGCGGCTCAAGCGCAAAGGCTCGCGCATCCGCGTGCTGCATACCGCCGAGGTGCTCGCCGGCCGCGCAGATGGCCCCGCGATCGGCGACGAGGAGCCGCGATGAATCCCGCCGCCGGCAGCTTCGAATCGCGCGCGGCGCTCGCACTGAAGGACGCCTCGCTGCAGAAGGCACTCGGCAACTTCAAGCCACTGTTCGTCGCCAAACGTGCCAGCGCTGTGGCCGAGCTTGCGGACTTCGAGGCGCTGCGCGAGCGTGCGGCGCAGATCAAGAATGCGGTGCTCGGTGAACTGGACGTCTGGCTGGAACGCTACGCCGCCGCGGTAGAGGCCGCTGGCGGCAAGGTGCATTTCGCCAGTGATGCGGCCGAGGCGCGCGAGATCATCCTCGGCATCTGCCGCGACGCCAACGCGAAGACGATCTGCAAGGGCAAATCGATGGTCAGCGAGGAGATTGCGCTGAACCCGGCACTGGAAGCCGCGGGCTACGAGGTCGTCGAGACCGATCTGGGCGAGTACATCATCCAGCTCGCACAGGAACCGCCCTCCCACATCATCGCGCCGGCAATCCACAAGACGCGCGAGCAGGTGGCGGATCTGTTCGAGGCGCACCACCCCGGGCGGGCGCGTGAAGAATCCGTCGCCGGGCTGGTGAATGAAGCGCGCCATGTGCTGCGCGAGAAGTTCTTCCGGGCCGATGTCGGCATCACCGGCGGCAACTTCCTGATCGCCGAAACCGGGAGCAGCGTCATCGTCACCAACGAGGGCAACGGCGACCTGTCGCAGACGCTGGCGCGGGTGCATATCGTCACCTCGGGCATCGAGCGCGTGCTGCCGACGCTGGACGACCTCTCGGTGTTCCTGCGCATCCTCGCGCGCAGCGCAACCGGGCAGGACACCGAGTGCTACACCACGATCTCGACCGGCCCGCAGCGCGCGGGCGACCCGGACGGGCCGCAGGAATACCACGTCGTACTGGTCGACAACGGCCGCTCGAAGATGCTGGGCGGCAAGTTCCGCGACATGCTGCGCTGTATCCGCTGCGGTGCTTGCATGAACCATTGCCCGGTATACAGCGCCATCGGCGGCCACGCCTACGGCTGGGTTTATCCGGGGCCGATGGGGGCAATCCTGACGCCGCTGTTCAACGGGCTGGCCGAGCACTACGACCTGCCCAACGCCTGCACCTTGAACGGGCGCTGCCAGAGCGTGTGCCCGGTGAAGATTCCGCTCACCGAGCTGATCCGCACGCTGCGCAGCGAACAGGTGAAGGCGGGCCTGATGCCAGCACGGCAGCGCACGCTGATGGCGGCCTGGGGCTGGGTGGCCCGGCAGCCGGGGCTGTACCACGCGCTGGAGCGCTTCGGCAGCCGGCTGCTGAGAGCGCGGGCCGGCAAGACGGGGCGTATCGCTTCGCTGCCCGGCGCGGGAGCCTGGACTGGCATACGCGATCTGCCGGCGCCCAGCGGCGCCACCTTCCTCGAACAGTGGCAGCAGCAACGCGGGGGCGAACAAT
Organism: Niveibacterium sp.; assembly: GCF_041909475.1. Lineage (NCBI taxonomy): Bacteria > Pseudomonadati > Pseudomonadota > Betaproteobacteria > Rhodocyclales > Rhodocyclaceae > Niveibacterium > Niveibacterium sp. Next base: position 64,291 of record NZ_JAYRDJ010000021.1, on the reverse strand, counting down.
GAGCCGCGAGCAAGTGCTGGTCAGCATCCGCTTTGCGCTTGCGAACGCGGGCATCTGCCCGCCGGGGCTGCCGGCTGCCCGGCCAACGCAAGCCATTGCCGATCCGCTGGCACGCTTCATCGAACGCGCCACGCTGCATGCGTGCAGCCATGAGCGGCTCGCCAGCCTGGCCGAGGTACCAGCGCGCGCGCTGGCGTGGCTTGCGACGCGCGGCGTGCCGAGCGCACTCTCGGTTGCCGCGCCGCTGGGAGGTTTGAACTGGCCTGCCGATGTGCGCGTCGACACCGGTGCCGCCAGCGAGGCCACCGTCGCCGCAGTGTCGCTCGCCTTCGCCGGTATCGCAGAAAGTGGCACGCTGGTGATGCACAGCGGGCCCGAGTCGCCAATCACGCACAACTTCGTGCCGGAGTTCCAGGTGATCGTGTTGCACCGCGAAGACCTGCTGCCGGACCAGGAAGCAGTGTGGGCGAAGCTGCGGGCGACAGGCGCAATGCCGCGCGCGCTGAACCTGATTGCCGGGCCCTCGCGCACCGGCGATGTGGAGCAGACGATACAGATCGGCGCGCATGGGCCGCGGGCCGTCCACCTGCTGCTGGTCGGTTGAGGTGACAAGCGGCCCGGCGCCGTTGATGGCAGTCAAGGCTGGCGCGGGGCGCGGCTCCTAACCTGCGCTCACACCTCGGGGGAGTCGTCCAATGTTCCGCATCAGCCAGTACATGCAGTTGATCGCCGCGCTCGAACGCGGCGAGGCCCCGCCCCGCGTGCGCAGCGGTGCACCGGCCGGGCCGGTGGTGATCTGGAACCTGATCCGCCGCTGCAACCTGACCTGCCGCCACTGCTACTCGATTTCGGCGGACACCGATTTCCCCAACGAACTGAGCACCGAGCAGGTGTTCCGCGCGATGGACGACCTCTACGCTGCCGGCGTACGGGTACTGATCCTCTCCGGCGGCGAGCCGCTGCTGCGGCCGGACATCTGGCAGATCGCGGATCGCGCCAAGACAATGGGCTTCTACGTCGGGCTGTCGACCAACGGCACGCTGATCGACGCCACCCTGGCCGAGCGCGTCGCGGCGCAGGGCTTCGACTATGTCGGCATCAGCCTCGACGGCATCGGCGCGACGCACGACCACTTCCGCCGCAAGGAAGGCGCCTTCGACGCATCGCTCGCCGCGATCCGCCAGTTACATGCGCTGGGCGTGAAAGTCGGCGCGCGCTACACGATGACAGAGGGCAACGCACACGACTTCGAGCCGCTGCTGGACCTGTGCGAGCGCGAGGGGATCGACAAGTTCTACTTCTCGCACCTGAACTACGCGGGCCGCGGCAACAAGAACCGCAAGACCGACGCACAGCACGCAACGACGCGGCGCGCGATGCAAACACTCTTTGCGCGAGCGCTCGCCGATGCACAGGCCGGTGGCACCCGCGAATACGTCACCGGCAACAACGATGCCGACGGCGTGTTCCTGCTGCAGTGGGTACATCGCCACTTTCCGCAGCACCATGCGATCGTCGCCGAGCGACTGGTGCGCTGGGGCGGCAATTCGTCCGGCGTGAATGTCGCGAACATCGACAACCTCGGCGTGGTGCACCCGGACACGATGTGGTGGCACTACCCGCTCGGCAACGTGAAGACGCGCCCCTTCGGCGAGATCTGGGCCGACACCAGCGACCCGCTGATGGCCGGCCTCAAGCAGCGCCCGCGCCCGGTCACCGGACGCTGTGGTGCCTGCGCCTATCTGGCGATCTGTAACGGCAACACCCGCACCCGCGCACAACAGCTCACCGGCGATTTCTGGGCCGAAGACCCCGGCTGCTACCTCAGCGATGAAGAGATCGGCGTTGAGCATGCACCGGCGCCGCGCGTGAGCATTCCGCTGGTGGAGGCCCGCTGATGCGCCGCCTGCTCGCTGCCGCCCTTCTGAGTTTCGGCACCCTCGCCCAGGCCGCCGACCCCGCCGCGCTGTTCCAGCAGCATTGCGCCAGCTGCCACGGTGCCGACCGGCTCGGCCTCATGGGGCCGGCGCTGCTGCCCGAAAGCCTGGAGCGGCTGAAAAAGCCGGAAGCGATCAAGACCATCCGCGACGGCCGCCCCGCAACCCAGATGCAGGGCTTCGCCGACCGGCTGGCCACCGCCGACATTGAGGCGCTGGCAAGCTGGCTCTACACACCGGTGGCCCCCGCACCACACTGGACCGAGGCAGACACCGCTGCATCGCGCATCGTCCATTTCGCGCCGGGCAGCCTGCCCGATACGCCGCAGTTCAAGGCCGATCCGCTGAACCTCTTCGTCGTGGTCGAGGCCGGCAACTCCACCGTCAGCATCCTCGACGGCGACCGCTTCGAACGGCTGGATCGTTTCCCGTCCAAGTTCGCGCTGCACGGCGGGCCGAAGTTCACGCCGGACGGCCGCTATGTGTTCTTCGCTTCGCGCGATGGCTGGGTCAGCAAGTACGACCTCTACAACCTGAAGACGGCCGCCGAGATCCGCGTCGGGCTGAACACCCGTAACGTCGCAGTGTCGGCCGACGGCAAGTTCGTCGCCGCCGCGAACACGCTGCCGCGCACCATCGTGCTGATGGATGCCGAGCTCAAACCGATCAAGACAATCTCGGTCGCCAACCTCAAGGGCGATCAAGCGTCGCGCGTCGCCGCAATCTACGACGCCGGCCCGCGCAAGAGCTTCGTCGCCGCGCTGCGCGACATTCCCGAGCTGTGGGAGATCAGCTACGACCCGAAGGCCGAGCCGATCCACGACGGCTATGTGCATGACTACAAGATGGGCGAAGCGATTGCCAAGCCCGGCTACCTGAACGTGCGACGCATCCCGCTCGAAGAGCCGATGGAGGATTTCTTCTTCGACCCCGCCTACCGCGACGCAATCGGCGCTGCGCGCAGCGGCGGCCGTGCGCAGGTAGTGAACCTCGATGCGCGTATCAAGATCGCCGAACTGCCGGTGGCCGGCATGCCGCATGTCGGGTCCGGCATCACCTGGTCGCACGAGGGTTCAACCGTGCTCGCCACGCCGAACCTGCGCGAGAGCGTGATCTCCGTGATCGACATGAGGAACTGGCGCGAGATTGCACAGATCCCCGCGCTCGGCCCCGGCTTCTTCCTGCGCAGCCACAGCACCACGCCCTACGCCTGGGCCGACGCGATGATGAGCCCGAAGAAGGACACCATGCTGTTGATCGACAAGGCGACGCTCAAACCCGCCGGCACGATCACCCCCGCCCCCGGCAGGACCGCCGCCCACGTCGAGTTCGACCGCACTGGCCGCCACGCCGTGGTCAGCATCTGGGAACGTGAAGCCGACGGGGGCGCGTTGGTGATCATCGACGCGAAGACGTTGAAGGAAGTCAAACGCCTGCCCGCCGACAAGCCCGTCGGCAAATACAACGTCTGGAACAAAACTCAGAAGGACGAAGGCACAAGCCATTAGGCTTGGGCCTTCGCGCTACGAAGGGACGCGCCGCGGAGCGGCGTGAGTTCGCGCAGCGAATTTAAGTCACTGACTAGTACCTTCGCGCTACGAAGGCACGTCCACGCGAAGCGGGGGCCAATGCGCATCGCGCATTGAAGTTACTGACTCGTACCTTCGCGACACGAGAGGACTCTCCGTGTAGCGGTCTCCATTCGCGCCGCAAAGCGGCCGCCGATCGCTGCCGCGCAGCGGCACGCCTTCAAACAATGCCGATCAGCACGCGCACCTGGCCGAACAACTGGTCGCGGGTCTGCTGCATCTCGGCAAACGCGCGTTGTGCGGCCGCGGAGTCACCAGCCCGAAGCTGCGTCGCCACGGCGTCGGCCTGCCCGTGCAGCAGGTCGTGCAACTCGCGAATCGCCGCGAGGCCGGCACGCTGCGGGTCGGCCTCCTGTTCTAGCCAGCGCCCGAGTCGGCACTCGGTCGCAAGCAGATACGGGAAGTGGGCGGCGCCGTCGGGTTGTGCGAGCAGGGAGCGAATGCGCTCCATCCACTGGTAGTGCTCGACCTCGGCGCCAAGCAGCGCAAAGTCCTCGCGCGCGAGCCGCCGCACCTGCTCGCCCCAGCTCTCGAACGGCCGGTAGTTGCGCACCCATTCGACCAGCTCGCCCGCCGGCATGGGGCGCGCGATCGCGTAACCCTGAGCCTGATCGCACCCGAGCGCGAGCAGGATCAGGCCGTGCTGCTCGGTCTCAACCCCCTCGGCAACCACGGTCCTGCGGAACACGCGCGAGAGGCCGATCACGCCCTCGACGATGGCAAGGTCCTCGGGGTCGTGCAGCATGTCGCGGATGAAGCTCTGGTCGATCTTGATGACCTCGGCCGGCAGGCGCTTGAAGTAGGACAGCGATGAGTAGCCGGTGCCGAAGTCGTCGATGGCCGCACCGATACCCAAGCGCTGGCAGGCTTCGATGACACTGCCGACATGCTGCAGATCTTCGATGGCGGCAGTTTCGAGAATCTCCAGTTCGAGTGCGTGCGCGGGCACATCGGGGTAGTCGAGCAAGGCACGCTCGATGAAACCGACGAGGTTGGCGCTCTGCAAGTGGCGCGCAGCGATGTTCAGGCTCACCTGCAGCCGCAGCCCTTCCGCCTGCCAGCCGCGCAGGCAGCGCAGCGCTTCGCCGATGACCCATTCGCCGAGGGTGATCGAAAGCGGATGGTCTTCGATCTGCGGCAGGAAGGCAGATGGCGGCAGCAGCCCGCGCACAGGATGCTGCCAGCGCACCAGCGCTTCGACGCCGATCACCTTGCCGGCACGCAGATCGACTCGCGGCTGGAAGTGCAGCACCAGCTCGCCAGCGCTGATCGCCTTGTCGATCTCGCCGATCAGCGCACGTTCCTCGCGGGCTCGCCGGTCCAGTTCCGCATCGAACAGGTGGTAGCGGTTGCCGCCGCCCTGCTTCGCGACATACATGGCCTGGTCGGCATGACGCAGCAACGTGTCGGGGTCGGCACCGTCGGCGGGGAACACCGTCACACCAATGCTGGCGGAGATCTCGACCACCGCGCCATCGAGCCGGTAGGGCGCCGCCACTTCGGCGAGCACCCGCCGCAGCACCTGCTCGCATTCGGCAAAGTCGTTCAGATCGTGCAGCAACAACACGAACTCGTCGCCGCCGATCCGCGCCACGGTATCGCCACCGCGCAATACGCCGCGCAGGCGGTTCGCCACATCGACCAGCAGCACATCGCCAGCCTCATGCCCCAGATGGTCGTTGACCGGCTTGAAGCCGTCGAGGTCGAGATAGGCCACGGCCAGCATGGCTTGCGAGCGCCCTGACTGTTGCAGCGCCAGCTGCAGGCGGTCGGCCAGCAACACGCGGTTGGGCAGGCGGGTCAGCGCATCGTAGTGCGCGAGGTGAGCGAGGCGTTGCTGCTGCTCCTTGAGCAGCGTGACGTCGTTGAACACCACGATGCCGGCGATCACCGTGCCGTCCGCCGCGCGCACCGGTGCGGCGTTCGCGGTGACCCAGCGATCGCGGCCCTCCGGATCACGCACGATCAGCTCGGCATTCTCAGTGACCTCCAGCCCCTGAACGGCCCGCGCGATCGGCCAGTTCGCCGTCTCGCAGAGGCTGCCATCCGGGTTGAAGACCTGCCAGCCCTGCATGAAGGCAATCACCGATGCGTCATCCTCACCCGGCGCCATGCCGCGCAGATGAACGGCCGCCGGGTTGGCCATGCGCAGACGCATGCTGGGCGCATCGACGATCAGGATGCCGGCCGGCGACTGGGCGATCGCCGCCTGCAGCAGCACCCATGCGCGCTCACGTTCAAGTTCGGCCTGGTGGCGGGCTGTCACGTCCTCGCCGATGCTGGCCACGCCGATCACGACACCGTCGGCGTCGCGCAACAGCGTGTTGTTCCATGCAATCAGGCGATGGCTGCCGTCACGGCAGCAGATCTCGTTCTCGAATTGATCGATTGCGCGACCCTCGGCCTGCAGCTTGGTGATCACCGCGCGAACCGTATCGCGCTGCGCGGCGGGAACCACGAGCGCAAACCAGTCCTGTCCAATCAGTTCGTCTGCGCGATAACCCAGCAACTGCAGCAGGAAGGCGTTGCAGAAGCTCACCCGCCCTTGCAGGTCAAGCTGCACTGCGGCGAGCTTCACATTCGCCAGCATGTCGCTGAACCGCCGCTCGGAAGCACGCAGCCGCGCTTCGACCCGCTTCACGCCGGATATATCTGCCGCCGACAGCACCACGGCCAGCACACGGCCCTTGTCGCTTACCGGGGTCAGCTCGGTCAGGTAGTGATGGATGCGCCCCTGCGGGTCGGGCAGCGCGTACTCCACCGTGCGGCTGTGGCCGCTCTGCCAGACCTGATCGAGCGTGTTCGCGATCCAGCCCTGCATCTCGGGCGGGAACCAGGCAACCAGACGGGTGCCGAGCACTTCCTCGTCGAGCAGCCCGTCGTAGGTGCGGTTGACGAAGCGGATCACGCCCTCGGCGTCGATTTCGTACAGATAGGCCGATGCCGCCGAGGTGATCGCGCGCAGCCGTCGTTCGCTCACCGCGAGCTGCTCCGACACGGCATGCCGCGCGGTGATATCCAGCGCCACGCCACGCAGCAGCGTGTCACCCTCGTGCGGCGAAAGCCGGGTCACGATGTTCTGCAGCCACAGGATTCGCCCGTCCTGCGCGCGCACACGGAACTCGATTTCGAAACCAGGCTCACCACGCGCGATCGCCTCGGACAGACGGGCCTGCACCGACTCGCGGTCTTCCGGTGGAATGCAGCGCAGCCAGAAGTCCGGCCCGAGCCAGTCACTCGCCGGGTAGCCGAGCAACGCGACGACCCGATCGCTGATGAAGGTCAGCCCGCGCGGGCCGCGCTCGGCCTCCCAGATCACGCCGTCGAGCGAATTCACCAGTTCGGCGTAGCGCCGTTGTGCCGCGCTGAGTTCGGCGGTGCGCTGCGCGATCAGCTCCTCGACACGCCGCGTGCGGCCCGCAGACGTGAGCACAAAGGCCACCAGCAGGGCGCTTCCAACCGCCCCGAAGAGAGGCGCCCACCAGCGCAGCACGCCGCTCTGCGCCGCGAGGTAAGAGTTCTGTGCCGCAAGGCGCAAGGTCCATGAACGGTCGGCCACGTTGAAGGACGCGCGCGACACGAAAGCGCCTTCGCCCAGTTGCTCGCAGCCCGGCGCACCTGCGATCCGGATGACCGTGCTGTCGCTGGTGTCGGACAGGCAAAGTTGCAGACCGGCAGGTGTGGAGGCCTGCAAGTGCTGCACCAGGTCGTCGAGCGAGAACGCGGCAAATACCACCCCGCCCCCCTTGCTGCCGCGCGCGGGCGGCTCAGCCGCCGAGCTGCCGTAGGCGAGATACACGACGATGCCGCGCTCATCCGGCCCGCGCTGCTGGGCAAGCCGGAACGGCTGCGTGGCGGCCGCGCGCTCGCGTTCTTGCGCGCGCAGCGCTGCGGCGCGTGACGCCGCCACCGTAAAGATGTCCAGCCCCAATGCATCGCGGTTCACGCCAGTCGGCTCGATCGCGGTAATCACCAAACGCTCGCGGGCCTCCCCTGCGGGCGCAGGGCGCCGCACCCCGGCCGCGTCGCGCACGATGATGCGGAAGTCGCTCAGGCCAGATGCTCGCTGCCGCGCGAGCAGGGCCGGAACTTCGGCCGGCACGACATGCTCGGCACGCCCCAGCGCCAGCACCGCCGCATCGCGCGCCAGCCAGGGGCGCACAAAGTGGCTGAATTCATCGCGCGTGACATCGTCGGAGTTCTCGATGAATTGCCGGATGCTGCCCAGCACATCGACGGGCGACTGCAGGCTGTCGCGCAGACCGCGCAGAGCGAAGGCGGCATCGCGTTCGAGCGCGCGATCGACGCGGCTGCGCTCCCATTCGGCGAACTGCAGGAAGAGCACGACCAGCGCCGCCACCGAGGCCACGATCGGCACACCCACCGCCGCACGGCGGCCGAACCAGCTATCGCCCGGCCGCGCGAGCACCAGCAGCGTCAGCGGCGTGAAGGTCATCGCGCCAACCGCATCGCCCAGCCACCAGTTCCACCAGGAATAGGGCAACTCGCGCAACGGCAGCCGCCCGAGGCCATGCAGCGCCGGCAGCGCCAGGCTGGCCGCCACGGCACAGCCCAGCACCACTGCGCCAACGAAACGGATCACGGCGAGCGGCTCGTCGAGCCGCAGCGAGCCGCCCACCAGGCGTTGCACCAGCCATGCGCCCGCCCAGGCCTGCAGCATCACTGCGAGCGCAATGGCAGCAGCCGGCGCCGGCAACAGCTCGGCCGACAAGGTATAGCCGTGCAGCAGGTTGAGCAGCAGCGCGCCGAGGAACACGCCCGGCAGGAGCCGGCGCCCGAACACCAGCACCGCGCCGAGCGCGATGCCCGCAGGCGGGAACAGCGGCGACGCGTAACCGGGCGGCACGGCAAGCATCAGACTGAGCGAGCCCACCGCGAGATAGCTAAGACAGAGCAGCAGGTTGCCGCGCAGCAAGGCTGCGCCGCCCAGGCTGCGCGCGCTGGCGCCCGACTCGGTGATTCGACCGATCAAGCTCAATCTGGGGCGGCCCCCCCGGGGGGGGGGGGGGGGCGGGGGGGGGGGGGGGGGGGCGGG
>NZ_JAYRDJ010000021.1:0-55699 GCF_041909475.1 Niveibacterium sp. | reverse complement strand
GACCGATAAACCTCAACCCCCCCCCCCCCCCCCGGATGGCTCAATGCCCCGTAGTGATCGTCGCGCACCCTGCCCACGCGACCCCGCCACACCCTTGTTTAACGTCCGCCCGCCGGCGGACTGTAGCGCCATGCGCCCAAACCTGCCCAAGCCGCGGGGTACGACAGGCCTGCACAGCCCCCGGAACCAGGACTATGCTTACCAGGCAGCCGGCCCCGTTCGGCCGCTTGGCGCCGTACCCCACCGCAACCCAGGAGCACAGGATGAACTTCCAGAACATCATCGATACCGTGAGCACCCAGCTCACGACCTTTGGCCTCAAGATTCTCGGCGCAGTCGCAGTCTGGATCATCGGCCGCTGGCTGATCGGCCTCGCGGTGCGCGGCATCTCGGCCGCGATGACCCGCCAGCACGTCGACCCGACGCTGTTGCGCTACATCGGCAACATCGTCAGCGTGGCGCTGAATATCGTGCTGGTGGTGGCAATCCTCGGCTACTTCGGTGTCGAGACGACCTCCTTCGCAGCCCTGGTCGCGGCCATGGGCATCGCGATCGGTGCCGCCTGGGCCGGGCTGCTCGCCAACTTCGCGGCGGGCGCCTTCCTCGTCGTGCTGCGCCCCTTCAAGGTGGGCGACTATGTGAAAGTCGGGGGGATCGAGGGCACCGTGATGGAGGTCGGCCTCTTCGCCTCCGCGATCAATACGCCCGACAACGTGCTGACGATTGTTGGCAACAACAAGATCTTTGGCGACACGATCCAGAACTTCTCGACCAACCCGTATCGCCGCGTCGAGCGCACCGCGCAGCTCAACCACGCCGTCGATGTAAACGACGCGATCACACGCCTGAAAGCCGCGCTCGCCAACATCCCCAACGTCGTCAAGGAACCGACACCGACCGTCGAAGTGCTGGACTTCACGCCGATGGGCCCGGTGCTGGCGGTGCGGCCGTTCTGCCACACCGACCACTACTGGCAAGTGTACTTCGACACCAACAAGGCGATCCGCGATACCTGCGGCGCCGCGGGCTACCCGGTGCCGGAACAGCACTTTCACGTTCGCCAGGGCTGATCGCGCCCTCGAAACAAAACGGCGGCCCGCGGGCCGCCGTTTTCAATCAAGCGCGGCCCGCTTCGGGCTGCGATTCCCGCCAAGGCGCGACTCGAAGCAGCAGCCACATGCCGGGCAGTGCCAACGCAAAGCACAAAGCGAAAAACCCGACCCAGCCGAGCTGCTCCACCAACACGCCGGCAAAGGCGTTGATCACCGTTCGCGGCACCGCCATCAGACTGGTGAACAGCGCGAACTGCGTTGCCGCGTAGGCGGGGTTGGTGGTGCGGGCGATGAACGCGACGAAGGCGGTGGTGCCCAAGCCAACGCCAAAGGCCTCGGCGCCGATCACCAGCCCCAGTTGCAGCACATGCACCCCCGCAGGGTGCTGCCACAGCATGGGCGACGAGAAATCCGGCTGCGACAGTAGCGCCGCAATGTCGCCCGGGCCCGGGCCAAGCCATGCGAGCCAGGCGAAACCGAGAATCGCAACCGCCTGCGCCACACCGAACACCCACAGCGCGCGGTTGATGCCAAGCCGGATCATCCATACGCCGCCGAGCAGCCCTCCCGCCACGCTGCACCACAGGCCCGCGTTCTTCGCGACGATGCCGATATCCGTCTTGGTGAAGCCCATCTCCAGATAGAACGGCGTCGCGAGCGCCGTGGCGAGTGAGTCGCCAAGCTTGTAGAAGAAGATGAAACCCAGCACCAGTACCGCGCTGCGCCAGCCATGCCGCTGCATGAAGTCATGGAAGGGTTCGACCACGGCGTCGCGCAAGGTCCGCGGGGCGGAGCGCGCCGCTGCCGGTTCGCTCACCACGAGCGAAAGCAATGCGCCGGGGATCAGGAAGGCGGCGGTGATCGCGAAGACCTCGAACCACGGCAGATGGTCGGCCAGGAACAGCGACAGCGAGCCAGGCACAAGGCCGGCGATCTTGTAGGCGTTGACGAACACCGCGTTGCCGAAGCCCAGTTCCGACTCGGCCAGCAGCTCGCGACGGTAGGCATCGATCGCGATGTCCTGCGTCGCGGACAGGAAGGCGACCAGCGCCGCCAACGCGACGACCGCCGTCAGATTCGCCACCGGATTGAGCGAACCTAGCGCCACGACTGCGCCGATCAAGGCGAGCTGCGACAGCAACATCCAGCCGCGTCGCCGGCCCAGACCCGGCACGCCGAAGCGGTCGGCGAATGGCGCCCAGAGGAATTTCCAGGTGTAGGGGAACTGAACCAGCGCAAAGGCGCCGATGGCCTTCAGCGAAAGCCCTTCTGTCTTCAGCCACGCGGGCACCAGATTGAAGAGCAGGAACAGCGGCAGACCGGAACTGAAGCCGAGCACGATGCAGATCAGCATCTTGCGGGTCAGCAGGGTCTTCCAGATCGACGGAGCGGGCGAGGTATCCATGAACGAATTAGAGCATGGCGCGCACGCGATGCTGGTGTGTGCAAGTGAATCGCGGCCAGGGTCGGGCAGCACCCGCGCGGGAGGGGCCTCTGCCCGCCTCAACGACCGCCGCAGATCACGGACGCCCCACCACCTCATGCGCACCGCATGCAACCGTATGACGTCGCCCCGCAAGCCGGGAAAACGCGCCGATTGACCGCCATCAAGTGCTGACGTCATTTCGGGCGACGACGGGTTTCCTCCTCGACGCATACGACCTATAGTGCGACACACCGCAAAACAACACTATAGGTAGTGCATCAACATGAGCACCCTGTTACCCGCATCGCAGCCGCTTCTCGGCGCATTGCCGGCGCAAGTCCTCAAGCGCGACGGGCGGACGCTACCCTTCGACGTCGCGAAAATCCGCAAAGCCATCGTTGCCGCCGGCGCCGCATCGGGCGAATTCGAGGCCGGCGAAGCAGCGCGGCTGACGGCCACCGTGGGCAAGGTGATCGCGCATCGCTTCCATGGTGAGACGCCGACGATCGAAGCGATCCAGGACATCGTCGAGCAGGTGCTGGTGGCGGCGGATTGGTTCGCCACGGCGCGCGCCTACATCGTCTACCGCGAGCAACGCGCCAAGCTGCGCACCGACCGCCGTGCAGTGGTGGACGCAATCGGTTCGATCAACGAATACCTGTCGCAAAGCGACTGGCGGGTGCGCGCCAACGCCAACCAGGGCTACTCGCTGGGCGGGCTGATCCTCAATGTCTCGGGCAAGGTGATCGCCAACTACTGGCTCAACCATGTCTATCCGCCCGAAGTCGGCGAAGCGCACAAGCAGGGCGATGTGCACATCCACGATCTGGACATGCTGGCCGGCTACTGCGCGGGCTGGTCGCTGCGCACGCTGCTGCAGGAAGGGCTCAACGGCGTGCCGGGCAAGGTCGAATCGACGCCGCCCAAACACCTGCGCAGCGCGGTGGGGCAGATCGTGAACTTCTTCGGCACGCTGCAGAACGAATGGGCCGGCGCGCAGGCCTTCAGTTCCTTCGACACCTACCTCGCCGCCTATGTGCGCCGCGACGCGCTGGGCTACGACGAAGTGCGCCAGTCGATGCAGGAGCTGGTCTATAACCTCAACGTGCCCTCGCGCTGGGGCACGCAGACGCCCTTCACGAACCTGACTTTCGATTGGGTCTGCCCGGACGACCTGAAGGAGCAGATTCCCTACATTGCCGGCGAGGAGATGCCCTTCGCCTACGGCGATCTGCAGGCCGAGATGGACCTGATCAACCGCGCCTTCATCGACGTGATGATGGAAGGCGACGCGAAGGGCCGCGCCTTCACCTTCCCGATACCGACCTACAACATCACGCCGGAATTCGACTGGGATCACGCCAACTGCGTGCCGCTGTTCGAGATGACGGCCAAATACGGCCTGCCCTATTTCCAGAACTTCGTGAACAGCGAGCTGAAGCCGAACATGGTGCGTTCGATGTGCTGCCGCCTGCAGCTCGATCTGCGCGAACTCCTGAAACGTGGCAACGGGCTTTTTGGCTCGGCCGAACAGACCGGCTCGCTCGGCGTAGTGACGATCAACTGCGCACGCTTGGGCTACCTGCACCGCGGCGACGAAGCGGCGCTTTTCGCACGCGTCGACGAATTGGTCGAACTCGCGCGCACCAGCCTCGAGATCAAGCGCAAGGTGATCCAGCGCCACATGGACGACGGCCTCTTCCCCTACACCCGCCGCTATCTGGGCACGCTGCGCAATCACTTCTCGACCATCGGCATCAATGGCGTGAACGAGATGATCCGCAACTTCAGCGACAACGCCGAGGACATCACCACGCCGGCGGGCGAAGCGCTGGCCTTGAAACTGCTCGACCACCTGCGCACACGCATGAGCCAGATCCAGGAAGAGACCGGGCACCTCTACAACCTGGAAGCGACGCCCGCCGAGGGCACGACCTACCGCTTCGCTAAGGAGGATCGCAAGCGCTGGCCCGAGATCCTGCAGGCCGGCACCGAGGACCACCCGTACTACACCAACTCGACGCAGCTGCCGGTCGGCTTTACCGGCGACCCCTTCGAAGCACTGGAGCGCCAGGAGGCGATGCAGTCGAAGTACACCGGCGGCACCGTGCTGCACCTGTATCTGGGCGAACGCATCGACTCCGCCGAGGCCTGCAAACAACTGGTGCGCCGCTCTCTCGAACGCTTCCGCGTGCCCTACATCACCATCTCGCCGACCTTCTCGATCTGCCCCAAGCACGGCTACATCGCCGGCGAACACAAGTTCTGCCCCAAGTGCGATGACGAGCTGCTGGCGAAGAAGCGCGTCGCGTCGGCGATGCACTGAAACACACCGTCTTGAGCCCACACCCGAGGAGCGACCGATGATTCATGAAACCCGTACCGAACGTTTTGCCAGCCACCCCGAACTCGATGACAGCGAGCGCCAGCCCTGTGAGATCTGGACACGCGTGATGGGCTATCACCGCCCGGTCGCGTCCTTCAACCGCGGCAAGCAGGGCGAGTTCTACGAGCGCCAGTACTTCCGCGAAACGGCCTGCTGCGGCAAGGTCTGAGCGATACGCCGATGCGGGCGGCCAACTAGACTCTGGCCCCCGCTCCGCGGCAGGCGCATCCGAAACCGATGACTTCGCACGACGACCTCCCCCGCCCGCCCTGGCAGCAAAGTATCCAGGTCGGCGGTTTCAATCCGTTTTCCACCGTCGATTGGCCCGGCAAGCTCGCGGCCGTGGTGTTCCTGCGCGGCTGCCCGTGGCGCTGCGGCTACTGTCACAACCCGGAACTACAGACGCGCACCGGCCCCGCGCCAATCGCGTGGGACGACGTTGAGGCCCAGCTCGTGCGTCGGCGCGGTTTCATCGACGGCGTGGTGTTCTCGGGCGGCGAACCCACCGCAGACCGTGCGCTGCCGGACGCCATTGCGCGGGTTCGGCAGCTCGGCCTCGCGGTGGGGCTGCACACCGGCGGCGCCTACCCGGAACGGCTGCAAGCCTTGCTTCCGCTGCTCGACTGGGTGGGCTTCGATCTGAAGACCGACCCCGGCGAATACCAAACGGTTACTGGCGTCTCGGGCAGCGGCAGTCGTGCCTGGGCTTCAGCCAGCGCCGTCGCCACATCCGAGGTTGCGCACGAATTCCGGCTCACCTATCACGGCGCGCTGGTGTCACCAGCCGCAGCCCAGCGCGTAGCGCAGCTCAGCGCGCACCTCGGCGTTGAGAACTTCGCGCTGCAGGCCTTCCGCGCCGAGGGCTGCGAGCAAGCGTGGTTGGCGCGCGACGCTGCCCTGCCAGACGAGCTGGTCGCTCGTATTGCGCCGCTGTTTCCCCACTTCAATCTGCGCAGCGCCAGCTAACGCCGCGAAAAAAAGCCCGCACTCGCGGGCTTATTTCGGTGGCAGCGCGCCTCAGCGCGATTCCTTGATGATGCGATCGCCCGCCTGTTGAATCGGCCGCGCGTTGTTGCGGTAGAAGCGCGAGAAGATCGCGATCTGCTCCGGCGACACCTGCACCGGTTGCTTCATCACCATCCACAGCACGCCTTCGGTGCAGGGTGGCGTCGTCAATGAACCCATGTAGGTGATGTAGCCGCGGTCGACCGGCAGCAGATCCGCCGGGTTGATCGCCACGGCAGGCTGGTAGGACTCGTTCTTTTCCAGCGGCAGGTTGTTCCACAGCGTCTGGATCACCGGATGCGCAGTGCCGCGATCGAGCAGCACCGCGATCACCGCAAGCTTGCCGTCCAGATCCTTGTGCACCAGATGCACCACCATGTCGAAGGCGCGGCCGTCGATCCGCTCCTCCGCCGGGCGGTGGAAGTGGAACTGCTGCAGCTCGTAGGTCTTGCCCATCACCGTGATGTTGAGCCCTGGCCCGACGGTGACCTGGATCGTGTGGCCGTTGTCGACGATGCGGAAATAACTCGGCTTGTAGTCGACCTTGATCGGTTCGAGATCAACCTTGATGCCGTCGCGGACATCGATCGGCGACTGGCGGGCGCCGCTCGCACAGGTTGCGAATTCGGGCTTCATGCGGCCCCAGTTCTGCGGCCCGGTCTCGCCCTCGTAGCTCCAGTGCGCATGCGGATTCATCGCCGGCGCCGCCATCTGAACCGGTGGCGCGTCATGGCTTGCTGGCGGTGGTGCCGGGCGCCGCGGCGGCGGGCGGTAGTAGCGTGGCGCCATCGTTGGCGGAGGCGGCGGTGCCGCCTCGGCGTGCGCCGGCTCGGCCGCTTTCGGTGCCGGCTTGGGCGGCAACTGGATCAGCGGCTTGCCGCCGGTGATTGGTTTTTCTGCGGGCGGTTCGGGATGCGCTTCTTCCTTCACCATCTGCAGGTCGGCATGTTGCACCGGCGCGCTCGGCGCAGTGATCCGGGGCGCCGGCGCCATCTGGCTGCGCGCACGCGCTTCCGCCGCTTCGGCGATTTTGGCCAGTTGCTGCAGGGATGCCGGTTTGCAGACTTCCTTGAAGAAGCGGTCGTCCAGCGTGCCGGGCTGGATCGCGATCGGTTTCTGCGTCGCGGCCGGCTCTTCGCGGATCGTCAGGCCCGCACGGTCGAGATACACCCGCTTGACGGTAAGGAAGGTCTGGCTGCGGCAGTCGTAGCGGTTGAGCGCCTTGATCGTCTTGTAGCCGGCCGCTTCCACCTCTTCATCGGTGAGCACCACCCGGCCCCAGGCCACCTTGGTGCCGGCGTCCGAATCCAGCACGCTGGCGCGATCGAGATCGACGCTGCGCCCCTTTTCGCGCGCAACATGCAGCCAGTCCGCCGCCAGCGCGCTCGATGTCGCGGCAAGGCCCAGCAGTGACAGGCAGAAAACAGCGATACGCATGGTGCGACTCCGGCAAACCCTCTACCGGTATTTTCGGCCGCGCCGGCCAATGCTTGAGCGGGATCGCCGCCGCACGCGCTATTCGCGTACCACCAGCACGCCCGCCACGAGGATCAGTGCGCCGCCAACCAGCGTGCCGGGCCCCAGCGGCTGGCCGAGAAAAGCCACGCCGGCCAACGCCGTAACAACCGGTTCGAAGGTCGACAAGGTCGCCGCGCGGGTCGGGCCAAGGCGGCGCAAGCCGGCGAGAAAGCTGCTGACACCGAGCACGGTGGACACCAGCGCCAGCGCGACGACGCCCGCCCAGCCCTGCACTGTGTGCGGCCAGCGCAAACCTTCCGGCAGCGTCAGCAGCGCCATCGCGAGGCAGGCTGCACTGCTGACCACCGCGGCCTGTGCCAGCGCTGGCACGCCATGCGGCACGCGTCGCCCGGCCAGCGTGTAGAGCGCGTACATCAGGCCGGAAGCCACGCCAAGCGCTACGCCCAAGGGCTTCGCGCCGCTCGCGTAGCCGATCGTCAGCGCGCAGCCGCACAGCGCACAGCTCAGCGCGAGCAGGCGGCGGCGATCCGGCCGTTCGCCGTGCAGCAGCCAGGCCAGCACGGTGACGAAAGCCGGGTACAAGTACAGCAGCAGCGCCACTACCACCGCAGGCGCCAGCGTCAGCGCGGTGAAGTAGCACAGCGCAAGTCCGGCATAGCCCAGCGCCCCCATGCCGGCCAGCACCCACAAGGCGCGCCCGCGCGGCACGCCGAGGCCACGCGCGGCGACGATGCCCCACAGGATCAGCGCCGCCAGCGCAAAACGCAGCGTCAGCAAGTCCGCCGGGCGCAGGCCCTCGCGCCAGCCGTACGCGCTGAACAAGGGCATCAGACCGAAACACGCCGCGGCGAGCAGGATCAACAGCACGCCGCCGAAGCGGTCGCGGGTGGGCGATGACATCGAGAAAGCTTCCTGTTTTCGGTGAGGTGGTGCGCTAGTATTCTGCCTTTCCCGCACCGTGATCCCAATTCACATGGAAACCCGTCGCAAGGCCGATATCAACGGACTGCTTTCCCGCCTGCCGCTGTTCGCCCAGGTCGAACCGGAAACCATTGCCACGCTGGCCGCCAACACCGTGGAAGTGAGGCTGGAGAAAGGCAAGCTGCTGTTCCAGCAGGGGGATGCCGCCGATGGCTTCTATGTGGTCGTCTACGGCCAGGTGAAGCTGGGCTTCGCGGCGCAATCCGGCCACGAGAAGGTGATCGAGATCCTCGGCCCGCAGCAGAGCTTTGGCGAAGCGGTGATGTTCATGGGCCGGCCCTACCCGGTATTCGCGCAAGCCTTGTCCGACACGCTGCTGCTGCACATTCCGGGCGACCCGATCTTCTCGCTGATCGAGCGCAACGGCAGCTTCGCGCGCCGCATGCTCGCCGGCCTTTCGATGCGGCTGCACACGCTGGTGCAGGACGTCGAATCCTACTCGCTGCGTTCATCCACCCAGCGGCTGATCGGCTACCTGCTGCGCAACGCGGACGAAGCGGACGGCAACACCGCCGAGATCGATCTGGAAACCAGCAAGCAGGTGCTCGCCTCGCGTCTGAACCTGACGCCCGAGACCTTCTCGCGCATCCTGCACGCGCTGTCCGAATCGAAGCTGATCTCGGTAAACGGCAAGCACATCACGATTCATGACGTCGCAAAGCTCAACGCTTACGAAGGCTGAGCAGCCGCCTTCGCGCGCTTGAGGCGGGTACGGCGGAAGGCCAGCGCAAAGCCCCAGACGTTGCCGGCAAAGCTCAACTGCGCCAGCAACAGGCAGGCCCCGGCAATGCGCGCCAACGCAGGCCACAGCACCGCCACCCCAAGCGCACACACCGCGGCGAGCTGCAGGTAGGCCTGCCAGCGCAAGCGGCGCTCGCCCGGCGGTGCCTCAAGCCTCGCACCCAGCCCGAGCGCGGCAAGATGCAGCGTCGCGAGGAAGGGCAGGATCTTCAACAGCATCGCGCCGATTACGCCGCTGAACACACCGATCGCCAGCACCACCCCGAGCGCCATCGCCGCGCGCTCCGACAGCCAGCCGTCGCCGCCGAACAAGGCCACCGCAAGCAACAGCGCGGCGATCACCAGCGCCGCCATCGCACTGCGCCAGCCGCTGCCGGCGGCATCGCTACGGGTACGGCGCCGCTGCTGGAACAACCGCAGCGTCAGCAGGGCAAAACCCAGCGCGAACGCGGCAATGCCGAGCCCGAGCCATCGCGCCAGATCGATGGCACCGACCAGCGCCGCCGCGCTGATCGTGCCCAGCAGCACCGGCAGTGCTGCAGCCGCCAGTGACAGCGCCGTGACCGGATACGGTGGCGTGATGTAGAACATCGGCACCACCAGCACCGCGACGCCGGCCACCAGCGGCAAGGCCCAGCCCGCCAGTGCCCACAGCGCATGCAGATTGACCAGCGTGACGAAGTGCGAGCCGGCGCCGTGTTCGAGCTGGTGTGCGAGGGCAAAGCCGAGCGCGATGGCCATCGCGAGCCCCGCCACCGCCACGCGCATCAGGCGGCGCGCAGGGTCGCGTGCGGTAGCGCGCAGCAGCCCGGGCGCAATCGCGACGACGAACACGCCGCACGCCGCCGCCAGCAGCGCGGCACCGATGCCGGTGAGGTGACGGCCGGGCAACATGAAACCGGTGATCAGCAGCACCGCGCCGATCACGCTGGCCGGGTGCACCACCGCGGCGAGCAGGCGCGGCCGCGGCACCATGCTGCCGGCCGCCACCGGCAGCACCTGGAACAGCGCGCCGAGCATCGCCTGCAACATCAACCCTGCCGTGAAGCAATGCAGCGCCGCCACCGCGTGCGGGTGCCAGCGGCTGGCGAGCACCGTGTCGGGGTGGATCAGCAGCAGCAGCGCGCCGGCAATGCCGAACAGCGGCGCTCCGACGAAGAAGCGCAGCGGTACCGACAGCGGCGGTGCGTCGCGCACTTCCAGCATGGTGGCTCAGGCGTGGCGAATGTGGATCGACACCGTGCCGTCTTCACCAAACTCGGTGCGGTGAGTGAATCCGTTCTGCTTGAGGATGCCGTACAGCGGCACCGGTTCGCGGTAGAGCAGCAGCACCGCCTCTTCGCCTCGCGGCAGCGTGTCGAGCGCTTCGAGGATCAGGTGCAGGGGTTGCGGCGGTTCAAGGCCGCGTGCGTCGACGATGCGAGGGGCGTTCATTGTGGAATCTCCGGCGTTCCAAGGCGGGCGATCGCATCGGCCACGACTTGCGGATGGGCGCTGAGCACCTGGTCGCACATCGGGTAGAGGATCTGCTCCTCCTTCATGTTGTGGGCTTGCATGATCGAGAACAGCGTGTCGGCAAGGCTGCCCGCCTCGTCGAAATCGCCCGCCATGATCAGGCGACGTACATCCTCGCACAGCCCGAGCATCTCGCCATGCTCGCTGCGCATCACCGCGCTGGGGCCGGCCGACATGCCGGTGGCGGCCTCGAAGGCCGGAAAGATCACGTCCTCTTCGGCGCGAAAGTGTGCATCGAGCAGCAGATGGAAGCGCGCGAAGGCGTCCGCGGCCTGAGTTTGTGCGCGCTGCGCAATCGCCTGCTCGGCACGAGCGAAGACGTCGTCGCAAGCACGGTGGTCCGCCGCAAAATGTTCGATCACGCTCGCCATGACAAGGTCCTTTCAGTCGTGGCGCCCAGTGTCGCGGCGCGGCACCGTCGGCGGCCTTGACTCGCATCAACGCCGCGGCCGCCGCGGCAACGCGGGTGGCCGCTTGATTGCAATCAATGTCGCCGACCGACCCGGATCACGAGAATGCGCCCACCTTGCAAGCTGCATCCACAAAGGGGAGACGCACCATGAGCGGAGGACTATCGACCTCGATGGCGCGGAACGTTTTCTACGGCGGAACGGCGTTCTTCGCCTTCCTGTTCATTGCCTTGACCGTAGATACCAACCGCACATTGCCCAAGCGCGATAACAGCGCAAACATCACGCCGGCCGTCGCGCATGGCAAGAAACTCTGGGAGACCAACAACTGCATCGGCTGCCACAGCCTGCTTGGCGAGGGCGCCTACTTCGCGCCGGAACTGGGCAACGTCTACAAGCGTCGTGGCCCCGAGTTCATCAAGGCCTGGATCAAGGGCCAGCCGACCGGTGCGCCGGGCCGGCGCCAGATGCCGAACTTCCATCTGTCCGACAAGGACCTCGACGACATGGTCGAATTCCTCAAGTACAGCTCTGAAATCAACACGGCGAAGTGGCCGCCGAACATCGAAGGTTGAGGAGAGCGCACCATGCAATACAAATCTCAAGCGGTTGCGAAACCCTACTTCATCGCGGCGATCGGACTCTTCGTTGCGCAGATCCTGTTCGGCCTGGTGATGGGCCTGCAGTACGTCGTGGGTGACTTCCTGTTCCCGGCGATCCCGTTCAACGTCGCGCGCATGGTCCACACCAACGCGCTGATCGTGTGGTTGCTGATGGGCTTCATGGGTTCGGCCTACTACCTCGTACCTGAAGAAGCGGAGACCGAGCTGCACAGCCCGAAGCTGGCGCTGGCGCTGTTCTGGATCTTCCTCGTCGCGGCTGCGCTGACCGTACTCGGCTACCTGATGGTGCCGTACGCAACGCTCGCCAAGATCACCGGCAACGACCTGCTGCCGACGATGGGGCGCGAGTTCCTCGAACAACCGACGATCACCAAGATCGGCATCGTCGTCGTCGCGCTGGGCTTCCTGTTCAACCTGACCATGACCTTCCTGAAAGGCCGCAAGACCGCGATTTCCAGCATCCTGCTGCTGGGTCTGTGGGGCCTCGCGGTGATGTTCCTGTTCTCGTTCTACAACCCGGACAACCTGGTCAAGGACAAGTACTACTGGTGGTTCGTGGTGCACCTGTGGGTGGAAGGCGTGTGGGAGCTGATCCTCGGCGCAATCCTCGCCTTCGTGCTGATCAAGGTCACCGGCGTCGACCGCGAGGTGATCGAGAAGTGGCTGTACGTGATCATCACGCTGACGCTGATCTCCGGCATCCTCGGCACCGGCCACCACTTCTACTGGATCGGCGCGCCGGAATACTGGCAGTGGATCGGCAGCGTGTTCTCGGCGCTGGAACCGATTCCGTTCTTCGCGATGACCGTGTTCGCCTTCAACATCGTCAACAAGCGTCGCCGCGAGCATCCGAACAAGGCGGCCGTGCTGTGGGCGCTGGGCACCAGCGTGATGGCCTTCCTCGGCGCGGGTGTGTGGGGCTTCCTGCACACACTGGCACCGGTGAACTACTACACCCACGGCACACAGATCACCGCGGCGCACGGCCACATGGCCTTCTACGGCGCCTACGTGATGGTGGTGCTGACGATGATCAGCTACGCGATGCCGGTGATCCGCGGCCGTGCGGCCAACAGCGAACGCTCGCAGGTGCTGGAGATGTGGAGCTTCTGGCTGATGACGATCGCGATGGTCTTCATCACGCTGTTCCTCACCGCCGCGGGCATCCTGCAGGTGTATCTGCAGCGCTTCTCCGACACCCCGCAACCCTTCATGGCGGTGCAGGAGAAGATCGCGCTGTTCTACTGGCTGCGCGAATTCACCGGCCTCGTGTTCCTGCTGGGTCTGGTGCTCTACATCGCGAGCTTCTTCGTGAAGCCGTCGCCGCAAACGGCTCTGGCTTCCCAGCATTGAGTGAGCGAAGTGAGAACTGCCTGCGCGCCGCGCAGGCGCCTGGTGAAGGGTGAAGCGCCGGCCACGAGCGGCAAGCTCGCTGGCGCTACGCGATAGAGGAAGGGCTGAATAAGTGAGCGAGACGGATGCAGCGCAAGGCGCGGCGCGCGCAGCGACCAAGACATGTCAAGTGGATAGGCGCGGGAGCGAGCACGCCGCAACGCCGCGATGCGCCGTCGCAGCCACTTATTCGGACCTGACCTAAAGGAGGCGCGGGCGGCCCCCGGTGTCGCCCGCGATATCGAATGTCTGTAGTGGATCTTTGCCCGGCCCCCGCGCCGGGCTTCTTTTTCCGCAAGGCGCGCGAAGCGCACCCGCCGGGCGACCTCGCGGTGTGGATCTTCATCCTCGCCGAGTTGCTGGTGTTTGCGGTGCTCTTCGTCGCCTACGCCTTCGCGCGCGCATCCGACCGCACGCTGTTCGACGCGATGCAGGCCGGGCTGGATCGCCGCGGCGGCGCGATCAACACCGTGCTGCTGATCAGCGCAAGCTGGTGCGTGGTGCGCGCGGTGCGCAGCGTGAACGCCGCACGCCTTGCCGCCGCAAGCCGCTGGCTGATCGCGGCCCTGGTGGGCGGCAGCGGTTTCGTGATCGTGAAACTGCATGAATACGCCACGGTGTTCGGGCAGGGCTATTCGCTGTCGTCCGACCGCTTCCACATGTTCTACATCGGCCTGACCTTCTTCCACTTCATGCATGTACTGCTGGGCATGGTGGTGCTCGTCGTGCTGGTGCTGCAAACCCGCCGCGGCGCCTATCGCAGCGGGCACATGAACGGGCTGGAGAGCGGCGCGGCCTACTGGCACATGGTGGACCTGGTATGGATCGTCCTCTTCCCCCTGGTGTACGTACTGCGATGAAAACACCTTCCATCCATCGCGAGGACGTCGCCTTCGCAGTGCTGCTGCTCGCCACGCTGGTGACCTACGCGCTCGGCGAGTGGGACGGCAAGTACCGCGAAGTCTGCCGCAGCGGGCATGTGATGATCGTCAGCGCGCAAGGCGCCGTGGCCGTCGTGCTCGCGCTCGTCACCCTCGTCAAGGGCACACTGGTCGCGCGCGAATTCATGGTGCTGCGCCACGTCAGCCTGCGCTGGCAAGCTGCGGTGATCGGCTGGCTGTTGCTGGTGATCGCACTGATTGCCTTGGGCTGGCACGCGGGCCTGCGCTGAAGTGTCGCCGTGCTTCAGCAACACGGTAAGCTCTCGGCCAATGCCAACTTGAGCAAGCCGCAACCATGACCAACGTTCTCCCTACCCTCGAAGTGGAAACCGCGCCCGACGCCGACTTCTCGGTGATCTGGCTGCATGGCCTCGGGGCCGATGGCAGCGATTTCGAGCCGGTGGTGCCGGAACTGGGGCTGCCGGGCAGCGCGAAGATCCGCTTCGTGTTTCCGCATGCGCCGGTGATTCCGGTGACCTGCAATGGCGGCTACCTGATGCGGGCGTGGTACGACATCAAGTATCTGGATGGCAGCACCCGCGATGTGGACGAGGCCGGCGTGCGTGCATCCTGCGATGCGGTGCGGGCCTTGATCACCGGCGAGAACGCGCGCGGCGTGCCGACGCACCGCATCGTGCTGGCCGGCTTCTCGCAGGGTGGCGCGATCGCCTACACCGCGGCGTTGTCGCACCCGGAAACGCTGGCCGGCGTGATCGCGCTCTCGACCTATCTGCCCGCGCGCCAGTTGCTGCTCGATTCGCTCAGCGAGGCGAACCGCTCGACGCCGATCTTCGCCGCGCATGGCACGCAGGACGATGTGGTTGGGTTGCGACTTGGCGAAGCGGCGCGTGACACCTTGCAGGCTGAGGGCTACGCAGTGGAATGGCGCACCTATCCGATGCGACACTCGGTTTGCCTCGATGAGATCCGCGCGATCGGCACGTGGCTCACGACGCGCTGGCAGACCGCACAGCGCGCCTGAATCGCGCGCGAGAAGACAGGGCGGGGTCGCCCCCGCCCGCACGGCCAGCTCAGTCCGCGCTCTTCGCCTTACGGAACTGCTGCGCCCAGGTCAGCAGCGCGCCGGAAGTGCGCGTCTGGATCCACACGCGGCCCTTGCCGCGGAAGCGGCAGACGAAGCCTTCGCCAGAGAAGAACAGCGACTTGTAGCCGCCGAACTTTTCCACGCTGTAGTTGAGCCCCTCGGTGAAGGCGACGATGTTGCCGGTATCGACGACGTATTCGCCATCCACATCCTTCGCGATCATGCCGCCGTAGGTGTTGAACCACAGGTCGCCGGTGCCCGAGGCGCGGATCAGGAAGAAGCTCTCACCCGAGAAGAAGCCCTTCGTGAAGCCCTGCCACTTGCTCTCGATCGTGACATCCGGGTCGCAGGCGACGAAGGCGCCGTTCTGCAGGTAGATTACATCGCCGTTCAGGTACACATGGCCCAGATCGCCCGGCGCACCGGGTGCGATGCCGATTTCGCCCGGCACTTTCTCGGCGCTGAACTCGTTGATGAAGATCGATTCGCCGGTGATGAAACGCCCCAGCCCGCCGCCAAGCTTGGTCTTCATGCGGATGTGGGTGTCCATCGTCGCCATCGCCGAGGCTTCCACCTTGATCGTGTGGTTGGCCGGCAGCTTCACGGTCAGGAAGGCGAAGTCCGGCGCACCTTCGATCGTGAATTTGAAGCCGGGCTGCTCCGCTTCGGGCGCCACCACGGCGGCCGGCATAACCGGTGCGGCCGATGCCTGCGCCACCGGCACGGGTGCAGCAGCCGGCACCGGACTCGGCGCCACGGCCGCTTGCATCGGCTCGGCCGCGCTCGTCAGCCCCATCTTCAGCAAGGCATCGCAATAGCGCTGCGCGGTGGCCTGGTCGAGATCGACCTTGATCGTGCGCGGCAACACCGCCAGCAACTCGGCCGCCTTTTCCGGCGTGATCTTGAAGGCCGTCGCGAAGGCCGCGCGTGCAGCGGCCTGGTCGGCCTGCGCGTAACCGGTCACGCTCACTTTGAATGACATCTCGTGTCCCCTTCCTGTTACTTGCGCGGCTTGAGCGTCGGGCGCAGCGACATGCCGAAGCTGCCCGGGTTGTGCGACTGGCACCACACGGTGCCACGCCCCTTGAACTTGCAGACGAGGCCTTCGCCACCCAGCATCGAATGCAGCCAGCTCTTGCCCGCCTTGGTCAGCGAGAACTCCAGCGTTTCCTGGAAGGCGACGATGTGGCCGGTGTCGACGATATGTTCGCCGTCGACCTCGATCGGATAGATCGCCCCAAAGGAACTCAGCACCACCTTGCCGCGCCCGGAGAGCTTGAGCCAGAACAGGCTCTCGCCCGACAGCAGATTCTTGAAACCCTGCCAGGTGGTATCGATCTCGACGCCCTGCTCGCAGGCGACGAAGGAGCCGGCCTGCACCAGCAGCGCATCACCATCGAGCGTGTAATCCATCATGTCGCCAGCGAGCGCGGTGCCCAGCACCACTTCGCCCGGGCCACTGCGCGCGGTGAAATGGTTGAGGAAGAAGGATTCGCCGCCGAACAGGCGCTTGGCAGCCTTCAGCAGACCGCCCTTGCCGCGTTTGTGCGTGGTGGTTTCGATATCGAGCTGGCCGCTCATTGCGATCATCGCGCCCGATTCGGTGGTGCAGCTCTCGCCTGCGGCAAGCAGCAGCGTCGCCGCGGTATTGCCGGGGCGATGGATGAATTCGACTTGCATGCGCGCCTCGCTCAGCTCAGTTTCGGGTTGATCCAGCCGGTAAGGCCGGAGAGGCTGCGCGTCTGGATCACCACGCGGCCCTTGCCGCTGACGCGCGTGACGAGGCCTTCGCCGCCGAACAGGCTGGAGAAGATGCCGCCGGCCAGCTGCAGACGCAGCTTGATGCCCGGTTCGTAGGCAACAAGGTGGCTGTTGTCGACGATGTACTCACCGTCGATCTCCTTATCCAGCAGCGCACCGTAAGCGCCGTACCACAGCGTGCCGCTGCCCTTCACGACGGTGCGGAACAGGCCGTCGCCGGCAATCCACGACACGAAGCCGGCAAAACCGACGCCCAGCTTGAGCCCTTCGGTGCTCGCGAGATACGCGCCGGGTTGCAGGTAGAAGGTGTCGTTGTGCAGTTCCAGCGCACGGATGCCGCCCGGCGTCGGCTGCACCAGCGTCAGCGAGCGCGGCGCCTTCGTGGTGTTCTTGAAGACGTTGACGAACAGCGTCTCGCCGGCGAGGTACTTGCGCAGCAAGCCTGCGAAGAAGCCACCGTTGAAGCGCGCCTGCAGGTCGAGATCCGCCGACATGCTGCTCATCGCGTCGGATTCGGCGACCACGCTGTCGCCGGGCGCGAGCGTCAGGTCGACATAGGAAAAAGCATCACTGCCGCGGATTTCCGCTTTCATCGTCGTCTTTCGTCGTAGTTGTACTTACAAACTGTTGAACTTGCGCCTTCAGCGCCGCAAAGGCCGCGCGGTCGTCGCGCCAGGGGCTTGCCGGCAGCTTCGCCAGCCGCGCCTGCAGCGTGGCGATGCGCTCGTCGGTGTCGGGGTGGGTGCCGAGGTAGGCCATTGCGCCACGCGCGGCACTCTGTGCATCGGCGTCGCCCAGTTGCTTGAGCTGTCTGCGCTCTTCTTCGCGAATCGCGCCGAAGAAGCCGATCAGGCCAGCGGGGTTGATCTGCGCGCGCGTCAGCAGGTCGAAGCCGGCGCGGTCGGCCTCGCGTTCGAAGTCGCGCGAATACTTCTGGTTGATCAGCATCGGTGCCGCACCGGCGACCGCGGCAATCAGGCCGGAGGCATCGCCAATCAGCGCCTGCGCCACCGCATACACGCCAACGCTCTTGATCACCGAACGCAGGCCGTGCTGTTCGGTCACGTGCGAGATCTCGTGCGCCAGCACGCCCTGCAGTTGATCCGGCGACGCCGCCTTCAGAATCAGGCCCGAATGGATCACCACTTCCCCGCCGGGCAGCGCGAAGGCATTGAGGCTGGGGTCGTTTATCACATGGAAGTGATAGCGGTAGCGGCTGCCGGCCTGCGCCACCAGCGGGGCGACGAGGGGCTGCAGCAGCGCATCGGCGGCCTTGTCCGGCATGAAGGTCTTCTGCACGCGGAACTGCTTGATCGCGGTGTCGCCGAGCGACTGTTCCCAGTCCGCCGGCAGGCGCCGCGCCACCACCGCGCTGAGGCCGTCGAGCGACAGGTAGAGCGCGAGCGGCAGCAGCAGGATCAGCGCCAGCACTGCCGCAAGGCTGCCCCAGCCGAGCAGGCGACGCTTGCTGCGGTGTCGCCGCAAGTGCTGCACCGCCGGGTGATCGGCCAGCGCAGGGTGCGTCAGCAGCGCGTGGTCGCTGGTGTAGAACTGCCAGGCCGGCAGCGCCGGGTGGGTGAGGAAGATCAGGCGGTCGCTGGCGCCGCCCAGGCTCAGCTGTAGCCCTTCCAGCGGCAGGTCCACGGCCTGGCCGCCGCCGTTGAAGTGAAGCCGCGCGGCGTCTACGGCCAGTTGCCCGCCGCTGCGCCCGCCGGGCAGTTGCTCGTTGAAGGCTTGCGCTTCGAATGCGCGATCGGGGCTCATCGGGGGAATGGCTTCTCGGTCATCCATAGGTTGTGCCGCGCGCTCGGCCGGCTTGGCAGCCGCGGCGAGAGCACGACAGCTCTTGTGGCAGCACCTTAGAACAAGCGCGGCGAAATCGCAGCGGGCGCGCCGCCTGGGGCGTGCTCAATTTGGGCAAACGCAGGCGATTCCCTGGCGCACGCAGGCAAATCGACAAATTTATCGAAGTCGCATTTTCTTACAGCTTATAGGCTTTGGAAATTACCACCGATCAAGCCGACCAACGGTCGTCCCGACTCCGCCAGGGTTTTTACGTGGCAAATTTCACGGAAGCGGGATCGGAATGTGAATTCGTTCCTGTCGACAAATTTGCCAAATACATTCATGCATTTGCGGCGATCGTCAGATTTGCGGTACTGGCACGTTTGCTGCTCATACAGCGCATCACTTTCAGGTGGATACGCCATGTCTTTCCGACCCGTCGCCCTGCTGTGCCTCGCGCTCGTGTCTCACTCTGCCGCCGCCTACGTCATCGACGGTAATCTGCAATCCGACTGGTCGATCAACAAGGCGACCATGACGCCCGGCGCGAGCGTCAAGGGCTACACGGTCGAGGACTGGACGCGTAACGGCAGCGGCTACCTGACCCCGGGCTACGGCGGGCAGGCCTACGACGCGGAAGCGCTGTATGTCGATTACGACGCCACTTACCTCTACCTCGGCCTGATCACCGGGCTCGACCCGGCGACCCGCATGGGCAACAACACCTACGCGCCGGGCGATTTCCTGATCGACTTTGGCCGCGACGGCAAATTCGAATACGGCTTCACCACCACCGCGATCAAGAACGCCAACGGCAGCCTGTACCGCCCGACGATCCAGGTCGGCTCGCTGTATCGCGTCGGCGACGCTGCGAACGGCTGGTACTTCGGTTTGTGGGATAACCAGAACACCGCGTACGCACACGGGCGCGACCCGGTTGCCGTGAAGGCCGGCACCCAAGTTGGCAGCGGTCAGATCGCCATCAGCGGCCCGGTCACCGGCTACGGCCAGTACAGCAGCGACACGCACTACATGATCGAAGCCGCGATTCCGCGTGCGCTGTTCGGCGCCGACTGGGGCCTGCCCTTCGATGTGCAGTGGTCGATGCTGTGCGGCAACGACGTGATCAAGGCCGACCCGCCGCTGCCGACGCCCGAGCCGATGAGCTTGGCACTCGTCGGTAGCGCGCTCGGCGCACTGGCGCTAAGCCGCCGTCGGCGCGCCACGTAAGGCAGCATCGCGGCCGATTCTCGATCGCGCACGGCGGCCGCCGTGCGCAAATTGCCGCGAATCAAGGAAGCACCGGGGCGCGCAGCCGATGCTGCGCCTCATGAACGCACGCATCGAAACGGAAGCCACGCTTCCCTACTACGCCCCCAGCGGCGACGAGGTCGCACTCTTCGAGCAGGCCTGGCGCAACCGTTTGCCGGTGCTGATCAAGGGCCCGACGGGCTGCGGCAAGACACGCTTCGTCGCGCACATGGCCGCAAAACTGGGGCTGCCGCTCTACACCGTTGCCTGCCACGATGATCTGTCGGCCGCCGATCTGGTCGGCCGCCACCTGATCGGCGACGGCAAGACCGTGTGGTGTGATGGCCCGCTGACCCGCGCGGTGCGCGAAGGCGGCATCTGCTACCTCGACGAAGTGGTCGAGGCGCGCAAGGACACCACCGTGGTGCTGCACCCGCTCGCAGACGATCGCCGCGTGCTGCCGATCGAGCGCACCGGCGAGCAGCTCGAAGCACCGCCCGGCTTCATGCTGGTGGTGTCGTACAACCCCGGTTACCAGAACTTCCTCAAGAGCCTGAAGCCTTCGACGCGGCAGCGCTTCGTCAGCCTCGCCTTCGACTTCCCGGCCGCCGAGCGCGAGGTCGGCATCCTGACTGGCGAAACGGCCTGCGATCCGATGCTCGCGCACCGCCTGGTCTTGATCGCCGGCAGCCTGCGCACGCTGAAGGATGTCGACCTTGAAGAAGCCGTGTCGACACGCCTGCTGGTCTACGCCGCACGCCTGATCGGCGCCGGCGTCGCGCCGCTGGTGGCCTGCCGCGCCGCGATCGTCGAAAGCCTGACGGACGACCGCGAAATCGCCGGGGCCCTGATGGAAGTCGTCGCCGCCACGTTTGGTGTCTGAGCCCAACGTGCCGATGCGCGACGCCGACGACCCCCGCCCGCTCGCCGTCGCCGCCGAGGCGCTGTACCTGATCAACCTGATGCTCGCGCCCGGCCTCGCCTTCCTCGTGCTCGCGTGGCTCTGGTGGCGCCGGCGCGCCGGTGCACATCCGGTCGCGCGGGTGCATCTGGAGCAGGCCTTTCGCGTCAGCCTGGTCGGCGGCGCGCTGATCTTCACCACGCTGGTGATCGGTGCGATCGGCGGCTTTCACGGCCCCGGCGTGTGGGTCGTCGTGATCCTGTACTTCACGGTGGTCCATTCATCGCTGATCCTGCTTGGCGTCGTCGGCCTCGTCAAAGCGATCAACCGCGAAGCCTGGCGCTACCCGCTGGTCGGCTGATACGCCATGTCCGCACCCGCCACCACGCCACGCCGCGTGATCCCCATCGCCAGTGCCAACGCGCCGCGCCGGCAGCACCTGCAGGCACGCCGCACGCTGTTTCAGGCCGGTTTCTTTGTGTTGTTCATCCTCGCGCCGGTGTTCAACCTGCTGCGTTATGACCTCATTGCCGGCCATGCCTGGTTCCTCGGCATGCCCTGGCACATTGGACTGGACGACTTCGCTGCCGGCCGCATCGATGCCGCAGAGGCCGCCACGCAGGTGGTGCTGAAACTGCTGCTGCCTATCCTTGCCACCGCCGCCCTGGTGCTCGGCGTAGCCTGGCGCTGGGGGCGGCTCTATTGCGGCTGGCTGTGCCCGCACTTCTCGGTGGTCGAAACGGTAAATCGGCTGATGCGCCGCGCCAGCGGCAAGCACAGCGTGTGGGACGCCCACCCCGGCCCGCTGCTGCACGACGGCGGCGAGCGCTGGCTGATCCGCCCGAACGGCAGCACCGAGCGGCTCGACGCCCGCTGGTGGTGTGTCGTCGTGCCCTTCGCAGTCGGCTTTGCCTTCATCTGGGCAGTCGTGCTGCTGACCTACCTGCTGCCGCCTTTCGAGATCTATCACAACCTCCTCAGCGGCGCGCTCACCCGCAACCAGGCGCTCTTCATCGGCGTGGCGACGCTGGTGCTGAGCGGTGAATTCCTCTTCGCACGGCATCTGTTCTGCCGCTACGGCTGCGCGGTCGGCATGCTGCAAAGCGTGGCCTGGATCGCCAACCGCCGCGCGATGGTGGTTGGCTTCGCACGCGAGCGCGCCGCCGATTGCGCCACCTGCCCGCAAACGCTGGGCGCCGGTGAAACCGCCTGCGCCGACGTTTGCCCGATGCGGCTGAACCCGCGCGATCTAAAGCGCCGCATGTTCGCCTGCACGCAGTGCGCGCAGTGCGTCGTCGCCTGCGATGCGATACAAGCCGACAACCCGCAGGGCAGCCTGCTCGAATGGACCAGCGGCAAGGCCGCCGCCCGCCGCGAAGGCGGCTTTGCCCACGAGAAACACCGGGAGTAGTCGATGGAAGAAGTCGTAGGCGCCGCATGGCACCGCTTCATCACCCGAATCGCGAACCGCAGCTACCCCGCAGCCGCGGTGCAGCTCGACGAGATCACCACGCTTGCCGGGCCGCTGCTGCGCGCCTTCGGCGGCGAACCGGGGCTACGCGTCGCGGCCGCCGGCGAAACCCGCCACAGCGCGCGGCGCAGCCTGCTCCAACGCGTCGCTGCAAGCGGCGACAAGACGATTCACACCGCGCTCGACAACGAAACGCTGCGCCTGCCCGAAACGATCGCGCTGTTCCCCGATCGCGCGCGCAACCGCGAGCTCTACCTGTGGCTGATCGCACTGGCCGGTGAAGTCAGCCGCACGGGCGGCCACGAAGGACCACCGCAACAGCCCAACGCAGCAACTACGCCCGATCTGGCGCCGCCGCCCTCGCTGTGGGCGCGCGCACGCGACGTCGCCCGCGCACTGGTGCTCAAACGCCCGCTCGAATGGGACAAGGCCGATACGCGCACCCACGCCGCGCGCGATGCCTGGCTGCAGCTGAACCAGCACGCGGTAGCCGCGGTACTCGCGCGCTACCCCGGCCTCGCCTCACGCTACGGCCGCCTGGTCGATGCGCACCTCGCGCAGCGCCCAGACCCCACCGCGCTGCCGGCCGACGAGGCCGCCGCCGAACGTGCGATCCGCAGCGCGCTCGCTGCGCCCGGCAGCATCAGCCAGTTGCCCGCCGCGACGCGCGACCCACACCCGGTGCCGCTGTGGCTGATGCCCGCACTCGACAGCCCGCCCCCGCAGCCGCTGCAGGGCGAAACGGAGGCCGACACCGCAGACGGCGGCGAAACCAAGGCGGAAGTGCGCGAACGCAAACAAGCGCGGCGCGAGGAATTGCCGGACGGTCGCGACGGCTTCGTGCTGCCCTTCCGCGCCGAAAGCCTGCTCTCCTGGGCGGAGTATGTGCGGGTCAACCGCGCCACCGACGAAGGTGATGAAGACGCTGCCGGCGCGGCGCGCGAGATGGATACGCTGGCCGTTGCGCGCGGTGGCGAAACCTCCACCGCCAAGGTCCGCTTCGATCTGGATCTGCCCGCCGCCGCGCAGGACGACCTGCCGCTCGGCCCCGGCATCGCATTCCCCGAATGGGACTGGAAGCGCCGCGCCTTGGTCGACGACCGCGTACGCGTGCAGCCGATGCGCGCCCGCGACGCGCACAACACCGAACTGCCCGAACCGCTGCGCCGCGCCGCGCGCCGGCTGCGCGCCCAGTTCTCTGCGCTGGCGCCACAGCGGCGCTGGCTGCGCGGCCAGCAGGACGGCCCCGAGCTGGACCTCGACGCCCTCGTGCGCTGGCAGGCCGAACGCGCCGCCGGCTGCGTGCAGCCCGAACCCGGTGTGTACGCCGCTCCGGTGCGCGCCGCGCGCGACCTCGCCTGCCTCGTGATGGCCGATCTGTCGCTCTCCACCGATGCGCATGTCAGCGACACCCACAAAGTCGTGGACGTGGTGCGCGAAAGCCTGCTGCTGATGGGCGAAGCGCTCAGCGCCACCGGCGACCCGTTCGCCTTCTACGGCTTCTCGTCACTCAAGCGCAACCATGTGCGGGTGCATACGATCAAGGAATTCGACGAGGCTTACGACGGCGCCGCGCGCGGCCGCGTGCAGGCACTCAAGCCCGGCTACTACACCCGCATGGGCGCCGCGCTGCGCTTCGCCACCAAGGTGCTTGGCGAACGCCCCAACGCAATGCGGCTGCTGTTGCTGCTGACTGACGGCAAACCGAACGACATCGACCACTACGAAGGCCGTTTCGCGATCGAAGACACCGCCGCCGCCGTGCGCGAAGCCCACCGCGCCGGCCTGCGCCCCTTCTGCGTAACGATCGACCGCGAAGGCGCCGACTACCTCCCCCACCTCTTCGGCCCGCACGGTTTCGTCGTGATCCGCGATCCACAGGAGCTACCGCAGCGCTTGCCGCAGCTGTATGCCCAGCTCACCGCGGGTTGAAGGCAGACAACGCGGAGCATTGCGCCGTCGCGGTTTACCGAGTCAGCTGAGCGCGTCGGAATGCACTCAGAACCCACAAAAGCAAGGGGAACCTGCAGTGAACGTGCTTCCCTGCTGAGTCTCGCCGGGTTGGTGTGAATTCCGGGGCAGATAACCTTCGGGTCAGGGCACCGCCGACCACGATGCAAGTCGTGACCAACCGGTCGTATCGGGTCTTTCCTACCACGAGCCGGCCCCGTCGATGAAGGCTCAAGGGAAAACCAAAGGTCAAGGCGACCGATATGTCGCAGCAAACTAGAGTTGGTCTGCTGTTCCGGTCGGAAGCCCAACCCCAACGGCCCGAAAGCCGACCCGACACCCTCCAACTCGTAACCCGTTCGCGAGATCCAGCCCCAAGAACGTTACAGTCCGCCGATTAGGGCCATCACCCGGCTCGATGACTGGTAGCACATGAAAGCCATCAGAGGATGCAACACCGATCTGCACATGACCACCAACATCGTCCTGAATGTTGTCATGCACCATTGCAGCAAGCGTCGTAAGGACGCCAGGATCTGAATGTGTGGCTGCGAGCTGGGAGTGTAAATCTAGGAAGGCCCTCTCTCCGCTACCAAGAAGATGAAAGCGACCGGGTTCGAGCAGCAGTTGCCCGATGACCATCCGCAGAGTGCCATCCGTCTTGTTCGGAGCGATTGCAAAGCCCCGATATTCTCGCGCGACGGGGCAAAAACCAAAGATCAACGCCTCGAACACGACATCTCGGTTCTGGCGGCTCGACATGTCTCGGATGGTGGTCTCACCAATTGAGCGTAGAAGCTCGGCTACCGCCTCAACAGGCACGGAGTACATGCCTTCAGACTCATCGAGGAGATTCTGCGTGCAAGCTGTCAGCACAGCGTGGGAGCTGACAGCAGCAAGAGTCGAGCCGGCGAAAGCGAATCCGAGGCTGTGTCGGTGAACAACGTCAAACTTTGGCCCCCCGACATGCTTGTGGCACAGGATGGGGACCGGAAGGATCTTTGATGCAGCATCTGTTAGCGCAGCAAAGTTGCCAGTGACCCGTGCGTCGGAAGCACACCAGAGTTCCTGATAGCGTTCTCGGTACCACAGCGCAACGATCGTCATCGCTCTACCTGTATCGTCGTAGGACGTAGAGCTTGTCGCCGCTGTCTGCTCTCCGTCTTTGTGTAGGACACTCTTGATTGGCTCGCGAAGCGTCGGTCAACATCGGCGGCGGAAGCCAGTCACAATCGGCGTGACACTCGGCCTCCTCCGAATCACTTCGCGAATCATTCAAGCAGGAACCACCAACCCACGCACCACTGCCGGCCTTGCCAAAAAAGCATCCAGCACACGGCGCACGTTGGCGAAGCGTTCGAACTCGACCAGTTCGCCAGCGCCGTAGAAGCCGATCAGGTTGCGTACCCAGGGCAGGATCGCGATGTCGGCGATCGTATATTCGTCGCCCATGACCCAGTCGCGCCCGGCGAGGCGTTCGTCGAGCACCTTGAGCAGGCGTTTCGACTCGGCCACGTAGCGGTCGCGCGGGCGCTTGTCCTCGTAGTCCTTGCCGGCGAATTTGTGGAAGAAACCGAGCTGGCCGAACATCGGGCCGACGCCGCCCATCTGGAACATCAGCCACTGCAGCGTTTCGTAGCGCGCGGCGAGGTCATCCGGCATCAGCTGGCCGGATTTCGCGGCGAGGTAGATCAGGATCGCGCCGGATTCGAACAGTGCCAGCGGCTTACCGCCGGGGCCGTCCGGGTCGAGGATGGCCGGGATCTTGTTGTTCGGGTTGAGCGACAGGAACTCGGGCGACATCTGGTCGTTGGTCTCGAAGCTGACCTTGTGGGCTTCATACGCGAGGCCGGTTTCTTCCAGGGCGATCGACACCTTCACGCCGTTGGGTGTCGCCAGCGAATAGAGCTGGATGCGGTCGGGATGCCGGGCGGGCCATTTGCGGGTGATGGCGAACTGGCTGAGGTCGTTCATGGGAATTCCTTGATGCGGGGATCGAGGCGTTCAAGTTTGCCACGGGCGGACACGCCCTTGCAGGAACCGGCTCTCCGTTCCGCGGGCGATGTCGCAAATGTCGATTTCGCCACCGTTCGTACGTCGTAGGGGTGTACCCGGCGCGCCGTGTCGGGACTGACCCGGAGCCCGACATGCGCTATCTCATCCTCGTCAAAGCCACGCCCGATTCGGAGCGCGGCGCCATGCCCGACGAATCCCTGATCGCCGAGATGGCCGCCTACCATGAAGACCTGGCGCGCGCCGGTGCGCTGCTCGATGCCTCGGGCCTGTACCCGAGCGCCGAGGGCTGGCGTGTCCGTTACGGTGAAGCCGGCAGCGAACTGCGCGTCGGCCCCTTTGCGCCAGCCGAATCGCTGATTGCCGGCTATACCTTGATTCAGGCCCGCAGCCGCGAAGAAGCGCTCGAATGGGCGCGCCGCTTCCCGAACCCGGCAGGCGGTGGTCGCCCGGCTGAAATTGAAGTGCGTCCGCTGATGGGCCTTGAAGCCTTTCCGCCCTCTGACGCGCTGTCGCGCTTCGAGGCGCTCGGCATCGGCGGCAAGGATTGATCGGCGGATGTCGAATTTCGCGTAGCCCACACGTCGTACACAAGGAGCCCCTCGCGCTCCCGCCCCACCCCCAAGCAAGGAGAGCCCCATGAACACCACGCAGACCGCCGTACAGAAGATCCCCGCCGGCATGCACAGCCTCACACCACACCTTGTCTGCCGCAACGCGGCCGATGCGATCGGCTTCTACGAGCGCGCCTTCGGCGCCGTAACCCTTGGCCGGCTCCCTGGCCCTGATGGCAAGCTGATGCATGCGATGCTGAAGATCGGCGATTCGGCGCTGATGCTCAACGACGAATTCCCGGAATTCGGTGCGCTCGGGCCGCAGGCCGGCGCCACATCCCCGGTAACGATCCATCTGTTCGTCGAGGACGTCGATGCCACCTTCGCGCGCGCCGTCGAAGCCGGTGCGCGCGTCACCATGCCGGTCGCCGACATGTTCTGGGGCGATCGCTATGGCAAGCTGGAAGACCCCTTCGGTCACCAGTGGTCCGTCGCAACGCACATCCGCGACCTCACTCCCGAACAGATCGCCGCCGCCATGCCGCAAGGCTGCCCGGACGCCCAGGCCTGAGGCAGAACACGATGAGCTTTCTACTGATGATCGTGGAGAAACGCGGCGCCCGCGCCGCCAACTCGCCCGAGCGCGCTCGCGAGCTGTACGACAGCATGATGGCCTACGCCGACACGCTACAGCGCGAGGGCGTGCTGCTCGCTTCGCAATCACTTCGCATCGACGACCACGCGGTGCGCATCAGCGCCACTGAAGGTGCGTTGCAGGTGCGCGACGGGCCGTTCGCCGAAGCGAAGGAGATGGTGGGCGGCTTCTTCTGGCTCAACGTGGCAGATCGCGATGCAGCCATCGCGATCGCGCACCGTTGCCCGGCGGTGCACTGGGCTACGGTGGAGGTGCGCGAATGCGCCCCCTGCAATGCCGACTGAGCCCGGCTGCCGCCGCGCATCCGCCCTGAGCCGACGCATGCGTCCGCTGGTGCTTCTGCTTGCGGCCGCTGCGTTGGTTGTGCTCGTCACGGCGCTGCTGGCGCGGGCCGCGTATCGCACCGAAGCCTTCACCGTAGAGCGTGCCGCGTGGCTCATCGGCAACCCGGCAATCCACGACGGCACGCCGCACACGGAAGAGGCTTAGGCGGCAATGCCCGGGCACGATGCACACCGCGCCATCGCCGCGATCTGGCATATCGAAGCCGCCACGGTGATCGGCGCGGCGGCGCGCATCGTGCGTGATCTGGGGCTCGCCGAAGAGTTTGCGCAGGATGCGTTGGTGACCGCGCTGGAAAGCTGGCCGAAGACCGGCATCCCGGACAAACCCGGCGCCTGGCTCACAACCGCCGCAAAACGCCGTGCGCTGGACCACCTGCGCCACGAGCAGATTGCCGCCGGCAAGGCGGCGGACGTGTCACGCGAACTCGACTTTCAACATGCGGTGGCGAGTGAGGAGGCCGCTGCCGCGCACGAAGCCGATCTGGACGACGCGCTTCACGGCGGCGTGGGTGACGACGTGCTGCGGCTGATCTTCACCGCCTGCCACCCGGTGCTATCGCCGGAGGCGCGCTGCGCGCTCACGCTGCGCGTGATGGGCGGGCTGGCCACCGACGAAATCGCGCGCGCCTACCTCAAGCCGGAAGCGACGATCGCGCAACGCATCGTGCGCGCGAAGCGCAGCCTCACCGCGGCCCGCGTGCCCTTCGAAGTGCCGCGCGGCGAAGCGCTCGCGGGCCGGCTCGCGTCGGTGCTGGAAGTGATCTACCTGATCTTCAACGAGGGCTACGCCGCCACCTCGGGCGGCGACTGGATGCGCCCGGCGCTGTGCGAGGAGGCGCTGCGCCTCGGGCGCGTGCTGGCCGAGCTGATGCCGGACGAGGCGGAAGTCTTCGGCCTCGTCGCACTGATGGAGATCCAGGCCTCGCGCTTTTCCGCGCGCCTGTCGCCCAACGGCGAGCCGATCCTGCTGCAGGATCAGGATCGCAGCCGCTGGGATGCACTGCTGATCCGCCGCGGCTTGCAGGCGCTTGCCCGCGCCGAAGCGCTGCACGCCGACGCGGGGCCCTACACCCTGCAGGCAGCCATCGCCGCCTGCCACGCCCGCGCCACGCGGGCGGAAGACACCGACTGGGCACGCATCGTGGCGCTGTACGACCTGCTCGGGCAGCGCACCCCCTCGCCGGTGGTCGCGCTCAACCGCGCCGTAGCGGTTTCGATGGCCTACGGCGCGGCCGCCGCGCTGCCGCTGGTCGACGCCTTGCTCGCAAATCCTCAACTGCAGGCCTATCACCTGCTCCCGGCGGTGCGCGGCGATCTGCTGATGCGACTCGGCCGCCACGACGAAGCGCGCGCCGATTTGGAACGCGCCGCCGGCCTGACGCGTAACGAACGCGAACGCAGCCTGCTGCGCGCGCGCGCCGAAGGCTGCAGCCGCGCCTGATCGCGCCCCGACGCAGCCGCGCCTGTCATCTTGTCGTAACCCAAACGACAGATTTACTGTCATCTGCAGCGCCTACCTTCCGTGCTCCGTTTCATCTCTGGAGCTTTGCGCAATGCGCTTCCACACCCTCACGCTGTCGCTGCTTGCCGCCGCCACCCTGGCGGCCTGCGGCGGCAAGGACAGCACGCCGCCGGAACCGCCGGTGGTTGCGAAACCGACCCCGACCAACGTCATCTTCTTCCTCGGCGACGGCATGGGTATCGCCACGACCACCGCCGCCCGCATCTACTCGGTGGGCGAGGACGGCGAGCTGACGATGGACACGCTGCCCGAAACCGGCTTCGTGAAGACCTTCTCGAACGATGCGCAGGTCACCGACTCCGCGCCGTCGATGGCGGCCTACATGACCGGCGTGAAGATGAACAACGAAGTCATCTCGATGTCGACCGACACCGTCGCAAAGAACCCGAACGCCGACTTCACCAGCAACTGCGGCACCGCCAACGGCACGCCGGTCACCACGCTGCTGGAGCTCGCCAAGGCCGCTGGCCGTGGCACCGGTGTCGTGACCACCACACGCGTCACGCACGCCACGCCGGCTGCAACCTATGCGCATGTCTGCCACCGCGATGCCGAAGCTGACATCGCCGCGGCGATGGTGCCCGCCGGCAAGGGCTACAACGACAAGCTGGCTGACGGCATCGACGTGGTGCTGGGCGGCGGCAAGCAGTTCTTCGTGACCACCGACGCTGGCGGCAAGCGCGCCGACAAGCGCGACCTGACGGCCGAGCTGAAGGCCGCCGGCTACACCGTGGCGACCGACCGTGCC
This sequence comes from Niveibacterium sp., assembly GCF_041909475.1. Lineage (NCBI taxonomy): Bacteria > Pseudomonadati > Pseudomonadota > Betaproteobacteria > Rhodocyclales > Rhodocyclaceae > Niveibacterium > Niveibacterium sp. Next base: position 25,748 of record NZ_JAYRDJ010000021.1, on the reverse strand, counting down.
GGCTTCGACGCGATCGACCCGGCCAAGGCGGGCAAGTTCGTCGGCCTGTTCACCTCCAGCCACATGAGCTACGACCTCGACCGCGATCCGGCCAAGGAACCGAGCCTCGCCGAGATGACGGTCAAGGCGATCCAGCGCCTGCAGCGCAACGAGAAGGGCTTCTTCCTGATGGTGGAAGGCGGCCGCATCGACCACGCACTGCACGAAACCACCGCGAAGAAGGCCCTGCAGGACACGATCGCCTTCGATAACGCGATCAAGGCCGCGCTGGACGAAATGAAGAAGACCGACCCGACGCTGAAGAACACGCTGGTGGTCGTCACCGCTGACCACGACCACACCCTGGTGCTCAACGGCTACGCCAAGCGCACCGGCAAGTCCAGCGCCGGCAACCCGGGCGTGCTCGGTCTGCTGCGCAACTACACCGACGGCAGCGTGGCCAAGGATGCCGACGGCAAGCCCTTCACGATCATCGGCTTCGGCAACGGTGAAAACCGCCCAGCCGGCAATCGCAGCACCTTCGCCGATCTGACCGACGACGTGGTCTTCGCCAGCACCTACCACCAGGAAGCTGCGGTGCGCGTGGGTGCAGGTTCGGAAACCCACGGCGGCACCGATGTGTTCATCGGCGCGACCGGCAAGAGCGCCGACACCTTCGGCGGCTTCGTCGAAAACACCGCCGTGTTCGGCCTCGTCAAAGCGGCGGCCGGCCTGTGACCGCCCCAGCATCACCGCAAGGATTCAACATGATCAAGAAAACCCTGATCGCCGCGCTGCTGTGCGCAGCCGGCACCGTGCATGCGGCCGGCGAGGCGAAGAACGTGATCTTCTTCCTCGGCGACGGCATGGGCCCGACCACCGTCACCGCCGCACGCATCTACAAGTACGGCGAGACCGGCGCGCTGAACATGGAAAGCCTGCGCCGCACCGCGCGCATCAAGACCTTCTCCAACGACGCGCAGACGACTGACTCGGCGCCGTCGATGTCGGCCTACATGACCGGCGTGAAGATGAACAACGAAGTGCTGTCGATGAGCAGCGACACCGTTGCCAAGGCGCCTGCTGCAGACGGCAGCAGCACCTGTCCGGCCAGCGGCAACGGCACCCCGGTGACCACGCTGCTGGAGCTGTCCAAGGCTGCCGGCAAGGCCGTCGGCGCCGTGACGACGACGCGCGTCACGCACGCCACGCCGGCCGCGACCTTCGCGCACATCTGCCACCGCGACGCTGAGAACGACATCGCTTCGCAGGCAGTACCCGGTGGTGCCGGCTACAACGGGGCGCTGAAGGATGGCCTCGATGTGCTGATGGGTGGCGGCCGCCGCCACTTCCTGCCGAAGGCCAGCGGCGGCAAGCGCACCGATGGTCGTGACCTCGTCACCGAGTTCAAGACGGCCGGCTATGCCTACGCCGACACCGGCACCGCGCTCGCCGCGATCGACGCCAGCAAGACCAGCAAGCTCGTCGGCCTCTTCCACATGGACCATGTCGACTACGAACTGGACCGCGTGAAGAAGAACCTCGACCAGCCCAGCCTGGCCACGATGACGACCAAGGCGCTCGATGTGCTCGCCAAGAACCAGAAGGGCTTCTTCCTGATGGTGGAAGGTGGGCGTATCGACCACGCGCTGCACGGCACCAACGCCAAGCGCGCGCTGGAAGATGCGATCGCTTTCGACGACGCGATCAAGGCAGCACTCGACGCGATGCAGGTGAAGGATCCGGGCCTGAAGAACACGCTGATCGTCGTGACCGCCGACCACGACCACACGATGACGATCAACGGTTACTCGAAGCGCGGCAACCCGATCCTCGACATCTCGCGTTCGTACAAGGACAACACGCCGAACCTGGATGCCGACGGCAACACCTACACCACGCTGGTGTTCGGTAACGGCCCGACGCGCAAGGATGTGCGCAGCAGCATCGTGTCGGGTTCTGCCGACGCGACGCAGGCCCTGCACGACGACTATCTGCAGGAAACCGCAGTGCGCATGGGGTCTGAAACCCACGGCGGCGGCGACGTGATGCTGATGTCCACCGGCGCCGGCAATGCGAGCTTCAAGGGCACGATGGACAACACCAAGGTCTTTGGCCTGGTGCGCGGAGCGCTCGGGCTCTGATCGTGTAGTGCGGCCCGGCCCGGCCCGCCGGCCGCGCCTGCCACCGTTACGGCAACAGTCCTCCTCTCCCTGTTGCTCAAACCCCCGGCAGGCGCGGCATGCGCAAGGGCCTGATGTAATCCGCCGGCGGTGCTTTGGCACCGTCGGCACTTTCGTTTCGAGTGGAAGCTGATGAACAAATCAATCCTGTGCGCGCTGTTCAGCGCGCTGCCGCTGATCGCCACCGCCGCACCCGCGGCGCCCCTTGTCGCCACGGTTCAGGTGGAATCGCGCTGGATCACCGCCGACGGCGTCGAGAAGACGACACGGTTTGCCGAACGCCTGGTGCGCAGCGACAGCCATGTATGGACCGAGCGCATCAAGCCCGCCGGCACGCCGAGTGGCGAAGCGGCTGAGCACGCGCATGCCGGCGAGGCCCATCTGCACCCGTCTGACCTTGCAGGCGCCGCCAAACTGGTCGGCCGCGACAAGCAGGGCAAGGTGAGCCTGAGCTTCGTGCGCACCGACCTGAAGACGCGCGTCGACATGAGCCCGCGCGACTACGACGCAGTCGGCTTCGATGGGAAATGGGAAAGCGCGTGGTCGCTGATCGATCCGGCGTTGATCACGCGACTTGCACCGAGCAAGCGCGAGAGCTCCGTGGCCGGTGCGCGCTGGTTTGAACAACGCGCCAACGGCGAATACATGCGGGTGCTGTGGTCCGATTCGCTGAAGCTCGCGCTGCGGGTGGAGTCCGGCCGCGACGATGGCAGCCGCGCATCGCGCACCCTGGTGAAGCTTGAGCCGCAGGCTGCAGCAACGCAGCCATGGACTCAACTGTCGGCCTACACCCGCAAGGACTACACCGACCTGCTCGACTGAGCGCCCGCGGCGGGGTGCGAGCCCCGCCCTGCAGCGCTCAGAGCTTGAAGTGGCGGATCTCCGCCTGAAGTTCCTCGGCAAGCACTTCAAGATGCCGCGCCGTGCCGGCGTTATCCGCCACCGACGCACTCGTCTCTTCCGCCATCTGCGCGATCTGCTCGACCCGCTGCGCCAACTCGGTGGCAGCGCTGCTCTGCTCGCGCAGTGCCATCGAGATGTCGGTCACCGCCTGCGTCACCTGCCCTGCGCCGCGATGTATCGCCTGCATCGACACGCCCGCTTCTTCCGTCAGGCCGACGCCCTGCTCCACGCGCTCGACGCCGGTCTTCATCGATTCCACCGCGCTGCGGGTGCCGCGCTGGATCGCGTCGATCATCGTGGTGATTTCCTGCGTTGATTTGGCGGTGCGTTCCGCCAGCTTGCGCACTTCGTCGGCCACCACCGCGAAGCCGCGCCCCTGCTCGCCCGCGCGCGCAGCCTCGATCGCCGCGTTGAGCGCCAGCAGGTTGGTCTGGTCCGCCACTTCCTTGATCACGCCGACGATCTTGCTGATCTCGTCAGAGTGGCGACCCAACTCCTCGACCACTTCGGCCGCGTGGGCCACGGCATCGGCCACACCACGCACCTCACTGACCACGCGCGTGACCACCGCCGCGCCTTCGTTCGACAGACGGCCAGCCTCGGTCGCGACGTTGCCGGCGTCGTCCGCGCTGCTGCTGATGTGCGTGATGCCCACCGTCATCTGCTCGACCGAAGCCGCCATGCTGGAGGCTGCATCCGCTTCCTGCTGCGACGCAACGGAGATCTCGGAGGCCGAACGCGCCATCTCCTGAGATGCCTGCGTCACCCGATCGGCGCCCTCACGGGTCTTTCGGATCAGGGCCGCAAAAGCGTCTGCCATGTCGTTGAAACTACGCACCAGCTGGCTCATCTCGTCGCGCGTGGTCTCCGGCACCCGGGCGGTCAGGTCACCAGCGGCCATGCGGCGCGCCTCGGTCGAGAACAGGCCGATCTGCTCGACGATCGCAAAATAGGCGCCCAGCCAAAGCCACATCGCCAGGGCCAGCAGCACCGCGACGCTCGCAAAATCAAACACGATGGTTCGGTTCATGCGTGCAATGCGGGCATCGATCAGGCTGCTGATGGTCGGCAGCATCACCGTGAAGATCTTGTCGTAGCCCTTGTCGATGGTCCGCGTGGTGAGGTCGAAATAGGCTTTGGGGTCGGTCGCGAAGCTCGCGCTGATGATGTCCTGCCGGATGACGTCGCTCACTTCCTTCACCGCGGCACCGAGCTCGTCGCCCGCCCCGGCCAGCTTGTCGCGCGCGTCGCCGCGCATCGCCTTGTCCAGCCCGATCCGGGCGAGCCGCATCTGCGAATCGATCTGCGCGAGCAGCGCCGCCATCTCGATCTTCTGCTGCTCCGAGATTTCCTTCTTGGTCAGGATCGCGGTGCCGCGGGCGCGGCTCTGCCCCAGGCTTTCGAGGATGCCCGGCAACTTGTTGACGACCGCGTCGATCAGATAGAACGAATCGGGCTCCGGATCGAGCATCAAACCGTAGTCATCCGCCACCGCCACCTGGAACACGATCGCATCGGCCAGCAATTGAGTGTGCGCGACGAGATTGTCCGGCGGCGCCAGCTGCGCCCAGCCGGTACGAAGCTGAGTCCACTTGTCCTTGATCGACTGCCAGGCCGGCCCCTTGCCGATCGGCTGTTCAGCCAGCGCCTTGTCGAGGCTGCCGATGAGTTCGCCGATTTCCTTCTCGCGCCCGGCGCGCGTCTCTTCCAGCGCCTTGTTGCCGGACAGCACCGCGGTGGATGCGCCACGATGGATCTGCAATGCGCGGATCAGCTTCTGCGTTTCCTGCAAGCGCTCGAGGCCGATCAACTCGCTACGGGAGTCCCGGATCGACGCGCTCAAGGACGTGAACAGGTGGAACATCAGGATGACGATCGCGAGCGACGTCATGCTGCCCATCACAAGATACTTTTTCGGGTAGCTGAGGCGGTTCATCAGCGTGATTGCCGGACCGAACAGGGCTTTCATGACTGGTGCGCTCCCTTCCGAGGCTTCTTCGGATCAATCCAGTAGTCAGCGGCACAGGCAGCTGCATCTTGAGTGCGGAATTTCCACAATGCAGCGGAGGCGATCAATGTGCTTTCCGGCACGCGGCCCCCATCGCACGCAGATCGGCGCGCCCTGCAGCAAGACCTGGCCGTTCACTCTGGTTCACGAACCGCCGCAGTGCAAACCCGGCCCGCACGGCAGGCTTTACACTCGCGCCTTCGCCTTCGCCACACCCTGCACCATGACCCCGTTTGCCACCCGACTCATCAGCGCTGCCGACTCTCTTGCCGACGCTTGCGATGCCATGCACTTCGCAGCGCCGATCAGCCATGTTTATAACCCGTTGCGCTATGCGCGCGAAGCCCACGCCGAGTACCTGCGCCGCTTTGCCTCCGGGCGCAAGCGCGTGATCTTCCTCGGCATGAATCCGGGGCCTTTCGGCATGGTGCAAACCGGTGTGCCCTTCGGCGAGATTGCGGCGGTGCGCGACTGGATGGGCATTCACGGCGGCGTCGTGAAACCCGAGCGTGAAACACCGAAGCGGCCGATCGAAGGCTTCGCCTGCGCACGCTCCGAGGTGAGCGGCCGCCGGCTGTGGGGCTTGTTCGCACAGCGCTTCGGCACGGCGGACGCCTTCTTTGCCGAACACTTCGTCGCCAACTACTGCCCGCTGGCCTTCTTCGAAGAGGCCCGCAATGCCACACCGGACAAGCTGCCGGCGGCCGAACAGGCGCCGTTGCTCGCAGCCTGCGATGCCCATCTGCGCACGATGGCGGAAGTGCTCGAACCGGAATGGCTGATCGGCGTCGGCGCCTGGGCGGAAAGCCGCGCGCGCACTGCACTGGCCGGGTTGCCCGTGCGATTCGGCAGAGTGCTGCATCCGAGCCCCGCCAGCCCGGCGGCCAACCGCGGTTGGGCCGAGGCCGCCACGAAGCAACTTCGCGAGCAAGGCGTCTGGCCGGATTGATGCACTGCAAAACTTCGTCTGGCAAACCAACGGAATCACTGCTAGATTTTGCAGTGCACCAATTTTTGTCAGCAGGAGTCCCCGATGCGCAGCGTTTTCTCTCACCGTTTCACCGTGCCCAAGAGCGCGATCGACCTCAACGGCCATGTGAACAACATCGAGTACCTGCGCTGGATGCAGGAGGTTGCTACGGCGCATTCCGCCTTCTGCGGCTGGGATCTCGAGCGCTACATCGAAACGCAGAGCAGCTGGGTCGTTCGCAGCCACCACATCGATTACCTGCGCCCCGCCTACGCCGGCGATGCGCTGACGCTGATCACCTGGATCGCCGGGTTCTCCGGCCAGACCTCGCCGCGCCGTTACGTGCTGCGGCGCGACACGGACGACCAGATACTGGCACGCGCCGAAACGCTGTGGGTGTACGTTGACGGCCGCAGCGGCCGCCCCGCCGAGATCCCGGAGAGCTTCCGCGAGTGCTTCGACGTGATCACCGACGAGGCGCTGGCGCTCGCGATCGCGCGCGGGCGACCCGTGCCCGCCTGAGCAGCCTGAGCGCGCGACAGCGCTCAGGCTTCGATCCGCACCGTCACCTTCAGCCCGCCCTCTTCCGCACGGGAAAAATCGACGGCGCCACCGTGCAGCGCCGCGATCCGCCGCACGATCGACAAGCCAAGCCCGGCGCCGGTGGTGCCGGCCATCGCCTCACCTCGAACGAAGCGTTCACCCAGCTGCGCCATCAGCGCGTCATCGGCGCCGCTGCCGGCGTCCGACACCGATAGCCGTACGGCATCGCCTTCGCGCTGCAGCCGCAGCGTGACATCGGAGCCCGCCGGCGCGTGGCGCACCGCGTTGTCGATCAGGTTACGCAGCAGCGCCCGCATCAGCTCCGGCTGAACCTGGGCGGGCAGCTTGTCGGGTGCTTCCAGTGCCAGCTCCACATCGCGCGTCAGCGCCGCGGCAGCACGTTCGGCAGCCAGATCACGCGCAAGCTGCGCAAGATCCACCGATTCGCGTCGCACCGAATCGAGTGCATCAAGCCGCGCGGCGGCCAGCAACTGCTCGACCAGGCGGGCCATGCGCTGCACACCGGCAAGCGCCAGCTGCAGGCGCGATGCCCGCGTGGCCTCGTCCGGCGCGGTTTCGACCGACTGGATCTGCGCCGCGACCGCCGCAAGCGGGGTGCGCAGTTCGTGCGCGGCGTCCGCGGTGAAGCGGCGCTCGTTCTCAAAGGCGCGCGCAACCCGTGCGAAGAGCCCGTTCAGCGCAGCCACCAGCGCCGCGAGTTCGCGCGGTCGCGCACGATCAGTGAGCGGATCGAGTTGATCCGGCGCGCGTTCGCGCAATTCGCCGGCAAGCCGTGACAACGGCTGCAGACCCAACGCAATCGCGCCCCAGGCGAGCAGGATCACGCCGAGAAAGCCGATCGCCAGCGGCGTGAAACCGTGTTCGCCGATCTCGTGCACCAGGCGCTGTCGCACCTCGGCGTTCTGCCCGACGATCACGATGCAACCGGCCCGCTCAAAGCGGAAGAAACGCCACGCCCCACCCGCCCACCGCGCATCGGTAAAGCCCTCGGCGGCGGCCGGCAGCCATTCTTCCGGCGCATGCGGGCTGCGCGCGAGCTGGCGCGCGTCAGGGCCGGCACTCCACACCTGATACACCAGCACCTGGCGGAAGCGGCGCCCGAAGCGGATCTCCCGCGGGCCGCTCGCACCGCGCTGCGCGGCGTCGTCGTCAGCGTCATGGGCGTGCTGACGCTCGGCCGGCTTGGGTGGCGCCATGTCGCCCTGATGCGCCACGGCCACCAGCATCTCCGCCGTCTGCACCAGTTGCCCGTCGAAGAGTTCAGCGGCCTGGCCGGTCGCTGCGCGGAACACCAGCCAGCCGATGCCCGCGCCGCCGGCGGCGAGCGCCAGCGTCACGATCAGCACGACGCGCGCGGTCAGCGACAGACGCGGTCTCATGTGCGTTCCACCATGTAGCCGATGCCACGCAAGGTGCGGATGAAGTCGGCACCCAGCTTGCGGCGCAGATGGTGGATGTGCACTTCGAGCGCATTGCTCTCGGCACCGCCATCCCAGCCGTACATGACCTGTTCGATGCGCTCACGCGTGACGACTTGCCCGGCGTGGCGCAGCAACAGTTCGGCAATGTCGAACTCGCGCCCCGATAGTTCGACCTCCGCATCGCCCTTCCAGGCGCGACGGGAGGCCGGCTCCAGCGCCACCTCGCGGCAACTCAGGCGCGCTTGGGCGTGGCCGGCCGCACGCCTAACCAGCGCACGCAGGCGGGCTGCGATCTCGCGCAGATCGGCGGGTTTGACGAGGTAGTCATCGGCACCGGCGTCGAGCCCGGCCACGATGTCTTCTGCGCTGTCGCGCGCGGTCAGGATCAGCACCGGAATGCGCAACCCGCGTGCCCGCGCAGCACTCAGCACCGCGAGGCCACCCCGCCCCGGCAGCCCGAGGTCGAGCACGACGGCATCGAGGCTTTCGGCATCGGTCGCCAGCGCGGCGTCGGCCGCCGTGCCATCGCAGACCCACTCGCAGCGCACGTCCAGATCAGCCAGACCGTCGCTCACCGCCTGCCCCAGCGGTTTGTCGTCTTCCACCAGCAGCACCCGCATCGTGCCTCCCGTTCGTTTCAGGCTCCACTGTCGCCGGCGCGGCTTAAGCCGCCCTTAAGGCTGAGGCACTGCAATGGCGCCACCCAACCGAGGAGACCAATCATGAAACCAGCCGCCATTGTCGCGCTGATCGCCGCGACGCTGTTCGGCGCCACCACGGCGTCGGCCGAAGCCCCGCAGGACATTCAGGCCGCCTATGCGGCCCAGGCGGGTGCGGGCTTCACCGCTTCAGCGCAGCGCGGTCGTACCTTGTTCACGGCACGCCACGGCGTCAGTGCGGACTTCCCAGCCTGCACGCAATGCCATGGCAACGATCTCGCCGCCGCCGGCAAGCACGCGATCACCGGCAAGCAGATCGAACCGATGGCGGTGCGCGCAAATCCGCAGCGCTTCACCGACGCCGCGAAAACCGAAAAGTGGTTCCGCCGTAATTGCCGCGAAGTCGTCGGCCGCGATTGCAGCGCCGCCGAAAAAGCGGACGTGATCGCCTTCCTGCGCGCCGGGAGCTGACATGAAGACGACACTCCTGTTCGGCGCACTCCTCGCCGGTGCCATCGCGGCGCCCGTCCACGCCGGCTCCGTCACGCTGCCGAGCGGCGCGCCGCCGGTGTGGAAGAGCGAATGCAGCAGCTGCCATGTGGCCTATCCGCCACAGCTTCTCGCCAAGCAAGGCTGGCAGAACGTCATGAACGGCCTGCAGAAGCACTTCGGCAGCGACGCCAGCCTCGCACCCGCCGATGCCAAGACGATCCTCACTTTTCTCGAGCGCAACGCCGCGCCGGACGGCGAACGCTTCGACGCGACCAGCGGACGCATCACCGACACCCGCTGGTACGGACGCAAGCACCACGAGATCCCGAGCAGCGCGTTTCGCTCGCCCGAGGTGAAAAGCGCGGCGAACTGCCAGGCCTGCCACGAAGGCGCAGACAAGGGCCGCTTCAGCGAACACGCCCTGACGGCCGTCGGCCGTCGCTTTGAAGACTGATCCAAGGAGTCCCGTAATGAACGTTCGTATCTGGGATCTGCCGGTCCGCATCGGCCATTGGGCGCTGGCCGCCAGCGTGGCAATCGCATGGATCACCGCGGAGCAGGAAGCTTGGCGGCGGGTGCATATCGTAGCCGGCAGCGTCGCCGGCGCAGTCGTGCTGTTCCGCCTGCTATGGGGCTTTGTCGGGAGCCGCTCGGCACGTTTCCGCACCTTTGTACGCAGCCCCGCGGCCGCCCTTGCCGAGCTGCGCGACCACCTCGCCGGCCACGCCGCACCGCGCGCCACCCATACCGTGATCGGTGGCTGGGCCGTCATCGGCCTGCTCGGGCTCGCCCTCGGCGCCGCAACCACCGGCGTGCTCAACTACCGTTATGACGAAATCGAAGCGCTTGCCGAGCTGCACGAAGCGCTCGCCGAAGGCCTGCTCGCGCTGATCGTGGTGCACCTCGGCGGGGTGATGGTGATGAGCCTGCTGGAGCGCCAGAACCTGCCGCGCAGCATGCTCACCGGCCGCGCACCCGCGCCCGCCGGGGCCGAAGTCCGCAACTACCCGCTCGCCGCGCTGACGCTGATCGGGTGGACGACCGCCATCGTTTGGGCGCTGCTGGTCTGGCTTGGCATCGCAGCGTAAGCGGCCGACGCGTGCGCGAAAGGGTGACGTCAGCCGATGCCATCCGCATGGTTTTGAATGGCTCGGGTATGCTCGTGAAAAAAATCACCCAACCCGAGCAGACCCATGCAGAGACAACGCCTGCGCGGCCTTACCGCGCTGATCGCGGCCAGTGCTGCGCTGATGCTTGCCGCCTGTGGCGGCGGAGGCGGCGGCAGCAGTACGACAGCCCCGGTCCCCACGCCGCCTCCCGCGACCGGCGAGACGCCGATGACGGCCCAGGAGGCTGTCCGCCTGCTTGACCAGGGCGGCTGGGGCGCCTCGGAGGCTGCCATCACGGAGGCCACCCAACTTGGCCCCAAACAATGGCTGCTGACCCAGTTCGACGCACCGGCCTCCACGTTTGCGAACTATTCGGCCGAGATTCACACCGCGGGCCTCAAGGATTTCTGCACCGAGCGCATGCTCGGCAGCAACTGCTGGCGCGACTACTACTCGGCCGAACCGCTGTCGCGCGAGTTCTACCACCAGGCGCTGAGCGGGCGCGATCAGCTACGGCAGCGTACCGCCTGGGCGCTCTCGCAGATCTGGGTCGTTTCCGGCCACGAGGTGGAGGGCACCTACGGCCTGCGCGACTACCAGCAGATGCTGCGCGACAACGCCTTCGGCAACCTGCGCGAGCTGCTTGGCAAGATGGCGCTGCACCCGGTGATGGGCGCTTATCTGAACATGGTGAACAACGAGAAGGACGCGCCGAACGAGAACTTCGCACGCGAACTGATGCAGCTGTTCACGATCGGGCCCTGTGCGCTGACACCCGGCGGCGAGCTCGACGGCGGTAGCTGTCGCGCGACCTACGACAACACCGGCGTGCGCGAAGTCGCCTACGCGCTGACGGGCTGGACCTACCCGGCGGGCGGTGTCAGCCCGTGGGGCAAGTGGGACTGGACCAACGCCACCTTCCTGCGCGGCGAAATGCTTGCCGACCCAGCCCAACACGACCAGACGCTGCGTAGCCTGCCGGGCGGCGCAACGATCCCGGCGACGCGCACGCCGCGGCAAGCCGCCGATGCCGTACTCGACGCCTTGTTCAACCACCCGAACTTCGCGCCCTTCATCGGCAAACAATTGATCCAGCGACTCGTCACCAGCAACCCGACGCCGGCCTATGTCGAGCGTGTTGCAACCGCCATTGCCAGCGGCAGCTCCAACGGCATCGGCAGCGGCAAGCGCGGTGACATGAAAGCGACACTGGCAGCGATCCTGCTCGACCCGGAATCGCGCGACGTAGCCCGCGCCGACGACCCGGGCTACGGACGCCTGCGCGAGCCGACGCAATTCACGATCAACCTGTTGCGTGCCGCCAACGGCACCACAGACGGCGCCCCCTTCTACTGGTGGATCGGCGCCTTGCTGGGTCAGATGGTCTACACCGCGCCTTCGGTCTTCAACTACTTCCCTGCCGACTATCCCTTGCCGGGCAAGCCCGACCTGGCGCCAGAGTTCGGTGTTGCCAATGCGTCCACGGCAATGACGCGCTACAACCTGGGCGACGGGCTGTTCTACTGGAACAACGGCGGCGGCATTTCGCCCGACAGCTCGATCCCCGGCGCCACCGGTACGCGGACCAACGTCACGTCATTCGAATCTGCAGCCGACGACCCCGCCGCACTCTTCGACCGCATCGATCGCGTGCTGACAGGCAACCGCAGCAGCGCCAGCACCCGCGCAGCGGTGATCGACGCCATCGCCGCCTGGGATGCAAAGAGCTACAAGGACAGCTACCGCCGCGAGCGGGTACGCACCGCCTTCTACCTGCTGCTCGCCTCGCCCGACTATCAGGTGCAACGATGAAGCGCCGCGACTTTCTTCGCTCCGCCGCCCACGCCAGCGGACTCTCCGCCGCTGCCAGCATCGGCCTGCTTGGCAGCCTTCAGGCGCAGGCGCAATCGGCGCCCGGATACAAGGCGCTGGTGTGCGTATTCCTCTACGGCGGCAATGACGGCCTGAATACGATCATCCCGCGCGACACCACGCGCTACGCGCAGTACGCCGCGGTGCGCGCGAAGCTGGCGGTGGCGCAGTCATCCCTTGTCGCGCTCGGCAGCGACTATGGGCTGCATCCGTCGCTTGCGCCGCTGGGCCCGCTGTGGGCCGCGGGTGCGTTGGCGCCCGTGTTCAATGTCGGCCCGCTCGCAGTGCCACTGACCAAGGCCGATCTGAAAACGAAGATGCTGCCGGACAACCTGTTCTCGCATTCCGACCAGCAAACGCTGTGGGAATGCGCCGGGCGCAGCGTGCTGGCCCGCACCGGTTGGGGTGGGCGACTCGCTGCACAGGCGGGCGTCGGGCCGGTGCTTGCACTCGGCAGTGCGGGGCGTTTCGGCAGCAGCGACACCGGCGCGGCGCTGGCGCTGCCAGGCCCCGGCGACGACTTCTCGCCCAGCGGCTGGTTCGGCGGGCCGAACGCGAGCCGACGTGCAGCACTCGAAACGATGGCGCGCGCCAATTACAGCAACCGTCTGATGCAGGCCTACGGCAGCATCCAGAAGAGCGCGCTAGATACGAGCGCCACACTCGGACCAGTACTTAAAACCACGCCCACCAGCGGCTCCTCCGACGCGATCGACCTTGCCTTCGGCAACCTCGCCGGCGCTACCGACACGCCGCTCGCAAAGCAGCTCTATCAGGTGGCCAAGCTGATCCGCTACGGTGCGACGAACGGCAGCGGGCGGCAGGTGTTCGTGGTCGCCCAAGGGGGATACGACACCCACGCCGATCAGCTGACGCGACATCCGAAGCTCCTCGCGGAGCTCGGCGCGGCGCTGGCGGCGTTCCACGACGCCACGGTGCGGATCGGCCAGGCCAGTGCCGTCACCAGCTTCACGATGTCGGACTTCGGCCGCACCTTCCTGCCGAATGCAAGCAGTGGCACCGACCACGCCTGGGGCAATCACCATCTGGTGATCGGCGGCGCCGTGGCAGGCGGCAAGACTTACGGCCGCTACCCCGACCTGGTGCTCGGCGGTGCGGACGATGTCGGCGTGGAGAGCTGGGAACGGCAGGGCCGCTGGATTCCCGCGTCGTCGGTGGAGCAATACGCCGCGACGCTGGCCCGATGGTTCGGGCTCAGCGCCGCGCAGATAGCGGCGACCTTGCCCGGGCTGGCGAACTTTCCACTCAACGACCTTGGTTTCATGAAGCCCTGAGGCGGCGCCGTCGAACGGCGCCTCGGCTCACTTCTCCGGCGCGTCCGGCCCGACGCCGAGCGCCGCCCAGCCCTCGGGCCCCAGCTCGCGCAGCTTTTCCATGTTGCGCTCGTAGATGTCGGCGGCGTCCGGGAAGGCTTCGACGGCACGGTCGATGCTCGCTTCGCGGATCAGGTGCAGCGTCGGATACGGCGAACGATTCGTGGCATTGGTAATGTCGTCCGGGTCAGCGTCGGCGAACTGGAAATCCGGGTGGAAACTCGCGATCTGCAGTTCGCCGTCAAGCCCGAGCTCAGCCAGCGCGATGTCGGCAACGTCGAGGAAGTCGTTGAAGTCGTAGAAGTCCGTCAGCACCTGCGGATGGACCAGCAAGGTGGTGTCAGTCTCTTCGGCAGGCGTGTCGGCCAGCAGTTGCAACTCCGCGACCAGCTCATCGAGCAGCGCATCTGTGGTCTGCGCCTCACTGACGGTGATGCGCACCTGGTTCTTGACCCATACCGACTTGGCGAACGGGCACAGGTTGAGCCCGATCACCGCACGCTCCAGCCAGCGTTGCGTCGCTTCGACAACCTGATCGCGCGTTGCAGGCACTCAGTACCCCTTCAGCGCGTAGATGCCCGGCGCGTTGCGCCAGTAGCCCTTGTAGTCCATGCCGCAACCGAACAGGAAGCGGTCGGCCACGTCGAGCCCGGTGAAGTCGGCACGCATGCCCGGCGAGGCCTTGCGGTCGTGCAGCTTGTGCACGAGCACCGCCGAGAAGACCTGCCCGGCGCCTTCGGCCTTCAGGTATTCGAGAATCGCCGACAGCGTATGGCCCTCGTCGAGAATATCGTCGAGCACCAGAATCGTACGGCCGCGCAGATCCTGCGTCGGGCGCACGCGCCAGTCGAGCAGGTTGCCCTGCAAGGCGTGGCCGTAGCGCGACGCATGCAGGTAGGACACTTCGAGCGGGAACGGCAGGCGCGGCAACAGGCGGCCGGCGAGGATCAGGCCGCCGTTCATGACACAGAACACCAGCGGGTTGGTGTGGCGCAGGCGCGCGGTAATGCCTTCGGCAAGTTGGTCCAACGCGGCTTCGACGCCTTCGTCCGGCACGAGGCAGTCCGCCTCGGCCATCGCGCGCTCGATTTCCTTCATATCGACGACGGACATATGAGTTCTCCTTCTTTCGTATTCAGATTCAGTGACCAGCGAAGTCGACGAGCGTGAAAAGCTTCAGGCCGCCTTCGCGCAGCAGGGCCGAGCCGCCGAGTTCGGGCAGGTCGACGATCGCACAGCCTTCCACGACGACGGCGCCGAGCCGCTCCAGCAGCCGCTTGCCGGCCATCATCGTGCCGCCGGTTGCGATCAGGTCGTCGATCAGCAGCACGCGGTCGCCGGGCTTGCAGGCGTCGCTGTGCATTTCCACCGTCGCGCTGCCGTATTCAAGCTCGTACTCTTCAGAGATCGTCGTGTAGGGCAGCTTGCCCTTCTTGCGGATCGGCACGAAGCCGACGTTCAGCTCATGGGCAAGGATCGCGCCGATGATGAAGCCGCGCGCATCGATACCGGCGATCAGATCGATGTCCTGATCCATGTAGCGGAACACGAATTGCTCCACGAGCACGCGCAGCGTCTTCGGGTCCTGCAGCAGCGGGGTGATATCGCGAAATTGCACGCCGGCTTGTGGCCAGTCGGGCACCGTACGGATACGGTCGCGCAGGTAGTTGGGGTCAAGCAACATGAATACTCCAGCGACGGCCTATGCGGCGTCGTCAAACACAAGAAAGAAAAACTTGAAGACTGGTAAACGGGTCTGGCGGCCGGGTCGGCGCAGCCGCACCGCTTACCTCATGCAGCGAACCCGGCCTATCGGCCGCGCTCAGTTGGGCGAATAGTTGCGGCCTCCGAACGGGATCACTTTGTCGACCAGGCTTGCGCCGCCGCGGCAGGCATCGGAAATCACCAAACCGTTCGCGATCACGCTGTCGAAGCTCTCCGCCAGACCTCGCCGCACTTCGCCCCAGGGCGCAACGAGCGCCAGCACACCGAAGCCGGCGTTGCGGCCGCTGCCCTTGGCGCGGTACAGCGCCTGATCGGCGATCGCCAGATGCCCCTCCCAACCCTCGTCGACTGCTTCCGGATCGAGCGGGAAGGGGGCGAAGCCCATCGACGCCGTAACCGGCACCGGGCCGATCGATGTGCCGAATGGGGTGTCCGAAATGCTGCGCAGGATGCGTTGCGCGAGCGCCGGCAGCTGATGCGCGGATACGCCGCGCAACACCACGAGAAATTCCTCGCCCCCCCAACGCGCAAGGCGGTCACCATCGCGCAGCAAGGCCTGCACCCGCTGACCGAATTCAATGATGATCTCGTCGCCAATCGCGTGGCCGAGCCGATCGTTGATGCCCTTGAAGTGGTCGATGTCGAGCAGCAGCAAGGCCATCGGCGAGACGTCGGACGACACGGTCTGCGTCTCGATCCATGCGCGCATCGCGCGGCGATTGAACAACCCGGTCAGCGAGTCGCGCTCGGCAAGGAACGCGAGCTGACTGTTTGCCTCGATGAGGCGTGCGTTGACGCGTTGCGTGCGGCGGAACATCAGGCCGATCACAAACCCTGCGACGATCGTGATCGCGGCGACGATGCTCCAGAACATCGCGCGCTGCCGCTGGGTTTCGGCCGCCGCAGTGGTGCGCAGGTTGTCCTCGCGCAGCCGCAGGATCTCGGTCTGCTTGCGCTCGGCATCGAAGCGTTCCTGCATCTCCGCGACCAGCCGCGCACGCGAGCGCCCCTCGTTGGCATCGCGCACCGCGCGGTAGTCGCGGTACGCAGCGGTCGCGTCCTTCATGCGGCCGACGCGCTCGTAGGCTTTGGCGACCTCGTAGATCGCGTTGGCGAGGAAGGCATCCTCACCGGAACGACGGAACACCGCGATCGCTTCTTCAAGCTGGCGGATGCCCTCCGGCGCGCGGTCGCCACCGATCAGCGCGAGGCCGTAGTTCATGAAAGCGAGCCCGCTGTGCTCGGGCTCGTCGAAACGCATGGCGACTTCCACCGCCTGTTTCGAGACCTCGATCGCACGTGCCCATTCCTTCTTGTTGAGATACCAGTCCGACAGGTTGACGAGCGAGATCTCCTCATCGAAAGCGAGTTCAAGGCGCTCGGACATTCGATGCGCACGAATCAGCATCGACAGGTCCGATGTGTTGTCCTCCACCGGCCCCGACACGATCGCCCGCAGGATTTCGATCTCGGACAGCAGCCACTGGTCGCCCGTCGGCTCGATCGTGCGGAGGGCCTCCTCGATGTATTGCCGCGCACGCGCGATGTCCGGCACATAGGTCTGGACGACCGCGAGTGACTTCAGGATCAGGCCGCCAAGCGGTACATCGCCCGCCTTCTTCGCGGTATCAAGCGCCGCCAGCAATGTGCGCATTGCGTCTTCATTGCGCCCGAGCCGGACATACGCCATGCCGAGCACCTGCTGGGCCTGCGCCAGCAGGGTCTGCACTCCGAGCGGCTCGGCCACCGAGACGGCGCGCCTTGCCGCCTCGTATTGCTGTTCCGGCTGCCCGCGGTAGTAGGCGAGCCGCGCCTTGAGCACCAGCGCGCGGATCAGCATCTGGTCGTCGTGTACCGCCTCGGCGTTGGCCTGCAACTGCGCGAGCTGCTCGCTCGCGGCACGGAATTGGCCGCGCTCGATCAGGACCTCGGCCTGAAGCCGCTGCGCCTCACGGCGCACGGTTGCCGGCGCGCTCGTAAGTGCGCTGCGCATGGCGTCGAGCTGGTTCTGCACATCGCGCGTCGACACATCGCGGCGCGCGGCGAGTGCCTGCACATCCTCGCCAATGCCGGCCTGGGCGGCACCGGCGACGAGCGCGCAGGCCAGCACACAGCAAGTCAGGAGATCCTGGAGTCTTGCCGCGCCCTTCCGCTTCGTTTCGTTCGCCGTGCTCACACCCAGTCTGCCTGACCCGGAGGGCCGGCACATGCGCCGCCCCCCGATTCCACGCTGCTCAGAGCAACGCGAACTTGCCTACGAATACCGCGGCAATCACCCACACTGCCACCGGCACTTCCTTTGCGCGCCCAGCCAGCAACTTGATGCCGGCGTAGGCGACGAAACCGAAGGCGATGCCATGCGCAATCGAGAAGGTAAAAGGCATCGTCACCGCGCACACCACGGCCGGCGCTGCTTCGGTGAGGTCTTCCCAGTCGATCTCGGCAAGGCCGCGCGTCATCAGGATCGCAACATAAATCAACGCCGGGGCGGTTGCATAGGCCGGCACCGCACCCGCAAGCGGCGCGAGGAACAAGGCGGCGAGGAACAGCAGCGCCACGGTGACTGCGGTGAGGCCGGTGCGGCCACCGGCCGCCGTGCCCGCAGCACTCTCGATGTAGGCAGTCGTCGAAGACGTACCCATGACGGCGCCAGCGGCAATCGCGGTGGAATCGGCCAGCAGCGCGCGGTTCAGGCGCGGCAGACGGCCGTCCTTGTCGAGCAGGCCGGCACGATGGCACACGCCGATCAGCGTGCC
The DNA here is from genome assembly GCF_041909475.1 of Niveibacterium sp. Lineage (NCBI taxonomy): Bacteria > Pseudomonadati > Pseudomonadota > Betaproteobacteria > Rhodocyclales > Rhodocyclaceae > Niveibacterium > Niveibacterium sp. The sequence continues at coordinate 7,773 of NZ_JAYRDJ010000021.1, read as the reverse complement.
CGACGCATCGAACAATTCAACCAGGAAGAAGGTCAGCACCACGGTCACCAGGCCGGCGTTGAGTGCGGCACCAATGTCGAGTTGGCCGAAGGTCGGTACCAGCGATGGCGGCGCCGAGAACACGCCGGAGAACTTCGAGTAACCAAGCGCGATCGAAGCGACCGTCACCGCGAGGATGCCAAGGATGATGCCGCCAGTGATGCGCCGAGCTTCCAGCGCAACGATCAACAGGAAACCGCCGATCGCGAGCAGCGGGCCCGGCTGATGCAGGTCGCCGAGGGTCACCAGCGTCGCCGGATTGCCTTGGATCAGGCCGGCGTTCTTGAGGCCGATGATCGCGAGAAAGAGGCCGATACCGGCCGAAATCGCCAGCTTCAGCGAATGCGGGATCGCATTGACGATCCACTCGCGCACCTTGAACAGGCTGACCAGAATGAACAAGCAGCCAGAGATAAACACCGCGCCGAGCGCAGCCTGCCACGTAAAGCCCATGCCTTGCACCACGGCAAAGGCGAAGTAGGCGTTGAGCCCCATGCCCGGCGCCATCGCGATCGGATAATTGGCGTACAGGCCCATGATCATCGAACCGAGCGCCGCCGCAAGGCAGGTCGCTGCAAACACGGCGTCGTGCGGCATGCCGGCTGCAGACAGGATGCTAGGGTTGACGAAAATGATGTAGGCCATCGTCAGGAAGGTCGACAGGCCTGCGAGAAGTTCAGTGCGCACCGTGGTGCGGTGTTCGCTCAACTTGAAATACGATTCGAGCATCGTGGGCTCCGGGGGGGTCAAGAATCCGCGATTCTAGCGCCCAGACCCGTCAAACCACAGGCCCGCGAATCAGGACGGATGCGCTGGATCAAGGCCGACCCGCCGCTTGCCCGCGCCGCAGGCCTCAGTGCCGTTCGATTCGATCAATCAAACCGTCGATGCGGTCGCGATAGCCACGGTAAACCTGCCATAGCGACCAAGCCTGGCCGGCATACTTCACAAGCCTGGATGGGCGACGCACAGCCAGCACTGCGGCAGCGACAAGCACGATGACCGGCCCGTGCCGCCGCGCCCAGTTTGCCGCGACGACGAGCTTGTCCGCAGCACCGAAGGCTGGCGCAAGCGCACCAAGATCGGCGGCGAGCCGTGCCCGCTCCCGCCCCGAGCGCTCGACGAGCGCGGCGCGGCGTTCGGCCAGCCGCTCAGCGAGCCGGACTTCAGCCATCAGTCGTGCCGCCCGCGCAGCGCGTTGCGATCGCGCTCAAGCTCCGCAATGCTGTCCTTGAACATGCGGGAACCACTGGCAAGTTGCCGATGCGCCTGAGTGGCCGTCCAGGCCGCAAGCCCGAGGAACAGCACGGAATCAAGGCCGAGCGCCAACAGACGATGGCTGTCCCACAGCCACACGGTCACGAACACCGCCAGTGCGAGCAAGCCGAAGCCTGTAAATAGGGCAGCGAGGATCAGATGGAACAGCGCCGTGCCGAGCCGCAGCCCTTCTTCCTCAACCTCGACTGCGAGCAGCGCAAGCCGCGTCTGCGCGGTACCGAGTGCGGCGTCGCCGAGCCGCCCGAGCCGCTCGGCGATACCGCCGCCCTCATCGCCCGCCATGACCGGCTCCAGTGTGCGTCGTTCGCCGCGGCATCATGTGATCAGCGACGACCGGCCAGCAGTCCGACAAGGAAGCCGACGCCGGCAGCAATACCGATCGACTGCCATGGATTCTCGTGGACATAGTTGTCGGTGGCTTTGGCGACTTCCTTGGCCTTTGCAACCGCCGCCGCTTCGAGCTCGCTCATTTGCGTACGCGCCGCTGCGAGGCGCTCGCCAAGGCGGCCGCGAACATCGGAGAACTTGCCCGAGGCGTCGTCGGCGGTCAGTTTCAGGAGTTGCTCGGCGTCGCTGATCACCAGCTTGAAATCCGCGATCATCTTGTCGCGCGTGGCTTGCGTCATCTCGCTCATGGCTGTCTCCGGTAGCAGGAACAAGGATTGCGGCGCCCGCCGCAACCCTGCCCCAGCTTACTCCCGGCGGCTCATGCGCGGCAATCGCCGGGCACATCAGCCCTGCAAGGCAAGCTCATAGTCGATGGTCAGCGGTGCGTGGTCGCTGAAACGCTGATCCTTGTAGACGCTGGCGCTGCGCGCAAGCGCGGCGATGCCCGGCGTGGCGATCTGATAGTCGAGACGCCAACCGACGTTCTTGGCCCAAGCCTGGCCGCGGTTCGACCACCATGTATAACAGGCGTCAGTGGTGTCCGGATGCAGACGGCGATACACGTCGACCCAGCCCTGCTCGTCAAACAGACGGCTCAGCCAGGCACGTTCTTCCGGCAGGAAGCCGGAGTTCTTCTGGTTCGACTTCCAGTTCTTCAGATCGGCCTCGCGATGTGCAATGTTCCAGTCGCCGCACACGATCACCTCGCGCCCGCTCGCCCGCAGCGCCGCCATCTGCGGCAGGAAGAGGTCCATGAAGCGGAACTTCGCCGCCTGGCGCTCCTCTGAGCTGGAACCGGACGGCAAGTACAGCGAAACGACGGACAAAGGACCAATCGCGGTCTGCAGATCGGCCTGCAGATAGCGGCCCTCGGCATCGAACTCGGCGTGGCCGAGCCCTTCGACCCAGCCCGCGGGCTGCGGCCGTGCAAACACGCCGACGCCGCTGTAGCCCTTCTTTTCCGCGCAGTGCAGACGTGAATGCCAGCCGGCCGGCGCACGCAGCGCCTCGGTCAGATCGGCCTCTTGAGCCTTGATTTCCTGCAGGCACACCAAGTCGGCACGCTGTTCCGCCAGCCATTCGTAAAATCCTTTGCTGGCAGCGGAACGGATGCCGTTGAGGTTGAGAGTGATGACGCGTAACATCGGCAGGGCCATTTGTCGGAATATTTTACGAACTGACAGGCGCGGCAAAAGCGCCAAAAACTGTACTTAGGACAACTGTGGATTTTAGCCGCGATTTCCTCGCTCTCGCCGTCGCAAAAGGCGTTCTGCGTTTCGGTGAATTCAAGACCAAGGCGGGCCGCCTGTCCCCCTACTTCTTCAACTCGGCGCTGTTCGATGATGGAGCCTCCTTCGGCCAGCTTTGCGGCTACTACGCCGATGCGGTCGCCAGCTCCGGAATCGCGTTCGATACCCTGTTCGGCCCGGCCTACAAAGGGATCCCGCTCGTAGCGGGCACCGCAATCCGGCTCGCCGAGCGCGGCCATAACGTGCCGTTCTGCTTCAACCGCAAGGAAGCCAAGGATCACGGCGAAGGTGGCACGCTGGTCGGGGCGCCGCTCAAGGGCCGCGTCCTCGTGCTCGACGACGTGATCTCCGCCGGCACTTCGGTGCGCGAGTCCGTCGAGATCATCCGGGCTCAGGGCGCGGAACTGGCCGGCGTGGTGATCGCGCTTGATCGCATGGAGCGCGGCACCGGTGCGCTGTCCGCGGTGCAGGAGGTGCGCAGTCAGTTCGGCGTCCCGGTCGTCGCCGTCGCGACCCTGCTCGACCTGATCACGTATCTCGGCAGCAACCCGCAACTGGCTTCGCACCTTGATGCCGTCCAGGCCTATCGTGCGCAATGGGGCATTGGCGATGCGGCCTGACCGGCTGCTGCTTCTGCTCGCTTGCTTCGCAGCCACTGCCGCCCATGCGGCAGGAGAGCGCGTGTTCTGTTGCGAGGATGCGTCAGGCCACAAGGTGTGCGGCGACCCGCTGCCACAGGCCTGCTACAACCGCGCCTACAAGGAGATGTCGCGCAGCGGCGTGACGCGGCGAGACGTCGAAGCGCCGCTGACGCAGGAAGAGCGCGCGCGGAAAGCGCTTGAAGAGAAAGCCAAGCGCGATGCCGAAGCACGTGTCGCCGAACGTCAGCGGCGTGACAAGGCGCTGCTCGAAAGCTACAGCTCTGCAAGCGAGATCGAAGCGCGCCGCGATCTGACGATGCAGGGCGCGACGCAGGAGATCAACAACCTGCGCCGCCGCGAACGCGAACTGGTTGCCGAGCGCAAATCGCTCGACACGCGCGTCGCCGCCCTCAAGGGCAAGCCCGCCCCGCCCGCTTTGCGCGAAGACATCACCGCAACGGATTCCGAACTCGCCGCGCTGCGCAGCGTGATCGCGCAGAAAACACGCGAGGCAGACCAGATCCGCCAGCGCTTCGACGATGACCGCGCACGCTTCATCGAGCTGACCGGCAGCGCCAATCCGGCTCGCTGAGCCCAGCGCCCTCGGCCTGGGCAGCGGCAATCCGGGCTCAAGTTCCCCGCCAGCCATGCCGTAAGCATCGACATGGCCACGCAGCCTCACGTCCTCCTTCTTGTTTGCGGCATCCTGTGCCCGCTGGCAACGCAAGCTGCCGAGTTCGTCTCCGAGACGGCGGGTGAGTTCCGGCTGAACGGTTTTGCCACGCTGGTCGCGACACAGGCGGACAGCGGCGGCGCGGCGGATTACCGCAGCGCGAACTACCTGAGTGCAGGCTCCGATCGCACCCGCACTTGGGACTTCCAGAACGACTCGATCCTCGGGCTGCAAGCTTTCTGGTCCCCGCCGGTGGAGGGGCTTACGGTCGTAGCGCAGGGCGTCCTTGCAAACGACACGCATGACGACTTCAAGCCCCGCCTCGACTGGCTCTTCGTCGGCTGGCAGCCTTCCGACGCACTGAAGCTGCGTGCGGGCCGAACGCCCTTCCCGGCAATGATGGATTCGGAGGTCCGCTGGCTGGGCCACGCCCGTCTGACCACCACACCGCAGCCGGAGACCTATTTCCACCTGCCGATGACGTCGCTCGATGGCGCATCCTTGCGCTGGCGGCGCGACTTTGACAGTCACTACCTGCAACTACGCGCGGGTGCTGGGCAGACCGATTTCGACACGGCGTCGCGGACCGGCGTCACCTCGGTAGACCTGCGGCGCGTCACCGCGAGCAGCATCGAGTTCGGCGGCGAGGTCTGGCGGGCCTACATTGGCGGATTCCGCGGCGAGGCACGCGTTCAGTCAGCGCCGCTGGCACGGCTGCATGACTCGCTTTCTGCGCTGGCGCCGGGCTCGCCGATTGCCGCGGAGATGGCCGCGGCCTACCCGACCGACTGGTTCCCGGTCTCTCAGCTAAGCCTGGGTTTCGAATATCTCGGCGCCCCCTGGTCATTCAAGACCGAAGCGGTCCGACGCAGTTCCGACACGCTGTTGATCTACGCGGTGCGTGGCTGGTACGCAGTAGGCGGCTACACGATCGGCGCCTTCACGCCCTTCATCACGGCCGGTCGCCAGTGGCAGGACAGTGATCTGTCACCCAAGCAGCTGCCGACCGGCACGCCAGGCGGCGCAGCGCTGTCCGCGTTCTACAACGCCACGCTGATCGGCCTGGCGCAACGCCGCGTCGGCGTTGGTGTGCGCTACGACCTACCCGGTGGCGCAGTGCTGAAGCTGCAGTACGACCGCTTGAAACTCGACGAAGCCAACTCGCGCGGCATGTTCGTCAACCCCCAACCCGGATTCATCGGCCGCACCGACCCGATCAATGTGCTCTCGCTTGCGCTGGACTATCAGTTCTGACTCGCTGCGCGGGCTTCTGCTGGCATGTTTGCTGGCGACCTGCGGGGATGTCGTGGCCGCTGACCCCGCCGCCGTCGGCGCGATCGCGGTCGTCGTGCGCAACGACTCATCGATACGGCTGATGACACGCGACGAGGTGTACGCGATGTTTGTGCTCGACCGGCGCGGCGACTTCCATCCGCTCGACCTGCCGGAAAGCGACCCGACTCGTGCCGCGTTCTACATGCGCCTGGCGCAGAAGAACCTGACGATGATGCGCGCGCTGCGGTCAAAGCTTGTGTTCACCGGCACCGGGCGGCCGCCACAGCAGCTCGACATGCCCACACTGATCGGCCGCCTCGCCGCCGATCACACTGCGGTCGCGTACCTGCCGGCATCCGATTTACCAGCAGGTACGCGCAGCGTGGCCGTGCTGCAGCCCAGCCCGTAAGCCCTGGCCGGCGCCCCCGAAGTCGCAAAGCGCCGTCTTACAGCCTCGCACAGGAGAACCGGCATGCACGGATTTCCGCGAACACCGATCAGCCTCGCCCTTGCGGCAGCCCTGTCCTGCGCCGCAGCGCCGAGCGCGGCGGGTGCAGGCGACTTTGGCGAACTACGCCTGGACGGCTACGCCACGCTGGCCGCAACCCGCGCACTCACCGATGGTGCGGCCGACTTCCGTGCAGCACAGTTCCAGAGCCAGGGCAGCGGCCGATCGCGTGAATGGGATTTCGCCAATGACTCCAACCTCGCGCTGCAACTGAGCTGGGACACGCCGCTGCCGTCCTGGCGGGCCGTCGCCCAGGTCATCGTGGCCAGCGACACCTACGACGACATCAAGCCCCGCGCGGACTGGCTATATGCGGGCTGGGCGCCGCGTGACGATATCGTGCTGCGGCTCGGTCGTTACCCGATGCCCTCGGGGATGCAATCGGAGACGCGCTGGGTCGGCTACAGCCGGCTGGAGGCGCGCGCGCCGCTTGCGGTGTACTTTCCGATGCCTTTGACCTCGCTGGATGGCGCCGACCTCAGCCTGACGAACCGCCTGGGTGGCCTGATGGTGCGTAGCCGAATCGCCTACGGCAACAGTGAGGTCGACCTGCAAACCCGGGTCGGTGACTCCATCGTTACGGTGCGCGACCTCGTCAGTCTGTCGTTCGACGTCTCGCAGGGCGCCTGGCGCGGCTATCTCGGCGCGTTTCATGCCGATGTACGCAATGTGTCGCCCGGCACCCGTCAGCTCTACGCTGCGCTGACACAAGCCGCGGCCAGCTACCCGCCGGCCGCGGCGCTCGCCTTCAACTACAACACCGGCTACAACAGCACATGGCAGTTCGACTTCGGCCTGGAATATCAGGACGCGCCATGGACGCTGCGAACTGAAGCGATCTACCGCAAGAGCCCGACCAAACTGGTGGCGCAGCAGTTCGACTGGTACGCCATCGCGGGCTACTCGATCGGACGCCTCACGCCCTTCGCCGCGATCGCGCAGATCCATTTCGACGACGACTATGCGCCGCAACCGGTACCGGCATCGCCCGCGGCGGCGGTGCCCGCACTCCGCGCCTACAACGCATCGCTGAATACGCTTGAGAGCACGCTTCTGACGGCAGGCATCCGCTGGGATCTAGACCGCGGTTTTGCGCTGAAGGCCCAGTACGACAGGCACGCGCTCGACGCATCCAACTCCCGCGGTGTGTTCGCCAACACTGCCGCAAGCTTCGACGGCCGTAGCGCCCCGATCCATGTCTTCACGCTGGCGCTGGACTACCAGTTCTGAATCGCAGCGCCAAGGCACGCGCCGTTGGGCGGCGTTCGCGCTCGTCGTCGCGATCATCTGCGCGCGGCCCGAAAGCGCGTGCGGCAGTGAGATCGCCATCGTCGTGCGCGCCGACTCCGCGCTGACGAGCCTGACCCGCGACGAAGCCTATGCGATGTTCGTGCTGGACCAGCGTCGTGACTACATCACCTACGATCTCCCGGACACTGATCCGGCGCGCGAGGTTTTCTACCTGCACCTGGCCGGCAAGAACCTGGCGATGATGCGCGGGCTGCGCGCGCGGCTGGTGTTCTCGGGCCTCGCAAAGCCACCGCGACAGCTCAACGCCGCTGAGTTGATCCACATCCTGCAGCAAGACCCCAAAGCGATCGGCTACCTCCCGACGGACCTGGTACCACCCGGTGTGCGCGTGCTGCTGCCATTGGGCGCGGTGCCCTAGCGCACAGAACGCGGCGCCGCACAAACGGGTGTGACTCGCAGCCGCCGGAACAC